>JANMKN010000334.1:0-15879 GCA_031372065.1 Abditibacteriaceae bacterium | reverse complement strand
AACTCGATGCCGTCGAAGCCTGATAGAAAATTTCTTCCCGCGTGTCGGGAATTCACCCCTCAATTAAAAATACAAATCTAAAAGAAACCGGCGCCGAAAATTAATTCGGCGCCGGTTTCTTCGTAGCGCACTCTTGGTTTAGCTCCACGAAGTCACAGTGGGCATGGCGCGCACGCCGGAGGTTTCGCCATTTCCTGACATTGTGCCTCGAAAATACGTCTCGAAAGGCATTTCTCCCCCGAAAAATAAAAATTTGATTGGAACAGCAGCGAAAATTCACTATATTGAATAGTGCAAGGTCGTTTTTGCCGAAGTTGCCAGCATAGTGAAAATTCCTCCGGCGCCTCAAGACGATTAAACTATCAACTGATTGCAGTTGCGCAAGCCACGCCGGATTTTCACCTTAACTTATACAGAATTCATGCCTGTAGTTTCTGGCATGGTGACGAATTTATTTATTTTACGCGAAGGAACCAAAATGACCGAAATAGCAAATGATAGCTTCGACAACGCAAATTCAGGCACAGAACCTTTGTGGCGCATCGAAATGTTCGGCAGTTTGCGCCTTTTGCCACCGGGCGCAGGCCCCGGCGATGCCATTACTCATTTTCCGGCGCGCAAGGCTGGCGCTCTGCTCGCTTATCTGGCTTTTCATCGCCCAAATCATCACGGCGAAGGTCAGGCCCGCGATATATTATCCGATGCGCTTTGGCCCGATAGCGACACGGAAAAAGCCCGCAATAATCTGCGCGTGACCTTAAATCGTTTAAAGAACACTTTAGCGGAAAAAGGGTTTAATCCCGATGATTTAATAGTTATTGGCAACCACACCATCGGCTTAAAGTGGCGGCATACCGTGACCGATGTCACGCTTTTTGAGAATGAGTTGCAAGCCGCCGCAGGCGCGACAACTTTGGCAGCGCGTTCGCGCCATTTATGCGAGGCCGCAGATTTATATCGCGGCGAATTACTGCGCGACTACGAAGAAGGCTGGATTCCTGCCGAAGCGCGGCGCTTGGAAGGCTTGTTTTTCGATGCCGCGCGCGATTTATTGTCGCTACTCGAAGAAGCCAACGAACCCGAACGCGCCTTGCGCTATGCCTATCACGCGGCCAGCGTTGACCCTTTGCGCGAAGAAGCCCATTATGATTTGCTACGCCTCTATGTCGCGCAAAGCCAACACGATGCGGCTCGCTTGCACTACGAGCGTTTCAGTAAAGCCCTCCGCAAAAGCTTCGGACGCGCGCCTGCTCCCACGACGCAGGCTTTAATGGCATCGTTACTGAAACCACAAGCCAAAACAACGACGCACTCCACCAGCAAACCCTCACCCCAAATAGAAACTCAATCTATCCTCCTAAACTCGGCGCGCGTTTTGGCATCCGAGAAAAATTCGCTTGAAAAGCGCGCTGTTGAAAAGCACGCTGTGGGGCCAAATGGACATACCAATGGGCATTTGAATGGTTATACAAACGGGCACGCAAATGGGCATACCAATGGTCACAATGGTCATGGAACGTCCGAAAAATCCGCTCATTCGCCCAAAGTGACCAAAGCTCGTTCCTCGTTATGGGTTGGAAGCTCCGTCACGTTTTTATTGCTCGACAATTTGCATTCACCAAACAACGACGGGCCTCTTTCAGGGGACGAAGAAAATGAGCAGAGCAATTGCCGAGCGCGGTTGCGCGACATCATTGGGCGCTATGGCGGTCACGAATTTGGCCCCTTGCGCTCTGACAGCCTGTGGACGATTTTTCGTGCGGCGAGCGATGCCCTTTCTTGTGCGTCGGCCATTCGCCGCCAATTGCGCAGTCATGCCCAATTTAATGCCTATTGCGGCGCCTGCCGCATGGCATTGGACACCGGCGATGGCGGGTTGTGGGCCATCGAAGACTCACAACGGCCCCTTTATGCAGGTCATACAGGCGTGCCGGTGGCCGCTATGCAAACCGGCATCAAACGCGCGGCTTTAGATCGGGCGTTGTCGGTTTTACAAGCTGGGCATCCCGGCCAAACGCTTTGCTCGGAAGTGACGGGTGTGTTGCTTCGTCGTGATCTTGAAGGCGATGTGGCCCTGGAGGACATGGGCATTTATCGCTTGCATAATGTGTCGGTTCCAGAGCGCATTTATCAAATTTCATATCCCAATTTGGCGGCGCGCGTGTTTCCCGCTTTGCTGGCGCCACCGCTACATTCAGGCGATTTGCCCACATCGTTGACTTCGTTTTTTGGACGCCAACGCGAGTTACAAGAAATCGCGACGCTGCTAACGCCCCGTCGCCATACCAATGCTTCGCGCAGCTCGACAAATCACAATCGCTCCGGCGCGCCATCGGCGGCGCGCATCGTCACGCTAACGGGATTTGGTGGCTGCGGCAAAACACGATTGGCACTGGAAGCTGCCCGCAGCCTGCGCGATGCCTATCGGCGCGCTGTGTGGTTTGTTCCGCTGTCGGGAGTGCGCGAGCCACATTTAATCATTCACGCCATCGTGGATACGCTGCGCTTGCCGGGCGCACCGGCCCTTGATCCGTGGCTGCAAGTCGTCAACGAATTGGGGCAATGCCCGTCGCTTTTGGTGCTGGATAATTTCGAGCAACTGCGCGATGGCGGCGTGGACATTTTAAAAAGATTGCTGATGATGGCGCCTTCGTTGTCCTGTCTGGTGACCTCACGGCACAGTCTGGATATTGAAGGCGAACGCGAAGTTCCTGTTCTACCCTTGCCTGTGCCGCCCCTACTTGCCGAACAAGCCGGACGCCCCTTCTCGGATGCCGAACACCGGCGGTGGCGTCAGCAAACTAACACTTCTGATAGCGTAAGGCTTTTTGTTGATCGCGCTCGCTTGGCACGCCCGACATTCGAATTGAATCCGCCTTATACGGATGCCGTCGCGCAACTTTGTCGGCTGTTAGAAGGCGTGCCCTTAGCCATTGAACTGGTAGCTTCGCACTCGCAAGGCTTGACACCGCAGCAGATTGTTTCGCTTTTTGGCCGCAGCGCACAGCAAAATCGCGAACAGCACGCCGAAAATCGTGAGCCAAGCGAGGACAAAGACTTCGATCATTTGGATTATTTTCATGATGATCGTTTGAACACACCATCCCGCCAACGCTCATTGCGGGCCGTGATTCAATGGAGTTATGAACTCCTTGATGCTGAACTGCGCCAATTTTTCACGCGCCTGTGGGTCTTTCGAGGCGGATGGACGCCTGAAGCGGCCCAATTTGTCGCGACTGCGGATGACGATGCCTTAAACGATGCTCCGTTAGCAGGCGAGGAGCATTTGAAGCTGGTCACCGAAGCCAGAAATCTGAAACCGGAAACAAACGATCCTTTTACCGGCGAGGCTTTTGAAAACCTCTTGCGCTTGCAAGATCATTCGTTGATTGCCGCCGAAGAACAAGGCGAGGAAATCCGTTTTTCCATGCTGTCCATGCTGCGCAGTTTCGCCATGGAGCAATTGGACGCTACGCAATGCGCCGCTTTGGAAGCGCGCCACGCCGCCTATTATATTGGCCTTGCTGAACGCGCTTCTTTTGAATTAATGGATGCCGGACGCGATGTGTGGCTGCGCCATCTTGACCCGGAAATTGACAATCTGCGCGCCGCGCTGGCATGGTCGCTTTGCCACGCGCCGGCCCAATGCGTGCAAATGGCGGGCGCCTTGTGGCGTTTTTGGGAAGCGCGCGGTCTTTTCGCCGAAGGCCGCGACTGGCTTGACCGCGCTTTAAGCGCCGCTGGCACACATGGTGTCGCTGATAGCCTCACCGATAGCGTTGTCAAACCCCAAAAGACAAAAGATGAATCCGCGAAAAAAACGACGCGCCCTCTCGCTATTGCGCCGAACCTGCCTCTGCCCTTGCCGCTTTATTTGCGGGCGCTCAATGGCGCGGGCCGTTTGGCATGGTATCGCGCCGATTTTTCTGCCGCGCGGCGTTTGCTGGGCGAATGCCTGAGTTTGGTGCGTCTGCAAGATGCTCCTAACACGCCCGAATATCGGCGCGGCGTGGCTAACGCGCTGCATAGCCTCGGCTTGGTCGCCATGTGTCAAGGCGATGCTTCAGCCAAAGCGATGCTCGAAGAAGGCTTAATGCTGGTGCGCACTGATGGCGACCCGCGCATCATTAAAGATTTTATGCTGGGTCTGGCTTTGGTGAAATTCTATCTCGCCGACGGCGGCGTGCGCGAACTTCTCGAAGAATCTCTGGATATTTCGCACGAACTAAATGACAGGCGCGGCATCGCCTTCGCGCTCAATAATCTCGGCTGGGTGGAAGGTATGGAGAAAAACTACATCGCCGCTCGCGAACTCCACGAAGCCAGCTTGCCTTTACTGCGTGAAATGGGCGATAAATGGAGCACAGCGCGAGCGTTATTGGGCCTGACCCGCGTTGCGTGGCATCAAGGCGACATTAACGCAGCGCGCGCGTATAGCATCGAAAATTTGATGATTCTGCGCGATTTAGGCAGCGTGTGGGAATTAGTTTATGTATTGGAACATTTCGCATGGCTGGCCTTGCATGACGGCAAACCACAACGCGCCGCGCGCTTTTTGGGCGCCACCGATGCCTTGCGTGAAGCCACCGGCCACGTTTTATTCCCCATCGCTCGCCCCTGCTACGAAGATTGCGTCGCGCAAACCCGCGCCGCCCTTGCACAAAATGGCGACGACGCCAATATCGAAGCCCTATGGCGACGCGGGCGCCTGCTTTCGCGCGAAGAAGTCATTCTGGAAGCCCTTGGGAAGTAAAAACGCAACATAAATTCAGGTTGCAGCATTGAATCGGCTTCTCTATAATTAAGGGGCTTGTAAATTTACCTTCCTGCCTTCGGTGTGCCAATCCGGGCCGGAGGCCATGTCTTGTAGGAAAATTCCTATCAAGCAAGATCGCCCACAGGAAGGAGGTGAACTGATTGGCTGAAGAAGAAATCCCTGTCGCCGAAACGACAGAAGAAACCGACGCGCCTGAAGCGTCCGAAGAAACCTCTGCTGAAGAAGCATCTACTAACGAAGTCGTTGCCGACGAAGCTGTCGCTGAAGAAGCTACTGCTGACGAAGCTACTGCTGAACCCGCGAACGCACCCGAACTGAACGAATCGTTGTCACAAACGGCAACCGCCCCTGCTGCGACCGAACGTGTCGAAGTGGAAGGTGGCCGCGATTACGAATTGATTTTCATCGTTCGCATCACTGAAAGCACCGACGAGGCCAGCAAGCGTGCCCGCGCCATCATCGAAGAAAGCGGTGGCGTCGTGGACAACGTGCGCGTTTCCGAACAACGCCGTCTGGCTTATATCATCAAAAAAGAAATCGAAGGCTTCTACGTCATCATCAATGGCCGCTTTACAAAAGAAGCTGCTGCTGAACTTGACCGCGTATTGAAGCTGGATGAAGCAATTCTGCGTCACATGACGATTCGTCTGGACGAAGAATAAATCGTGGAAAAAATGCCGGTTTTTCTCTTTTCAATGAAAACAGGCTTCGTTATAATGTTTGTAGCGAGCGGTTGTTTTGAGAAAAGTGTGCCCTGTCCGGTCTGAGCCGTTCGTAATTTTCAAGACCGTCAGGAGAGGAGACAAGTTATGCCGTCATTGAACAAGGTCATTTTGATTGGTCGCCTGACCCGCGACCCCGAATTGCGTTACACCTCCAGTGGTCTGGCCGTGGCATCTTTCAGCATCGCTGTAGATCGCCGCTTCAAAGATCAGCAAACCGGAGAGCGCAAGACCGACTTCTTCCGTTGCACTGCATGGCGTCAGAAAGCTGAGTTCATGCAGCAATACGTCCAAAAAGGCCGTTTAATCTGTGTCGAAGGTTCAATTGAACTGAACGAATACACCGATAAAGACGGTCAGCGCCGTATGTCGGCAGATGTTCAATGTGACAACATTGAAACACTCGACGCGGCCCGCGATGGCGAAGGTGGCGGCTCGCAAAGCGCCCCGCAAGGCGGCTCGCAAAGCGCCCCGCAAGGCGGTTCGCAAGGCAGTGGCGGCTACCAAAACCGTCAAGGCGGCGGACAAGGTGTTCCACAAGGCGGTGGCGGCGAATATTTCGACGACGAAATGGGCGCGGCTCCGGCCCGTTCGCAAAACGCGGCTCCGCCTCAACAAGCGCAAGCACGTCCGGCTCCGCAAGGCAATCCGCAAGGCGCTCCTCGTCCGCAAGGCGCCGCGCAAGCGGCTCCGGCAGGACGTGGCGCGGCTCCACAACCGGCTTATCCACAAAACGATTACGATTTTGATGACAGCGACCCATTCGCTGATGAGTAAGAAGGCTAAAGTGTGTTCAAACGCGCGCACTGGAAGCCAAAGGAGTATTTAATTCATGCGACTTAATTCTTCTTCTTCGCGCAGCCGCCGTCCGCTGCGCCCGATGAAGGCTAAAAAGTGCCGCTTTTGCGCCGACAAAGCGTTGTCGGTGGACTACAAAAGCGCAACGCAATTGAAGCCGTTCATAAGTGATCGTGGCAAAATTCTGCCACGCCGCTCAACGGGCAATTGCGCCAAGCACCAGCGTGTCGTCGCCGAACAAATCAAGCGCGCCCATTTCATGGCGATCTTGTATTACACGGTTGACCAAACCCGCTAAACCACAACACAAAAACTGGCTCGAAAGCAATCGCTTTCGAGCCGGTTTTGTTTTTGGTGTAATGAAAGCCATGAAAGCGCCACTAAAAACCAAATTCTTGCGCTGGTTTGTTTCCGTGACGATTCCAGTAGCTTTGCTTGTGTCCGTCAAATTCATGTATTGGCGCAACGACTCGCATATAAATGCTGCTGAACGCGAAGCGCGTAAGGTTTTGGGGTTGCAATTTTACGGTGCTATTAATTGTGGTCTCATACAAAAGTGGGAGCCAACATATGTGGATGATTCAGAGGACATAGAGTATCAAAAGACTGTTAATCGCGCGGTCAATCAATACAATAATCGTGTGCCGTTCATTTATTTCATAGAAGAAGTAGAACCAATATCGAATCTTCAAGATTTTGCATTACATACACTTGATTATCGAGCCATTGCTGGCACTCGCAGTGGGGCAATCTATGAATTTTGGTGGGATGGTAAAGACTACCAAAACCATATGAAATTTCTTCATCGCAAGTGGCAAAAGCCAACCATTCAGCACAAAGGCAACGCCATTTTATTTTTCGATGCCAGCCAAAGCGCGAAGAAGTAAAAACACACAAAACCGGCGCGAAAGCGATTGCTTTCGCGCCGGTTTTGTTTGTCTTTTGGCGGTGAGGGCTGTTTTTCGCGGCCTATTGCCGTAAACTGCGCGCGATTCCCATGAAAAATTCATTTAACGTTGCCGTTATCGGCGCTGGGGCCATTGGCCTCAATCACATTGATTCGTTTCAAAAACACGAAGCCGTCAAAGTCGTGGCTGTCGCGGAAGTTTCGCCCGAACGCGGGCAAGAAGCCGTTGAAAAATACAACGTGCCCGAACTTGTCACCGACTACAAAGAACTGCTGGCGCGCGAAGATATTGATGTCATTTCCATCGCATTGCCGAACTATCTGCACGCGCCGGTTGGCCTCGAAGCCTTGCAAGCGGGCAAAAACGTCATGATTGACAAGCCGGTTGCCACCAACGCAGCCGACGCCGCCAAATTAGTCGAAGCGGCCAATAAAAGCGGCAAATTGTTGATGGTCGGCCAAAACAATCGCATGACCGAAACGGTGCAAACCGCCAAGCAACTCATCACGCGCGGCGATTTGGGCGACGTTTATCACGCCAAAACCGCCATGATGCGTCGCAGCGGCATCCCGCGCATTGGTTCGTGGTTCACGCAAACCAAATTCGCCGGCGGTGGCTGCGTTTATGACATCGGCGTTCACGCGCTTGACCGCGCTTTGTATTTGATGGGCGAATTTGACGCGGCGGCTGTCAGCGGCAAAACCTATTCAGAGTTCGGCCCGCGCGGTTTGGGCGACGGCAGTTGGGGCAAAGGCGAAATTGATCCGAGCAAGCCCTTCGACGTGGACGATTTGGCGATTGCGCTCATCAAACTGAAAAGCGGGCGCACCGTTTTACTGGAAACTTCGTGGGCCGGTCACTTGGATAACGCCGACAACACGCAAATCTTCGGCACCGAGGCCGGTTTGCGCTTGCCGCCGCTGGAAATCTTGCACGACACGCCCGATGGCTACAAAATCGAACCCGTCGAAATGCTGCCGACGCTGGTAGACACCAACCGCATGGCGCATTTCATTGATGTGCTGCTTGGAAAAGCCGAGCCATTCATCAAACCCACCGAATCGCTGGCCCTGCAAAAGATTTTGGACGCCATTTACGAATCGTCCCGCACCGGCCACGAAGTGCGTATTGATTGATTCAAGCATTAACAAACGGCCCGCACAGAAAGATATTCTGTCGCGGGCCTTTTCTTTTTGGATAAGCCCTATGCGAGCGCCGTAAATCGCTATACGAGTGTCGTAAAGCACTATACGAGAGCTGTAAAGCACTATACGAGTGCCGTAAAGTCCTATACAACCGTCGTAAATCACTATACGCGCCTCGTATAGTGCTTTACAGCGCTCGTAAACGACTTTACACCTCGCGTATAGTGACTTACGAGTGCTGTAAACGACTTTACAAAGGCGGTAATCTACGAAATCAGCATGAACTTCAACCATCTGGCGATATTTTTGGCGGTGGCAGAAACGGGAAATCTCACGCGCGCCGCTGAAAAACTGCATATTTCGCAGCCAGCGGTTTCCAAACAACTGCGCGAATTGGAAAAAAGCCTCGGCATGGCCTTGTTTCATCGCTTGTCCAAAGGCGTGCGCCTCACTGAAGGCGGCGAAGTTTTGCTGGATTACGCGCGTCAAATTTTCGCGCTCGAAACCGACGCCTCGCGCGCCTTAAACGAACTACGCCAACTGGCGCGCGGGCAGTTATCTATCGGGGCCAGCACGACCATTGGCGTTTATTTGCTGCCCGAAATCTGTGCCCAGTTTCGCGCCGCGTTTCCCGGCATCGAAGTCAATCTCGAAATTGGCAACACGCAGGAAATTCAAAAACGCCTCTTAAATAACGAACTTGATTTGGGCCTGAGCGAGGGTTTTATCGCCTCGCCGGAAATTCAAGCCGAAGTTTTGGGTGAAGACGAAATCATAGTCATCGCCGCGCCCAATCACAAATTGTTGCACAAAAAAACGCTTTCGCTGCTGCAATTGCTGGGCGAGCCGATTTTATGGCGCGAAAGCGGCTCTGGCACGCGCGCTGTGGTCGAAAACGCCTTGCGCGAAAAGGGTTTTTCGGCGCCGCCTCGCGTTTCTTTGGGCAGCAGCGAAGCGATAAAACGCGCTGTCATTGCGGGCGATGGCATCGCGTTTGTGTCGCGTCTGACTGTCGAAACCGATCTGAAAAACGACACATTAAAACAGTTGAAAACCGCCGATTTCGAGTTGCATCGGCCTTTGCAACGCTTGCGATTGAGCGGCAAATATGAAGGCCGCGCCGTGCGCGAGTTTTTGCGGCTCCTGCGGCCTTTTGTGCGAGAAAAAACAAAAACTTGAGCGCCAAAATGCCTTTTGGGTGCAAATTCGGGCAATTTGCACAAGGGAAGTCGAAATTATGCTAACTTTTATTAACTTTAAGAAAAGGCTGAGAAACATTTTAGAAATAAAAGATGTGTATCGTATTTATCAGCGCGAAATGCATCGAAAAAAGCACGGCACGGCTGGAAACACGGACACAGACCGTCAAAGGCTTTGGATTGATTGTAGCAAGCGCACATTTCTTTGGAGGTGTTGCAAATGCGCAACATTATTACGAGTCGTATCCGTTTGGCCGGAACCGTTGTAGCCGCACTGAGCGTAGGCTTAGTCAGCAGCAAACCAGCTTCCGCCACTCCCAGCACGCTGGGCTTCTACCCGTCCACCGACACCGTCGCGGACAAATCCTTCCACCTTGATGTGGACACCTATGGTCAAGGTCTCAAGACCAATGGCGCAGACTCCGTAGGCTTGACCTATGGCATCGGCAACAAAGACGGCGCTTTCGGGCGCAGCGAAATCGGCGCCGATTACATTACCAACTCTGGCCTCTCTGCCAGCAAGCGCGCGTTTTTCAACGCCAAGACGCAGCTTTTCAACAATGATGCGAACAAAACGCGCGTTGTGGCTGGCGTTTGGGGCGTAGGTCAGAAGGCCATTGGCGCACCGGATGTTGCTTACTTGCTCGGTTCCAAAGCGTTTGATTGGGGCCGTGTTCATTTGGGCATCGCCCATGCTTTGGCGAACAAAGCCACTGTAGCAGCGCCATCGGGCAGTTCGGATCGCACTAACTTGCAACTCGGTTATGACCGCGCGCTGACTTCCAAACTTTCTTTTGCCGCCGACTATTACACGGGCAAAAACGCTTATTCTGGCTTTCAACCCACGCTGTATTATGCGGTCAACGACAAGGCGAGCTTTGGTCTGGGCTGGATGCGTTTCAACGACTCCACGGTTGGCCCGTCGCGCAACCAGGTTTACGCCTGCTTCGACTACAACTTTGAAGTGAAATAAGTTGCCGTTGAAGCCCGTCGAAAACCAAACAACGGGGCCGGAGATGCTTGGCATCTCCGGCCCCTTTGTTTGAAGTTACTCTTTCCATAACAGCGGCAAAATTTCTTCGGCACGGCCTAAAATTTCTTCCTGAAAGTGTGGATTGCGTGGCTGCATCGCTTCCAAATTAATCAAAATCGTGCGCGCTCCGGCATAAGCCGCGCTACTGACAAATTGTGCCGCCGGATTGACCACGCCAGATGTGCCGATAGCTAAAAATAATTCCACATCACGCAAAGCGCGCTTGGATTGATGCGATTCCCACGGCGGCAACATTTCGTTAAATAGCACAATATCAGGTCGCAACGGAGCGCCGCAAATTTCGCAAAGCGGCACTTGGGTCCGCGACGTTAAATCCTCAAATGGTTTCGCTACGCACGCTTCATTGGTGCAACGCGAGCGCAAAACCGAGCCGTGCAATTCGATAACATTTTCGCTGCCCGCCGCTTGATGCAAGCCATCCACATTTTGCGTAATGAGCGTGATATTTTTAGTGGGATGCCGCCTTTGCATCTCCGCAATGGCGTAATGCGCCGCGTTTGGCTTGATCGTTTCGGCCAAAGCGCGCAATCCACCGAACACTTTCCACACCATTGGCAAACTGTCCGGCAAATTCGCCGCATCAGAAGCGCGCAAAAATTCAGCGTCGTTCCATAGTCCATTTTCGCCGCGAAAAGTCGGCACGCCCGACGCCGCCGAAATACCCGCGCCGGTTAAAATCACTATGTTTCGGTAATGCGATAAAGACAAAGTTTGAAGATTCATCATTGCTACTTTCAGATTTAATTTTCCTCTAAAAGCCATCATGCAACTAAAGAAATCTGTTTTGTTAATGAGCGCCCTGTGCGTTTTGCCAGTTTGGGCACAGACCGAAGCGAACAAAGGGGTTACCCAACAGCGCCAGTTTTTGTGGGGCGATAAACCCACCGATGTTGGCGAATTGGTGCCACTTTTCGATGGCAAAACTTTGCAAGGCTTCACGCCACGCGGCGGCGCGAAATTTACCGTCGAAAACGGTGAAATCATCGGCACCACCGGCAACGGCAAATATGGCTGGCTGACAACCGATAAACCGTATGGCGACTTCGTTCTCGAAGCCGAAATCAAAAACGAAGGCGGCAATTCCGGCATTCAAATTCGCAGCGCCATTGACGACAAAGATACAATGGTCGGCTATCAAATCGAAAACGATCCCTCAGCGCGCGCGTGGTCAGCCGGGCTTTACGAACAAGGCCGCCGCGCGTGGTTGCAAGATGTAAAAGATCACGAAGTCGGACAAAAAGCCTTCAAAAAAGACGATTGGAATCACTATCGCATCGAAGCCATTGGCCCGCGCATTCGCTCGTGGCTTAATGGCGTGCCCGTAACCGATTATGTGGACGCTATTGATCTTGACGGCATAATTGCGCTGCAAGTGCATTCGGGCCAAAATGTGCGCGCGCGCTTTCGCAACATCAAAATCAAAGACCTCGGCCATCGCCAGTGGCAGCCGCTTTTCGATGGCAAAACTTTAAACGGCTGGCATCCCATCGGCAAAGGCGAATGGAAAGTGCAAGATGGCGTCATTGCGGGCACGCATTCGCCCGACGAAAAAGATTACGGTCACCTCGTTAGCGACAAAAAATATGGCGATTTCACCGTGCGTTTTCGCTACAAAGCCGTAAAAGGCAACAGCGGATTTTATTTTCGCAGCGAAGAAGGCGGTTTTTCGGGCATCAGCGGCTTTCAGGCCGAAATTGACCCGCAAAAAGATTCGGGTGGCCTCTACGAAACCAATGGCCGCAGTTGGGTTGTGCAACCCGCGCCCGAAGATGTGACCAAGTGGCTCAAGAAAAACTGGTTCAAAAAAGACGATTGGAATTTGATGACCGTCAGCGCCATTGGTGATCGCCTCGTCGTCAGCTTGAACGGCAACCAAAGCGCGCAAATAAAAGACGAAAAAGGCCGCAATGAAGGCGTTTTCGCCCTCCAAGTTCACGGCGGGCAAGATGGCGAAGTTTATTTCAAAGACATTGAAATTTTGGGCAACGCCAAATAATCCGCCATTTTCCCTAAACAACCAAAAGAGCGGCACCACAAGTGTGGTGCCGCTCTTTCTTTCGTTGCGAATCTTACACTCGCAGCGAATAAGGCAAAAGCAAACTGCTTTTTTCGCGCGGAATAGTGCCGGTTCCGGCGCCCCACGGCGTGGTGGAATTCCACCGGCGCACGAATAGCACGCCGCCGATAACCATCAAAATAACCAAAACGATGCTCACGATTTTTAACATGAAACTCCACTTCCTTTGCGGCTGGCTTTGAATGTTGCTGCATTCAGAATCTACGGCAATTTTAGCGGCATGAGATGCCTTTGGTCAAGTGTTTAAACAGCGCCAACCGCGACTTTGCCGTTGTGCGCGCCATTTTTCGCGGCGCCATTGGCACTTCCGTTATGACCATTTTGGCCGCTCGATGCTTCAAGATCGTCCACCAAGCGCACGCTCATCAAAGTCGAAACGCCTTGTTGTTGCATCGTCACGCCGTAAAGCACGTCGGCGGCTTGCATGGTGCCGTTGTTGTGCGTGATCACAATGAACTGCGTTTGGTCGGTAAATTCGCGCAGCAATTCGGAAAAGCGGCCCACGTTGCTTTGGTCAAGCGGCGCGTCCACTTCGTCCAAAACCACAAACGGCGAAGGATGCACGCGGAGCAAGGCCAGCATGAAAGAAAGCGCTGTGAGCGCACGTTCGCCGCCCGATAAAAGCGAAATATCCTGCGCGCCTTTGCCCGGCGGCTGCACACGCAGTTCGATGCCGGTTTCGAGCAGGTTTTCCGGGTCGGTGAGCACCAAATGCGTGCTGCCTCCATCGAAAACGCGCTTGAACAAAACGTCAAATTCGCGGCGCACATTTTCAAAGGTCGTCATGAAACGGTCGCGCGTGCGGGCATCAATATCGGCGATGATTTCTTCGAGTTGATTCTTGGAATTTAACAAATCGTCGCGTTGCGTCGTGAGAAATTCTAATCGCTCTTTCACTTGTTCGTGCTGTTCAATCGCGCCGGTATTCACGTTGCCGAGGCCGGAGATTTTGTCTTTGAGAACTTCGATTTCATCAAGCGCCAGTTGCTTTTGTTCAATGGCGTCGCGGTGCGTCAGCGCTTCTTCGAGCGGAATTTGAAACTCTTCGGCGAAGCGCACTTCCATTTGCTGCATTTCGGTTTCGGTTTGCGCAATGCGCACTTCGACGCGATGCAGTTCGTCTTCGGCTTCGTGCAATTGCACCCGCCCTTTGCGCAGCTCCGCGCCGCTTTCTTCGAGTTGCAATAACGAAGATTGCCGCGTGGCGCGCGTGTTTTGCGACGCGGTTTCCAAAGCCTCGCGGCGCTGTTGGAACTGCGAAAGTTGCGCAATCATTTCGGCTTCGGCGCCGACCAAACCAGCATCTTCTCCGGCGGCGCGCTCGATGCCCGCTTGCTTGGCTGAAATTTGATGCTCGAAATCGCGCGTTTGCTTTTCCAATTCGCCGATGGCGCGGCGCATAGCCGAAAGGCGCTCTTGCGTAGCCGAATGGCGGGCGCGCACATCGGAAACATCGTTCGCAATTTCTTCGCGTTCGCGTCCGCGCTCGGCCACGACGGTTTGCGCCTGCGCAACAGCATCATCTAAATGTTGTGCTTGCGCATCAAAAACCGTTGCTTCTTTTTGCGCGGCGTCTTGCTGCATTTGCTTTTGCGCAAGCGCGTTTTTGGCGCCTTCGATTTGGTTTTGTGTGGCGCTGTTGTTGCCCGTAATGCGGCGCGCTTCGCGTTCGAGATGCTCGATTTCGCGTTCCTGCCGCGCGATGCCGGTTTTCGCTTCGTTGGCTTCGTCTTGCGCCTTTTGCACCTCGCTTTGTGTGTTTTTTACACTTTCTTGCGCGGACTGCACCGCATTTTGCAAAGTCTGCAAATCGCTGCCGAGTCTTTCGACTTGCTGCTCGCCTTCGTCTAACTCGCGTTTGCGCGCCAAAAGGCCTGATGCTTTTTGCTTGCCTTGCCCGCCGGTAATCGCGCCCGCCGGAAGCACTAATTCGCCGTCGAGTGTCACTAAACGCGCGCCACCATCGCAGCGTTTGGCGAGGTCAACAGCCACATCCAAAGTGTCCACTACAATCACGCGGCCCAACAAATAGTCAACAGCTTTTTGGTGTTGGTGTTTGCAAGACACTAACTCGCTGGCGACGCCGCGCACGCCGGGCAATTTGAGAACTTGGCGCGTGCGATCAGAAAGGCCACCCGGTTTGAGGTTTGGCAGCGGCAAAAAGGTGGCGCGGCCCGCCTGATTCTTTTTGAGCCACGCGATAGCCGTTTTCGCTTCGCTATCTTGCGCGCAAATTAGGTTATGCACGCCCGCACCCAGCGCGACTTCGATGGCGTTTTCGATTTCTTGCGGGGCGCGCAAAGCATCGCTGACAAGGGTGTAACGATCATCCAATTGCCCGCGTTTGACAGCGCTTAAAACGGCGCGCGCGCCGCCTTGCACGCCTTCGAGATTTTGCTCCAATTCGCGCAAAGCGCCGAGACGCGAATTTAAGGCGCTACGCTTTTCGCGCGCGGCGTTTAAGGATTCTTGCGCCTTGCCCAAAGCGTCTTGCGCGGCTTGCCATGCTTCGCGCTTAATTCCAACAATTTTTTGCGTTTCCTCAGCGCGATTTCGCGCAGCCTCCAAATCGGATTTCGCTTTGTCTTGCGCGGCTTTGAGTTGCTCGTTTTCGTGCGCGAGTGTTTCGTTTAAGCGCGTTAAATCGTGCAAGCGTTGTTCGAGCGATTCGGCTTGCGCGCGGCCCGTAGCGGCGGCTTCGCGGCGCGATTGGCCCGCGCGCATTAGTTCGATTACTTTGGCTTGCCGCGCTTGCAATTCGCGTGTCGCTTCGGAAAGGCGCGCGTTGGCGGCGCCCAGTTTGGCTTCGGCTTGCGCGGCGTCATCGGAAAGCGAAGCCGAATCGCGCAGTGCTTGTTCCAGTTCAGCGCGGCCACTTTTCATGCCGTCTTGCGCCGTCGTGATGCGGGCGCGCAAAAGCCCGATTTCCTGCGCTTGAAATTCTTGTTGTTCGCTTAAAGCGCGGCGCCGTTCGCGCGCCACGGCGATTTGGCCTTCGGTGGCTTTGAGGCGCGAAACGACATCCGTCATTTCGCTTTGCAGGGCATCCATTTCGCCTTCGAGTTGGCGCAGTTTGCTTTCGAGATTCGCTTCAATGATTTCCAATTCGCCGATGCGCTTTTGGCCGTTTTCCACTAAAGCGCGGTTGGTATCACGCGCTTCGATGAGGCCCTGCATTCGCTTTTGGCGCGTTTCGTAA
>JANMKN010000154.1:0-8329 GCA_031372065.1 Abditibacteriaceae bacterium | reverse complement strand
TCCGTTTTGCGCCGCCCGACAATCAAAGTCGTGTCGTCGCTTAATAAGCCGTTTTCTCTGTTTTCGCCTTGCAAAAAATCCCGATTAAAGCCCGCTAAACGTCGCCGAATCATGTCGGGGTTATTGAAAAAACGATCTTCTTCCCAAAACTGCGAGAGCGTCCCAACAACTTCATTTTTGCCCGGCATTTTTCTGTGTTCGGCTTGCATCAAATCGCCCACGCCATCGCTGCCAATCAAAAACGAATTCAATTCTTCGATTGGCAAAATGCGTTGCAACTGAAAGCGCAACATCTCTGGCGTGAGGTGCGTTTCCAATAAGCCATAGCTCAAATACGGCGGCGCATTGTTGGGGAATGGCCCCAACTCTTGCACTTCGCCATTCACTACAATCAGACCATCGCCAAGCGAAAGGAAAACCGCGTTTTGCGGCATGATAAGCGCGCCGACAACGGTGAAAAGCAAATATTGATTGACAATGTGTGCCACTGAAGGGCCGAGTTCTTGCGCTAATATCCGCAAGCGTTTCAACACCGCAAGGCGCACTCTTTCCAGCATCTCTTGTGCATTCTGAGCGCTTGTCAAATCGCTTCGGTGATGCGCTGCGCGCAAAAGAGAACGCGCCACCAAACACGCGCCAATTTGCGCGCCGACTTCGCTTTGTTCGCCACTGCCGCAGCCATCGCAGATAATCAGTGCGATACAATCGTGCGCGAGGAGGCAACACAGAGCATCTTGATTGTTCTTTCCGGTTATGCGATGGCTGCGGCCCAAAACCGAGCCGCCCGCGATTACAAAAGGATGATGCATAATGCCCCGTTAGTGTTTTATTTACACTAAGTCGAAAGTCAGAGACTTCTCTTTTGTGTGCAACACATACTAAGGTATAGTGTATTTAATACACTAAGTCAAGGGGCGCAGAGGAAAAATATGAATTTTAAAAAAATTACTTGAAAAACTGTATTTCTTTTTGCTTGAAGCGATAAAGTTGGGCTGGGCGATGCGGGCCGCTGCTGTCTATATGGGATGTGGTTTCGAGCAGATCAAACGAGAGCATTCGCTTGCGAAAATTGCGCTTATCTACGTCTTCGCCAAGGATGATTTCGTATACCTTTTGCAAATCGCTCAGACGAAACTGTTCTGGTAAAAGCGCCGAGGCCACCGTGCTGTATTCGATTTTGCTGCGCAGGCGTCGCAAGGCTTCTGCTAAGATTTTCGCGTGGTCAAAGGCTAATTTGGGCAATTCGTTAATGGAAAACCAACGCGCTTCGGCGGCATCGGTCGAGGCCGCAAGAGTTAATTTTTCGCCGGGCACAAGTGCATAATAAGCGACCGTAATGATGCGCCCGCGCGGGTCGCGTTTTGGGTCGCCGAACGTATAAAGCTGCTCCAAAAAGACATTGTTGAGGCCCGCTTCTTCTTGGATTTCGCGGCGCGCGGCGTCTTCGAGCGATTCCTCCATTTGCACAAAGCCCCCCGGAATGGCCCAGCGGCCTTGGTAAGGCGCCACGCCGCGTTTAATTAATGCGACTTTCAGTTGATCTTCGAGAATAGTGAAAACCAGCACGTCCACTGTAACGGACGGCTGGTCATAATCGGTGAGTTGCGTTTTTGCTTTAGCCATACGGCATAGTGTAATGGATACACCACGCGTTTTTAAGTCTGTGTCATTGAAAGGAAGTTATTGTCAATAGAGGCGCTTGATGTATATTTGTTGTGATGCCTTATCGCCCATCGTCGGGTCGGGCATCAGCCCTTTTCCGAATAATAATGGCGGCTATTGCTATGACAATACCAATGCTTGTAGGCCAAGATGTATTCTCGCGGATGAAATTGCCGAGCATGAAAAAAAGAAAAGCCACGGCGAAGAAAGCATAGCTCAGTCGTTCCAGCTTATAGTGGGACTTGGCAAAAAGGTAAATAGATACTGATGCAAATCCAGCCATAAGGAGAACGAAAAGGATGTTGGAAATTGTATCAAGCATTTTTACAAATGAATGTCTTGTTGAACCTGATTTCATGACTCAAAGGTCAGCAGAGACGGTATAATCTTGGCCTGTTCGTTGGTTTAAGTTAGTTCCGAAAGTGGCCCATTGGCGCATAAATCGGGGTTGCCAAATTTGTCGAGGCGATGGCCTATGCCGTGCGCGATGGAAAGTAGGAGGCGGTTGTGCGCTGTTTTGTCAAATTTTAATGAACGTCCCATACGAAAGCCCAGACCATTGCCAACCAGCACAAAGGGAATGTTATCCAGCGTGTGCGAGTTGCCTTTGCCCAGTTCGTTTGTCCACACGATGAGCGTGTTGTCCAGCATGGTGCCGTTGCCGCCGGGTTCAGGCGTGTCAAATAAGCGCTGGGTTAAATAAGCGAGTTGCTCACAATACCACTGATTGATGCGCGTTAGCTTTTCCTGCGCCTCCATGTTGGTGTCTGGCTCATGCGAAAGGTCGTGCTGGCCTTCTTCAATGCCGAGCCAGCGAAATTTGGCTTGGCCAACGGAGTTGGTATATTGCAGCGTTGCCACACGCGCGAAATCGGCCTTAAAGCTGTTGATGATTAAATCAATTTGCTGTTTGCTGATGCGCGGAATGTTATCGTTATCGCGCTTGACGCCCGGTTCAACTTCCGGCACGGCGTGGCTGACTTTGTTGCTGTTATCGGCGCGCAGTTCTTTTTCCATTTCGCGCACAATGGTGGTGTGTTCTTCCAAAATACGCCGGTCTTCAACGCCGACTTTCGCTTGCACGCGCTTCAAATCCTCGGTCAAATCGTCTAAAACACTTTTTAAGTTTTCCTCATCTTTGGCGCGGCCATAAAGTTTGGAAAACATTTGATACGGATTATCAAGAGGCGAAATCGGTTTGTTCGCGCCAGCGTAAACCATGCGCGTCCATGTGTCGGCGCGTTCGGGCACCATGACGCCAAATTCCAATGAGCCAAAACGCGTGCGCGTGGTTGGGTCGGATTGCAAAAAGTTTTTCAATTCCTGATCAATTGAAATGCCGCTTGACCAGCCCGCCGGTGAATCGGAGCCGCCTTGAATGTTGCCGGGGAAAAGTTCGGCCCCTGTCAGTAAACAGCCCATGCCGCGCATATGGTTGTCGCCATCGCCGCGCAACCGGTCGCAAACGCCATTGAGAATGAGAGTGCGGTCTTGAAAGGGCGCCAGCGGCTGCAAAATATCCTTCATGATAAAGCATTCGCCGGTTTCATCGGGCCAAAAATTGGAAGGCACGATGCCATCGGGGCTGAACATGATGATCAAACGTTGTTTGCGGCGTGGTTTATCGCCATTTTCAGCAGCGACAAGCGAGGGCAGATTGGTAAGAAACGGCAACGCGGCGGCGCCAAGGCCCATTTTGCGCATGAATTCGCGGCGCGATGGATTTTTGATGGTGTGGCTCATAAAGATTTTAACTTTGAATTTGCGGTTTCAAAATAAATATTCAGAATTCTTACTCCGGTTTTGTCGTTAGGGCAGCAACGACGGCGGTTTCTACCATCTGGCGGCGAATGCTGAAATCGTTCGTTTTGAATGCGTCTTGCAACTTGGACATCGTTTGCGGGCCATAGGCGCGAATTGGTTGCTTCACGATATTTTGGAACAGTTTTTCGACAAAGGCATTGTGAACTTCTTCGCTGTTTGCCAAAAACGTCGCCAAATCGCGGGCACCGCTGAATTTGACTTCCTTGCCATCGCGCGTTAAATAGCCGCCGGTTGCGTCCACAGGATTGCCGTTATCGTTGTCACGCAGGTTGCCCATGGCATCGAAACCTTCAAGGCTAAAGCCCAGCGGATTAATCATATTGTGGCAACCCGAACAAGCGACAGGCTTGGTTTGCAACGCGACGCGCTGGCGCGTGGTCAGATTGGGATGCAAATCGGCGGCGAGCGGCACGAAAGCCTGTGGCGGCGGTTGCAACGTGCGGCCCAGCAAATTGCGCGCAATTAACACGCCGCGATGAATGGGCGAAGTGTTATCCACATAAGCGAAACTCGCCAAAATATAAGGATGCGTCAAAATGCCGCTGCGCTTGCCGTCGTTGAGTTCCACCAATTGAAACGGCGCTTTTTGATCCATTTCTTCGCCGTAAAGCCGCGCCAAGCGGCCATTTAAATAAAATTCATCCGACAAAAGCAACTGGCGAAAATCGGCTTTGTCCTGCCACGCCAATTTTTCTAAAGTCAGTTCCAGCGAGGTGCGCAAATCGGAAGCGACCATTTCATCGAAAGCCGGAAAGCGCTTTTTGTCTTTGGCTAAGTCGGGAAAATGATCAACTTTGAGCCAGAGCAGCAAAAAGTCGCGCATTTTCGACCACGCGCGCGGATCGCTTGTCATGCGCTCGGCTTGTTTTTCCAATTGTTCGCGCGTGGAAAGTTCGCCTTTGGCAGCGGCTTTGAGTAGTTCTTCGTCGGGCAACGAATCCCACAGCGCTAAAGAAAGACGCGAGGCCGTGTCGTAGGCATCAATTTTGTCAGCGGGCGCGATTTCCCGATATAAAAACTGTGGCGATTTGAGCGTCAAAATTACCACGCGCTTGATAGCGGTTTCGGCGTTCGGCGCTTTTTCAAATTGCCGGTCCACGAAAAACTTGGCGTCTTCTTCGGAGAGCGGGCGACGAAAAGCGCGCGTCGCAAATTGGCGACTAAAATCGCGCAATTTGGCGTCACGGTCGGGCGCGTCGTCTTTGACTCCCGAAATATCGCGCAAATTTTCGGCGACGTAACCGGCGACTTCAAGGGCGGCTTCTGTAGTTGCGTCGTCCCATTCTTTGGAAACCGAGTTGCCGCGCTCGTAACCTAAACTGCGATCATCGGGCGGAAACGGCGACTGCAAAACGAACTTTGGCGAGGCCATCGAAGGCAGCAAATTGCGCTGCGGAATGGTTTCTTCAGCGCGATGTGGCAATTTCCAGTTGAGCGAGAGAAACGCGTTTTGCACCGGCTTTTCCTTGAGTTTTTTCAAGTTATCCACGCCGGTGACGCCCTTGAAAAATTCAAGGCGAAGCGGGTAAGCGCGCCCGCCGAGAAGTTGAACTGTAGCGCGATATTCGTTGGCATCGCCCGATTTAATGCGTGCATCAATAAATGGCGTGCGCATATCGTTAAGCCACAACGTCGCGCCTTGATCGGTGCGCAATATAATTTCGTATTCGCCCGAATCCGGCGCTACAATCGACCCCTGCCAGTTCATTTTGAATTGATAGGGATCGTCTTGTTCGGGCAGGGCGGAGGCCGTGCCGTAATCGAAATGAATTTCAGGGTCAACGCGCTCCAAAAGCGGGTCGCGCTCTTGCCGCGTTTTGTAATATTTGGCGCTCAGGCCGCGTTTTTCTTCGGGGCCATCGGCGCGGCGAAAACTGCCGATTAAATCGCTGATGACATTGCGATATTGGCGAACAGTGAAGCGCGACAATTCAACGCGCGCCGGTTTTTTGCGCTCTTGCGCGATGGGCGAATAGAACTCGCCGTGAACAAATTCGGCCACGCGGCGCGCCTGATCAGCCGACAGTTTCTTTTTGGCATCGGGCGGCATATATTGGGCGATAAAGGTTGCCAGTTCGCCGACGGATTGATCGCCGATAAGCGGTCTTTTATAGCCTTTGCCGCCTTCGCCGTTGGCACCGTGACACGAAGTGCACATCTGCTTATACATCTGCGCGCCGGAGATATTTCCACTGGCCGGGCCGCTTGGTTTTTTGCTGTCCAAAGGCAGAGGCGCTTTTTCTTTTTTCGGCCCTTGCGCGATGGCGATATATTTTCTACCATTGTCGGGCGCGCCTTGCGCGCGCAAAATACCCAGCACCAAAAGCGAAGCGGGTAGGGCAGAATAAGAGAAGAATTTACGTTGAGACATAAATTATTTTAAATTTGCTTTCAAAAACGCCACGGCGCGCGGCCAAGCGTCTTTGGCGGCTTCGGAATGGAAGCGTTCGCCAGTGTCATTGAAAAACGCATGACCGGCGCCCGTGTAAATTTTGTAGTCAAACGACTTATTCAATGCTTTCAAGGTTTCGGCAACTTTGGGCACCGCGCTCGTAATGCGCGCATCGGTTTCGCCGTAAAGACCAAGAACGGGGCATTTCACTTTTTTCAAATCGTCATCCGATGGCGCGCTGCCGTAAAACACCACGGCGGCTTTGAGCGGGTTTTCGCGCGTGGCAAGCGCAAAAGAACGCGCGCCGCCCCAGCAAAAACCAACACTGCCCAAATTTCCGGTTTGCACATTGGGCAAGGTGTTGAGATAAGTCAGTCCCTCTTCCAAATCGGCCAGCGATTCGTCGAGGGTAATCTGGCCGATCATAGCGCGCGCTTCGTCCGGCGTTTTCATCGCAGCGGTGCCGCCTTTGCGCGACAGTCCATCCACTGCTAAGGCAACGAAACCTTCACCAGCAAAACGCCGCGCCACATCGCGGGTGTGTTCGTTGAGGCCGCGATTTTCGTGGACGACAAGAACCGCAGGAAAACGTCCTTCGCCCGACGGCGCGCTCAGATAAGCGCCAATTTGCAGGTCACCGTTGGGAAAGGTGACATCGGAAGCCTTAACTTTGGAATTTTGCGCTTCTTTTTCGGAAACGACTTGCGCCAAGCCGCTTTTTTCGAGCAACAAATGCGCCCCGGCCATGCTGCCGGTTAAAGTGATAAGGCGCGCCAGAAAATCGCGGCGGTTCAGGGCGCCGCTTTGATAAGCGCCTGTTAAAGTTTCGATTTCACTGTGGTTCCATTCGGTTTGAGTCATGTTTTTATTGTCTCCGGCCCGTTTAGACAGCCAAATTGCGCGCGGCGTTTTACAATTTGGGCGAAACACGATTGCACGCGCACTCTCGAAGTGTTGGAATAGTTTTGCCGCCCCCAACTTTAATTTCGGTTAAGGACAAAAGATGCACTACGATTTAGGAAATCGCGTGGCACTCGTGACAGGCGCTTCGCGTGGCCTTGGCAAAGCGATGGCGCTCAAACTGGGCGCTTGCGGTGCCAAAGTCGCCGTCAATTACTACGGTAATGCCGATTTAGCGCAAAGTGTGGTGGAAGAAATAACGGCCAACGGCGGGCAGGCCGCTGCCTTTCAAGCCGATGTGCGCGAAGAAGCCGATGTGCAGCGCTTGGTCGGCGAAGTGCAAAAGCAGTTTGGCCCCATTGATATTTTGGTTATCAGCGCCACAGGCATTCAGCCGTTTTATAAAATCGAAGATTTAACGTGGCAGTTGTGCCTCGATCAACTGGAATTTTTCGTCAAAAGCCCGCTGTTTTTGGTGCAAGCCGTCGTTGGCCAAATGAAGGAGCGCCATTACGGACGCATTATCAATATCGGCTCGGAAGTGTTGGAAAAAGGCGTGCCGGAATTTGCCAATTACGTTTCGGCCAAAGGTGCGCAGTTGGGCCTGACGCGTTCGTGGGCGATGGAACTGGCGCCGTTTGGCATTACGGTGAATATCGTTTCGCCCGGTTGGATTCCAACAGAACGTCATGCCGATGACCCGCAGGAAATGAAAGATTCTTACGCCGCTGCGGTTCCGATGGGACACATGGGCGAGCCAAACGACATCGCCGAAGCCGTGGCATTTTTGGCCTCGGACGGCGCCAAATTTATCACCGGCCAAAAGCTGTCCGTCAACGGTGGCAATTCGCTGGAGTAGCAGCGAATTTAGTCGCTGCTACAGTCGCACATTAAAATGTCGCACATTAAAATCAGGAGAAGGTTCTTCATGTTCAAGCGCATCATGTCGTGTGTCGCATTGGGATTGTTAGCCGCCGCGAGCGGTTGCAATCAAGGAACAAATCAGTCAGCCGATTCATCGGGCGCTACGTCGAGCGCGACATCCAGCGCTACAACCTCCGGCAAAAAGCCGAAAGTCGCTTATGTCACCAATGGCGTCGCTTCGTTTTGGGACATCGCTAAAGTCGGCGCCTTGGCCGCAGGCGAAAAGTTTGGCGCCGATGTGGATGTGCAAATGCCGGCTCAAGGCATTTCCGACCAAAAACGCATCGTGGAAGATTTAATGACGCGCGGCGTGGATGGCATCGCCATTAGCCCGATTGACCCAGCCAATCAAACCTCGCTGATTGACCAAGCGGCTAAGGTCACCAAAGTCATTACGCACGATTCGGACGCGCCGAAAAGTAAGCGTTTGTGCTACATCGGCATGGATAATTATATCGCCGGGCGAATGTGCGGCAAGCTCGTCAAAGAAGCGCTGCCTAAAGGCGGCAAAGTAGCGATTTTTGTGGGCCGCTTGGAGCAAGACAACGCGCGGCTTCGGCGTCAGGGCAGCGCTGCGCCGGCAACGGTGGCACCGCGTGCTGGGCGCTGCTCGCCGGGGTCGTCGCG
>JANMKN010000275.1:0-17329 GCA_031372065.1 Abditibacteriaceae bacterium | reverse complement strand
TGGCCTTAAACGATGTTCACTAGGTGTTGGGGGGTAACCCTCGGTGCCGCAGCTAACGCATTAAGTGAACCGCCTGGGGACTACGGCCGCAAGGTTGAAACTCAAAGGAATTGGCGGGGGACCGCACAAGCGGTGGAGCATATGGCTTAATTCGATGCAACGCGAAGAACCTTACCAGGGCTTGACATGCACCTGCAAGCTGCCGAAAAGCAGTCGCTTTCGAAGGTGGTGCACAGGTGGTGCATGGCTGTCGTCAGCTCGTGTTGTGAAATGTTGGGTTAAGTCCCGCAACGAGCGCAACCCTCATGTTTTGTTACCAGCGGATAATGCCGGGGACTCGAAACAAACTGCCTCTGTAAAGAGGAGGAAGGCGGGGATGACGTCAAGTCAGCATGCCCCTTACGCCCTGGGCTGCACATATGCTACAATGGCCGGCACAAAGGGTTGCCAACTCGCGAGAGTGAGCTAATCCCAAAAAACCGGTCTCAGTTCGGATCGAAGTCTGCAACTCGACTTCGTGAAGTTGGAATCGCTAGTAACCGCCGGTCAGCAATACGGCGGTGAATACGTTCCCGGTCCTTGCACACACCGCCCGTCACGCCACGAAAGTCTGTCTCACCCGAAGTCGCTGCGCTAACCGCAAGGAAGCAGGCGCCGAAGGTGGGGCCGATGATTGGGACGAAGTCGTAACAAGGTAGCCGTATCGGAAGGTGCGGCTGGATCACCTCCTTTCTGGAGTATTCTTCGATTTCCTCTGCAAGCATGAAATTGAACAGTCTCCCCTCACACATTGCTTAAAATAGGCGCTACCACTGACCTGTTGAAGTAGCTACTAATTCTTGCGAGATTCTTCGGAATTCTCCACAATCACTATTCAGTTTTCAGAGTCCAAGCCAACAGGCAAAGACCAACAAGGCCCGAAATCAAATTTTGATTTCGGGCCTTGTTGGTTTTATGCTCTATTTCTCAATATGGACACGAAAAAAGCTAATGCTAATGCCCTAACAATGAATCAACACGCAATTGTTTCTATTCCGCTATGCTTTAGTGAATTGCCCGACCCTCGCCGCGATAATTGCCGAGCGGCTCCTGCCGTCGAGAGCGCAGTCCACCCATCTGTTTGGCGCGCAACCGCTGCCACAACATTTTCTCTGCAAGCGTCATCTGCCCGCGCAGTTCGCTCGCTCGCTTGCCCACGATTTTGGCCGTCGTTTCTCGATTGCGCATAATTCGGCTCCTCGCAAAACGCCCCCATCTAACTTCCCCCGGCGGGGGAAGAACTGCGCCCCGAAAATTAAAATTTATTCAACCAAGTATTACACCGAACCAAGTAACTCTTCTCCCTGCGGGGGAAGTTGGATGGGGGTTAATTTGCGCTTCAGTTTCGTTTTCCTCGCCTCACAACCAAAAGCGCCTCGTTTAAATTTAAACGAGGCGCTTTTCCTTTCGCTCGCCCTGCCCTTCAATCGCCCATAAAATCGTTAAAAATCTGCATTTCGCCTCACTTTTTGGCACTTTTTCAGTGTGAAGGTGCATTTTTGAGTTGAAATATGGCTTCTCAGGTTGAAATATGCCTTCCCAGCCTGAAATATGCCTTCTCAGGTTGAAATATGCCTTCTCCGCCTGAAATATGGCTTCTCGGCTTGAAATATGGCTCCTCAGCTTGAAATATGCATCCTCACGGCTGAAATATGGCTTCCCGGCTCGAAAACTGGCGGCGCGGGGCGAAAATATAGAAAAAAATGTTGCAACTCTGGCTTTTAAAATAAAAAAAGCGTAATAATTAAATCGCCGCAGAATATTTATTCGGAGACGACAATTATGGGACGCATCAAAGAAATTGACCGCATTCCGATGGTCAACGGTATTTTAGGCCATTGGGCCAGTGCCGAAGGCGAAATCGGCAGCGAGATTCAAATCAAGCCGGGGCAGGGACTCGAAGAAGTGCAGGCCAAGCGCGATGAATATCACACGATTGCCGAAAGCATTCAAAGCCTCGAAGACGTAGATTTGCCGCTGTTGCGCAGCGAACGCGATACCTTGTGGGGCCACAGTGCTGTAGATGAAGATGGCATCTGGTTTTGGCTGTTGAATTATAAAACGACCGTCCGGTCGCGTTTGGGACGCAAAAATCCGCTCTCGCAAATCGTGCCGCCGTTTCGCAGTGCTTCGCCCGGTGTATATGTCACCATTTTAGATGATTTCATTCGGCACTGGACACGCGTTAATGCCGCTTTGCCTGTCGGTAGCCCAATGCTGCTCGGCACGCGCACCTTAGCCAATGTGCAAACTATTCACGACACGCTTCAAGCGAAACAAACAGCTATCAAAGAAGCCGACCAAGGCGATTTAGCCTTGCTGCGCGCCCGCCGCGATGCCTTTTTCGGCGATGTGCCCGAAGAACAGCGCGAAGAGGATTCAATTATCGCCGATTTGCTGGCGTATACCGATTACATCCGTGCCAACTTCGCGGGACAACCTATCGCCGATAGTCTGCCGCGCATTTTCCCCAAAGGCCCCGAATCGTTGCCGCGTTTTCGCTTCAATTGGTCGCAAAATGCCCAAGGCGTGCTGCAAATCTGGCTCGAAGTGCCTGCCGATAGCGACGCCACGCAGATTTATCTCAAAGAAGGCAGCGCCGAACAAACGCAGCCGCTATCCAACGGCCCCGATAGCACCGCCGTGACGACGTGGGAAAACATCATCGTGGCGGGCGAACTGGACGATTTCGAGTTGCGCGACGCCGACGGCCTCACCGTCGCCGAAGGCCGCTTCGACGAAACTTTCGCCATGCCGCAGCCGTAAAAATCAAGCGCCCCGCTCAAATTTGAACGGGGCGCTTTTCCTTTCGCTCGCAGTGCGCTTCAATGGTCTGTAAAACACTCGTTAAATCGTTGAATATCTGCGTGTTGTTGAAACGCAAAACCGTATATCCTTCGCTACTTAGAACTTCATCGCGCACAGCATCGGCCTCGCCCCGTTCCGCGTGACTGTCTCCGTCCAATTCGATAACCAAACGTGCCGTCGGGCAATAAAAATCCGCGATATAATTTCCCAGCGGTTCCTGCCTGCGAAAACGCAATCCGCCCATTTGTTTAGCGCGCAACTGCTGCCACAATCGCTTTTCCGCCAGCGTCATTTGCCCACGCAGTTCCCGCGCCCGTTCTCCCACTATTTTGGCCGTCGTTTCTCGATTGCGCATGAGACTATAATAACCCCCATCTAACTTCCCCCGGAGGGGGAAGAACTACGCCCCGAACCTCATAAGTTTTCACTCGAATCTTACGATGAACCAAGTAACTCTTCCCCCTCCGGGGGAAGTTGGATGGGGGCTGCTTTCAAGCGAACAAGCGTCCCCAAAAAGCTTTCCATCAAATAAATCCGTGCATAAGGTGATTTATATGGGTATTGCAACGCCTCAGTTGAGAATTCAAGATCGAAACTGGATGAAGGCTCGGAAAGTTGCGCCACTAATAAAAGCCACATCTCTTTGTAACTACCCACATACTTATTGATTCGCTCTGCCTTCTTATTTATTCGGTCTTGCAAATAGTCTGCAATCAGTCTGGGAACAGTTGATCCCCTATCTACTTCCCACAGAACGCCTTCTAATGATTTAGCAAAGCTCAATGAGACATTCGTAACTTCCATTGGGAAATTAGTGATTCCATGCCACCTCAATTGATAGGACTCAAAATATCCAAATGTTTGGAATTGCTTAGTTGCTTTCAAATAGAATACGAATACTTTCGTGGCATACGCAATCTGCAACGCTATCGGTTCTACCATTTTGTCTCGCAGTGGTTTGTGAATGTCGAATATGAAATTGACTTGCAATAAGTCCGCATTTTCTCTTTCATAAAGCTCTCGCGCACGGGTAACAATTTTATTCTGCAAACTTTCTTGATTCCTCGTGAGTTGCTCTGTTAGGCGCGTGTGTTCGATGCCGACATTACCCTCTATTGTCTGCACCACCAAATCTGGCATCTGCTTGTTGTAGCAAAACACCTGTTTGCCTTCTGGAAAGTCCGAACAGTTTTCACTAAATTGCTCCAAATGCCATTTTTCCTCCTGCTGACTCTTCCTGCGTGAATCCATATTGTCGCTCCTTTTAATAAGAAGGGGCGCGACCAATTGGCCGCGCCCCTTACGTCCAACTTCTCCTTTTACCCGCAACCACTTGTCACGCCGCAGTTGTTGCATTTGTAGCAGGCGCCGGCGCGCACCATGATGGTGCCGCAATCGCTGCACACCGGGGCGTCGGATTGCAAATGGGCGAGGTGTTCGTTCAAGTCGTCCGATTCGCCTTTGACGGGCGCGCCGGTTGTTTCGCTCATCAACGTGCCTTGCGGCGCGGGCGCGGCGAGAGACGATGCGTGCGCGGGTTTGCCGATGTGACCGTTGTCGCCGTTGGGATGAAATTTCAAATCGAACCAGCGGAAAATGTAGTCCATCAGCGATTTGGCAATCGGGATGTCTTTGTTGGTGGTGTAGCCCGCCGGTTCAAAGCGCGCATGGCTGAATTTGTTCACCAAAACGCGCAGCGGCACGCCGTATTGCAGGCAAAGCGAAACCGCGACGGCAAAGCTGTCCATCAGGCCGGAAATCGTCGAGCCTTCCTTGCTCATTTTGATGAAAATCTCGCCCGGCGAACCATCGTCGTAGAGGCCGACCATGAAATAGCCTTCCTGTCCGGCGATGGAAAATTTGTGCGTGATGCTCATGCGCTCGTCCGGCAATTTGCGACGAACGGCGCGGCGCACGTCTTTTTCCTTTTCGATGGCGCTTTTCTTTTGCGCGTCGCTCGAAGTCGAAAGAGGCTGCGTGCGCTTGCTGCCATCGCGGTAAATGGCGACGGCTTTGAGGCCTTGTTTCCAGCTTTCGATGTAGGTTTGCATGATTTCGTCCGCCGTCGCGTCTTGCGGCACGTTGACGGTTTTGGAAATCGCGCCCGACAAAAACGGCTGCGCGGCGGCCATCATTTTGACGTGGCCGCTATAATGAATCGAACGCGTGCCATTCATCGCTTTGAAAGCGCAATCGAATACGGATAAATGCTCTTCTTTGAGGCCCGGCGCGCCTTCGATGGTGTCGTTGGCGTCAATGTGTTCGACAATCGCTTCGGTTTCCTTGCCCGAATAACCCAAACGGCGCAGCGCTTCGGGCACCGTTTGGTTGACGATTTTCAAAAGCCCGCCGCCGACCAGCTTTTTGTATTTGACTAAAGCAATGTCCGGCTCAATGCCCGTTGTGTCGGCGTCCATCATAAAGGAAATGGTGCCCGTCGGTGCCAAAACCGTGGTTTGCGCATTGCGATAGCCATGCTTTTGACCCAATAAAAGCGCTTCGTCCCACACGCGTTGTGCGGCGTTCATCAGGTCTTCGGGCACCGTCGCTTGTGGAATGCGCGAGACGGCATCGCGGTGCTTGCCAATCACGCGCAGCATCGGCTCGCGGTTTTTGGCGTAGCCGCTAAACGGCCCGATAAAGTTGGCAATTTTCGCCGATTGACGATACGCCGTGCCGGTCATAATGGCCGTCAAAGCGCCCGCTAAAGCGCGGCCTTCATCCGAATCGTAAGCCGTGCCCTGCGCCATGAGCAGCGCTCCCAAGTTGCAATAACCCAATCCCAGCGGGCGATAATCTTCCGAATTGACGGCAATTGTCGCTGTCGGATAGCTGGCGTTCGACACCAAAATTTCCTGCGCCGTAATGAAAATTTCGCAGGCGTGAATATAAGCATCCACATCAAAGGCGCCGCCTTCTTTGCGGAATTTCATCAAGTTCAAGCTGGCAAGGTTGCAGGCAGTTCCGTCCAGAAAAACGAACTCGCTGCAAGGATTCGAAGCGTAAATGCGATCTGTATTCGAGCAGGTGTGCCAGTCGTTGATGGTGGTGTCGTATTGCAAGCCGGGGTCGCCGCAAATATGCGTGGATTCGGCGATTTTCTTCAGCAGGTCGCGCGCATTGTGCTTGGCAACGGGGCGCCTGTCCGTCACGGCGTGCGTTGTCCACTCCATGCCGTTTTCCGCCGCACGCATAAATTCATCGGTTACGCGCACGCTATGATTGGCATTTTGAAACGCCACGGAATCGTAAGCGCCGCCCGGCACATTAAAGCCGCCATTGTAACCGGCTTCGATGAGCGCCCATGCCTTCTTTTCTTCGTCCGATTTGCAAGTGATGAACTCTTCGACATCAGGATGATCGGCGTCCAAAATCACCATTTTCGCGGCGCGGCGCGTGGTGCCACCGCTTTTGATGGCACCGGCAAACGCGTCGTAGCCGCGCATGAAACTGACCGGCCCGCTGGCCGTGCCGCCGCCCGATAATTGCTCTTTTGATGAGCGAATTTTCGACACATTGGAGCCAGTGCCCGAACCGCCTTTAAAAAGGCGCGCTTCGGTTGCTGCCAATTCCATGATGCTTTCCATGTTGTCTTCAACACGGTTGATAAAGCACGCGCTGGCCTGCTGTTTGACTTCCGGCACGCCGATATTGAACCAGACCGGCGAGTTGAAAGAGCCGTATTGATGCAAGAGCAAATAAGTCAGTTCGTCACGGAAACTTTGCGCGTCGGCTTCACCCTTGAAATAGCCGCCTTCGCGGCCCCATTTGGCGATGGTATCGGAAACGCGGCCAATGACTTGGCGCACGCTGGTTTCGCGGCGCGGTGTGTTCAGCGGGCCGCGAAAATATTTGCTGACGACCACGTTGGTGGCAAGCTGGCTCCACGGGCGCGGGATGTCGCAATCGGTTTGCTCAAAAACCGAGCGCCCGTCTTCGCCGGTAATAGCAGCGGTGCGCTTATCCCATTCGAGAGTTTCGAAAGGGTCTTGTCCGGCTTCGGTTAAGCGGCGCTTCACTTCGATACCTTGTCCGGTTTTGGGCTTTTTGCCCGTCGGAACTGGCACAAACGATTTGGTTTCGCCTTCGCCATCGTCCATCAAGCGGCCTTCGTAAGGCGCTTTTTTAAGACCATTAGCCGTGCCGTTGGCATGACCATTGGTTGAGCCGTTGCTATGTCCGTTCGCCAGACCGTTGGTGTCGGGCAGCAGGGCTTGTTCTTCAATACTTGCAGTTTGTGAGGCCATATCGGTGTCTCCAAAAACTTCGCCGGAATCAACGTCCGCTTCCGGTTCCTTGACCAGAGAAGGGACAAAATCTGCGGACGCAATTGCCGAAACAATTGACGTTTCCGAATCGTGAGTGCCTGTTGTGGTGTTCTCGGCAATGCTGCCTGTGGTGCTGTCGAATGTCATGCGGTGGCTCCTGTGAATGTGGTGTAGCAAGTGGTGCAACGTTGGGTGCAACAAGTGGTGCGATGTGTGCGGCCTGTGCGACGAGAGTGTTATATTTTGCTTCAAAGTCTTCGCGATTGCCGTCAGGTTGGGACAAGCGGAGAAGTTGGATTTTGAAGGTTAAGTTCCAAACAGAAAAGAGAAGAGGGGCCGCGCGCCGCTGGTTTCCGGTGCCTGCGAACAACAAAGCAGGCAAGCGGACGAACCTGTGGGCAAACCGTGAGGCGGGATGAACCGCTGTAACTGTCCGTCAAAAACGCCTCGCCACACAGCAAGGGCGCCTTCACTTCCAGCGGACACGGCTGGGGTCGGTGGGGAAAATGATGCCTCAGAAATTGATGTGAAAGTGGAGTGATTTGGGCGGTGATGAAGGCTGTAACCATGGCGACAAAGCGGCAACGAAACAAGTTGAATCAGAAGGGTAAATGACCCATTCGAGCGGACAAACTCCCTTCGTAGGTTTCTTTAGGAATGCAAGAAAAGAAAAGGAAAAAGGAAGGATGTTCCCCACATCTTGGGCCTGAGTAAAACACAAACCACAACATATAGGGCCGCGCGGCCAGAAAATATTATAAGCCACTGGACTAATTACTCAACCCCTTAGGCTAAGATTTTCTTAATTTTTTTTTAACCTTGGGTGTTTGGCCGCTGTTTTTCCCCATCAAAGGGCGATTTATCCCCACTTATCCCTGTTATCCCTGCATAGCTCCGAAAAACAGGCAAAATTGCCGCTGTTTTTGGCGAAATTCGCTAATCAATCGTCACGAGCGGTGGATTTTTCAATATATCCCCTATTTGCGCGATATTCGCCGATTCCGCATCGCCTTTGTGCAATAAAACGCGATATCGGAAGCAGATGCTGGTGTTATTGCTCAAAGTGAATGGTTGCTTTTCGCCGCCTTCAAAGGCTGCGACGGAAAAAGGGTTGGTGGCAAACAAACCGTAATCGCGGACGTGCCAGCGTGGGGCGCCGTCGTGACTTGAAGGATAATTAAAAATCGTAATGCCGTAAGTTTCGCCGTTAATTTCACCTGTGTAATCGCACCAATCGGCGCGCTTTCCCCAGCATTCTTTTTCGCCACGTCCGCCTTCCGAATTAGTTATCACGCCGCCACGCTCACCATCCATCGAAGTCGCCACGCGAAAGGCAATAACGCCCGCTTCCTTGGTGTCACCAAAAGTGACATTGCCGTTCGTGGCTTCCCAAAAGACGCCGTAATCGAATAAACGCGTAGTTTCATCAACATTATAAACACGCATACTGCGTATTTCGGTGAGAATCGGTTCGTTTACTGCGTTTGTCCACAGCGATTCGGCTTTAAAACCGCCGAAAACCGGGCCGCTATATTGATCTGTAAATCGTTGATGCCGCGTCCAGCCGTGCCCTTCACCATCGTGCCAGTTGTTGACGCCGTTGACTTCATCAAAAGCTGTCCAAAGCGAACGATGGTGCGGGTGATCGTGTTTTTCTCCGGGGCGATTTTCCATCGGAAAGGCCCGCGTCATTTCCACTCCATCCGGCCCATAGAGCGGCCAGATATAAGGGCGCGGCGCGTCTTTTCCAAAGTGATAAGTGCCAAATGAGCCACCGGGCAAAAGAATTTCGAGTTCTTCATTGCCCTCGCGCAAAGTCACGCCAGATTCGTGCGGTGGCGCGCTATCCAATTCAAATTCAGATATTCCGGCAGGCATCGTCAACAGCGCGCAAAGGCTGCAATCACTAAGCTGCGTTGGAAATACATCGCCATTGGCCGCACGCAGTTGGAAAGTGCCTTGTGGCATTTTCTCGTGCGGAATACGGATAAAAATCGGCGTTTGGTTTAGCGGAACGGCGGTTGAAATTTTGATCTTCATGATTTTGTCAATGGTCACTCTCGTTGTTTATTTCACGCTCGGTTTCTGTTAGCTGGTTAGCTAAACGATCCGTTTTAGCGGCCATGATGAAATCGTTGCGATGCAAATTGCCGATGGCGTGCGTCCACCAAGTCACAGTTAAAAGGCCCCATTCGACCAAAAGAGCCGGATGATGACCTTGTTCTTCGGCCAAAGTGCCAATTTTATTAGCTAATTCCATCGCTTGCACAAAGTTTTTGAGGTGTAGCACGCGCTCCAAGCGTGGAATGCCGTCGCGATGGATGATTTTCCAATCGCCGTGCAGTTGTGGCATGAATTGTTCGATTTCTGCGGGCGTGACAACCGGCGCGCCTTTGCGACAGGCCGTGCAATTGCCCCTTGGCAAGTCGGGCAGAGTGGACATAATATATTCCTTTTGCTGTTTCGTTTGTTGGAAGTCGAAATTGCGATAACCACAATAACTTTTAGCGCGTTTCAGGCGCTATTTGTATCTGTTAAAATGAAACACAATACCGTGCGGCGCGATTTTCAACACCACGATTTATATTTCATTATAAATTTCAACGCAAGTCCCGCCACACGGGCACGCCATAAGGCGTATGGAGGCAGTTTTGGCATTACCCGAAGTAGAAAAGACCAATCAAAAGACCGTTCTTAAGTCACCAGACGATGTTTTCTCGCGTCAACTGAGCGATGAAAACCCCCGCAAAGGCCGCCGCATTTGGAAAGGCCTTGGCCTGACTGTGCTGACGTTAGCCGCAGGCGGTGCAGCGTTTGTGGCCTTTGCTCCTGGGGGCCGAGAGCTGCCCGGCATTGTCAAAGGCGGAATTAATGGCGGCTACATTAATCCCAATCTTCTTTTCGATAACGTTGGTTCGCAAGTCAATCTTCTGCTCATTGGCCGCGACGTGAACTGGAAAATCGGCAAGGTTTTCGACCCAAAAACCGGTAAATACCGCCCATTTCAAGTGCAGGACAAAACAACTCCGGCGCGCAGCGATACGATGATTGTAGTGTCACTTAACAAAGAAACCAAAACCATTCGCATGGTGTCGTTGCCGCGCGATGCAATGGTGCGCCTTGCCGATAACGATTACGGCGTGCATCGCGCCAAATTGAACTCTGCGCACGCTTATGGCGGGCCGCCATTGCTCATCAAAACTTTGCAAGAAGAAATGGGCCTGACCATTCACCGCTACGCTGTTATTAAATTCGATGGTTTTAAAAATCTCATTGATCAAGTCGGCGGTGTGGAAGTGAAAGTAGATGGCGCGCTGAAAAAAGGGCACGACGGCAAATTGTATCGTGGCAACCTTGATTACGACGATAACTGGGGCAATTTGCACATCCATTTGAAGCCCGGCTTGCAAAAGTTAGATGGCGTCACGGCTCATAATTATGTGCGTTTTCGCATGGACAGAGAAGGCGATCCGGGTCGTATTCGTCGCCAGCAGCAAGTGATGCGCGCTTTAGCCAAGCAAATGTCTCATGTGAATTTTTGGGAGTTGCCGGGCCTGATTCAGGAAGTGCAAAAGCAGTTTGCCACCGATATGACTACCAGTGAACTGGCTTCGGCAGCGGCCTTTGCCAAAAGCATCGGTGATGCCTCGAAAATCCAGCCGCTCACACTCTTTGGGATGTATTCAACGCGCGGTTCGGTTTTGCTGAACAAGCCGAAAAACGAAAAATTGCTGTCCTATATTTTTGGCAACACCTTCAATGCCAAACATTTTTTGGAGCGCTCGCCTTCAACAAATGATGACGAATTTGGCCCGGCCAATGACGCCACGCCCGAAGCCAAAGCCATTCTCGAAGCTGCTGGTATTATTCATTCTGATAGCGACTTAAAAGAAAATTACGGCAACGAAGCGCCCGTGCGCGTGGAGGAAAACACCTCGGAAGCGTCGGCACCGCGCCACAGTCGCTATGCCGCAACCAGTGACGCCAATGCGGACGCAGAAAAGCCGCGCCGCGCCAGCAAAAAAAGCAAAACCAATAGTGAAACGCACAAAAGCAGCGTGTCTCGTCGTGAAAGCTCTGCCTCACCATCTGCAACGGAAAGTGCGGGCGAAGACAGCGTAATTGGCGACACGCCAGCACGCCACGAATCGGGTGCAGTGCGCGAATCGTCACCCGCACCTGCCGTCGAAACTTCGGTGCCCAGTGAAAGCCCGCAATAGCAAATCCCGCGAAGCCATAAAAGCCGGAATAAGACTTGCAAAAGCAGAAAGATACTTCGTCTTTCTGCTTTTTGTTTTACTTGGACGACATCATTCGACCAATCAAGGAGGCTTTCGTTGAAAGCTATGATTTTGGCTGCCGGTGTCGGCAGCCGTTTAGACCCACTGACGCGTAATGTGCCCAAACCGATGGTGCCGGTTATCAATCAGCCGGTGATGAATCACATCGTTGATTTGTTGGCGCGACACGGTTTTACCGATATTTGCTGCAACACGCATTATTTGGCCGATCAAATTGAGTCGTATTTTGCCCAAAATCCGCCGCCCGGCGTGAATATTCAATTCAACCGCGAGGAAGAATTGCATGGCACCGCAGGCGGCGTCAAACGCGTGGCAGAGGAACGCGATTTCTTCGACAATGAGCCGTTTTTAGTGGTCGGCGGCGACGATTTGACTGATGTGGATTTAACCGCCATGTTGGAATTTCATAAATCCTCTGGCGCCCTTGCCACTATCGCACTCACGCAAGTTTCTGATCCCTCGCAGTTTGGCGTGGTGGTTTTGGAAGACATGAACGACCCGCAGGGCGGCAAAATCAAGCGCTTCGTCGAAAAACCGCCGCGCGGCACGGCGCCCAGCAATTTGGTGAATACGGGAATTTACTTATTTCAACCGGAAATTTTGGACGCCATCCCAAGCGGCGAATTTTATGATTTCGGCAAGCAGGTTTTTCCTGAGATTTTGGAAGCCGGGAAAACTTTCGTCGGCTATAAAACGGAAGATTACTGGCGCGATGTCGGCAATTTGCGCGAATACCGCGAATGCCACGACGACTTTTTCAAAGGCGACTTGAAAGTGGACATGATGCCCGAACCCAATGCCGAAGGCTCATGGATTGGCGAAGGCTGCCAGATTCACGCGACAGCGACCATCGAAGGCCCGTGCGTTATTGGCCCACGCTGCATTATCGGCCCCGGCGCGATAATTAAAGACAATTCGGTTCTCAGCGACGATTGCGTTATCGGCGCCGGTGCGACCGTGGCCCATTCGATTTTATGGTCACGTTCGCGCGTCGAACCCGGCACGCACCTTGAAGGCTGCATTGTCGGTTTCGATTCCTACGTTTATTCCAACGCCGCCATTTTTCACGGCACCATCGTCAGCCCAAAAATTAACGGAAAGAATTGAAAATAAAAGGGAGCCAAATGTTGGCTCCCTTTTATTTCATCGCTCGCCTGTCACGCGCAGAACTTCTTCCAAAGTTGTAATACCTTCGACAGCTTTTTGCATTCCATCGGCAAAGAGCGAAATCATGCCATTTTGCACAGCAGTTTGATGCAAATCGGGCGGGGCGCGGCGCTCCATGAGGGCCGCGCGTAGATTGTCGTTCATGTCCAACAATTCGTAACTTCCGATGCGCCCACGATAACCGGTTTGCCGGCATTTGGCGCAGCCTGTTCCGCGCACAAAGCGGGCATTTTTCGGCACTTCATAGCCGCCTTTTGCGGCTAATTCACGCGCTTTTTTGAGTAAAATGGCCTCGGTTTTTGCGTCTTCGCTACAATCGGAACAAACGCGGCGCACTAAGCGTTGATTGCTGATGCCCAAAAGTGCCGTGCCCAATAAAAACGGCTCCACGCCCCAATCTAACAAGCGAGTAATGGTGTTGGCCGCGCTATCCGTATGCAGTGAGGCCAGCACTAAATGGCCTGTGATTGCGGCTTGCAAAGCGGCGTTGGCTGTTTCCAGTTCGCCAAGTTCGCCGATGACAATCACATCGGGGTCTTGCCGCAAAAAAGCGCGCAATGCGGCGGCATAAGTTAGGCCGGTTTTGCGGTCAACGTGCGTTTGTGTGGTGTGTGGCAGCGTATATTCAACGGGGTCTTCAATCGTCAGCGTTTTCTTGTTTTCATTCGCTACTGCGCCGACACACGAATATAAAACCGTCGTCTTGCCGCTGCCTGTTGGCCCGCTGATGAGAACCAAACCATGAGACGCCTGAAGCCATTTTTGCAAAACGATTTCTTGCTTTGCTAAACCTAATCGCTCCATGCCAACCTGCGCCGCCGATGGGTCAAGAAGGCGTAGCGTCATGGATTCGCCAAAACCCGAAGGACAACTTGCCACGCGCACATTGAAATGTTTTTCTTGGTATTTCAGCAAGATAAGACCATCTTGCGGCAGGCGCTTTTCGTTAATGTCTAAAGCACCCATTGTTTTGAGACGCTGAATAATTGGCTCTGCCAGAGAACGAGGCAAGGTGCGAATTTCATGCAAAACGCCGTCAAGACGCTGGCGCACCAGCAATCCGCTGCTTTTTGGCTCGAAATGCAAATCGCTGGCGCCCGCTTCCAAAGCTATGCTGAAAAAGCCGTTGACCAACGCCACAGTTTTGCTTTCTTCGACGTTTTCTGCGATTGGCAAAGCGATTTCGCGTCCTAATTTTTCTTCCAAAAATGACAATTCCGCATCGGCCTCGGAATGCGCCGTTTGCGATAACGCCGCAGGTTTGCGCTCCATATAAGCCACCAAATCCGTGCGCCGAAAACGCCACTGACGGCCCACTTTCAAACCTTGAAGCGCACCTTGTTTGAGCAAGCGATACAACGTCGGCTGACTAGTGCCGAGAAACTTCATCGCTTCGTCGAATGACAAAATATCATCGTCATTTAGTGCTGCACCTTTTTGCACAGGGACTGTCTTTTTTGCTGATTTTGAGTTTGACTTTCGCATGATTTCCTTTTCTCAATTCCGATTATATTGATTATTAAACAAAATTGATAATAAATCAAGTGGCATCAAAAAGCCGCGCCGAAAATTCAATTTTCGGCGCGGCTTTTTTGTTTTTGTGCTGCGAAATTATTTTTTGTCGCGCTTGTTGGCTTGCAAGATTTTCTTGCGCAGGCGGATGCTTTTGGGTGTGGCTTCGACGAGTTCGTCGTCGTTGATAAATTCGAGCGATTGTTCGAGCGAAAGCACCAGCGGTGGCACGAGGCGCGTGGCGATGTCGGAGGTTGAACTGCGAATGTTAGTCAGGTGCTTTTCCTTGACGATATTCACATTTAAATCGTTTTCGCGCGAGTTTTCGCCGATAATCATGCCTTCGTAAACCGGCGTGGTTGGCTCGACGAAAATCACGCCGCGCTCTTGCAGGTTGCCGATGGCAAAGGGCGTGGCGTTTCCGGCGCGGTCGGCCACCAAGCCTCCATTCGGGCGTTGCGGAATGGAGCCTGTCCACGGCGCAAAACGCGCGAACAAGGTGTTTAAAAGGCCCATGCCTTTGGTGTCGGTGAGGAATTCGGAGCGGAAGCCGATTAAGCCGCGCGAAGGGATTTCAAATTCCAAACGCACGCGCCCGCCGCCGTGGTTGGTCATTTTGACCATCGTTCCTTTGCGGCGACCTAACGCTTCGGTAACCACGCCGATGAATTGTTCGGGACAGTCCACAAAAACGTGTTCAATCGGCTCCAAAAGCTGGCCGTTTTCGGTTTTGGTGACGACTTCGGGCTTGGAAATTTGCAGTTCGTAGCCTTCGCGTCGCATGGTTTCGATGATAATCGCAAGTTGCAATTCGCCGCGTCCGGCCACGCGAAAAGCATCGGGATCGTCGGTTGGCTCGATGCGAATCGCCACGTTGGACAGCGCTTCTTTTGCCAGACGGTCACGAATGTGACGGCCCGTAACAAATTTACCATCGCGGCCCGAAAACGGGCTGGTATTGGACGCGAAAACCATGGCAATCGTTGGCTCATCCACCACAATGGGCGGCAACGCGATGGGATTTTCTCCGTCGGCGATGGTTTCGCCAATGTTGATGCCTTCGATGCCCGCGATGCCCACGATGTCGCCGGCTTGCGCGCTTTCGATGGGTTCGCGCTTGAGGCCTTCAAAGCCAAACAACTGCGTGAGGCGAAACTTTTGCTGCACGCCGTCGAGCTTGCAAACCACAACGTCCTGCAAGGCTTTGACTTCGCCGCGCACAATGCGGCCAATGGCAAGGCGACCCACATAATCGTTGTAGTCAATGTTGGTGACGAGCAATTGCAAAGGCGCTTCGATTTCGGCTTTGGGTGGCGGGACGTGTTCAACAATCGCTTTGAAAAGCGGCATCAAATCTTCCGATTCGTCTTCGAGATTTTCTTTGGCGATGCCGTCGCGCCCGACCGCGTAAATGACCGGAAAATCAAGCTGATCTTGGTGCGCATCAAGGTCAATGAACAAATCGTAAATTTCGTCGAGAACCGCGTCGGCGCGGGCATCCTGACGATCAATTTTGTTAATGACGATGATCGGCGCGAGATTAGCTTCCAAGGCCTTGGAAAGCACGAAGCGCGTTTGTGGCAGACAACCTTCGGCGGCATCAACGAGCAGCAAAACGCCGTCGGCCATTTTCAAAACGCGTTCGACTTCGCCGCCAAAATCGCTGTGGCCGGGTGTGTCAATGATGTTGATTTTGATTTCGCGACCGAAAAATTCGGGTGGCAAACGCAGCGCGGCATTCTTCGCCATAATGGTGATGCCGCGTTCGCGTTCCAAATCCATCGAGTCCATCACGCGGTCTCGCACTTCTTGATTGGCGCGAAAAGTGTGCGCCTGTTGCAGCATGGTATCCACGAGCGTGGTTTTGCCGTGGTCAACGTGTGCGATGATCGCAAGGTTGCGAATGTCTTCGCGCACGGGAATGTTCTTCTGATTCATAAGCGAAGGCAGTATAACCATGACTGCATTAACAAAGTTTTGCTTTCGCGAATGAAAGAAATTGAGGCGCCCTATAACGCGAGGCGTTTGCAGTGCGGTTGGCGAGAGAACAATTCTTTATGAGTAGCGCAGAGATGGACGAAAAAGCCATGTTAGAACCGAATTCGCAATTGCCCGAACCGATAACCATGATTATCAACGGCAATTCACGCCGGGGCCGTGAAGCGTTTCCGCTGGCGAAAGAAGCCTTGTGCGCGGCGGGCGTGCCACTCGGCGAAGCGATTTTATCGAAGCACAAAGAAGAAACCGTGCGCGTTTTGCAGCATGAAATCGCGCGCGGCGCGCGGACGGTGATTGTCGGCGGCGGCGATGGCACACTGTCGCAGTGCGCCCACATTTTAGTGGGCAGCAGCGTGGCGATGGCCGTTTTACCGCTCGGCACCGGAAACACCTTGGCGCGCAGTCTGGGCATTCCGCTGGATATTGAAGAAGCAGCGCAGGCCATCGCGCGCGGCCATGTGGAAGCGATGAATGTGGGCCGCGTCAATGGCCGCGTCTTTCTCAATAGCGTGACTTTGGGCCTGTCGGCCAACATTGCGCACGCCTTGGATGGCGATGTGAAAAAGCGCCTCGGCATTTTGGCATGGCCGGTTATTGGCGTCAAAGTGATTTGGAAGCATCGCGCTCTGCGTTTGCGCGTGGTGGCGGCAGAAAAGCAATTTCGCACGCGCACCCATCAAATTATCATCAGCAACGGGCGTTATATTGCCGGGCCTGTGGCTGCCGCGCCGGACGCTTCGGTGCAAGATAACTTACTGCGCGTTTTCACATTGGGCCGCGCCTCGCGCTGGAGCCTGCTAAAAATGTCCATATTATGGATTTTAGGTCGCCATATGGACGCGCCGGACGCGCATTATTTCGAGACGAAAAAAGTGCGCATCCAATCGCTGCGCCGCCTCGTCGCCGCCGATGTAGACGGCGAAATCTGCGAACACACGCCGCTCAACATCGAATTAGCATCCGAAGTCTTACGCGTTGTGGTGCCGAAAGGTTTTGAAGCGGATGAGGTTTAACGGCGTATCTGCAACTTGAGATTTTTAGTTGAATATTTGCCCGCTTTAGGGCAGTAACGACCATCTGAGGTAGAATATGAGCCTCACAGACTCGTTAACGAGTCTGTGAGGCTCAATCTCTTATCGCCGAGGCTCAATCTCTTATCGCCGAGGCTCAATCTCTTATCGCCGAGGCTCAATCTCTTATCGCCGAGGCTCAATCTCTTATCGCCGAGGCTCAATC
>JANMKN010000271.1:0-10320 GCA_031372065.1 Abditibacteriaceae bacterium | reverse complement strand
CACCATTGGCGGGCGACGCTAAAATTTGATTCGGCAAGTTTCAGCCAGCGGGCGCGGCGGTAATTTCTAACACCGCGCCCGCGTCGTTTTTGACTCCTAAAAATTCCCAAGCCGCCGTGACGCGTTGTGGCAATTTTTCGCGCACGATGGCGCCCTGTGCTGGCGTTACAGATAAAGCAAATCGTAGATAACAACCTTCATTTTCCAATTGCTGCGCCGGGCCGCTCCACGCATCATGAACGAGGTCGAAATTTCCCAAGGCATTGCTGACAGTTTGCAGACTTTTTTCATCACGCGTCTCGTCCGCCAGTGGCACCCATAGGATTAAGGTTTGCTCTACACGAGGAAATCGTGCCACTGTTGAAATGGAGCCGTTCGGGAAGAAATGCACTTGCGCCGTCTCATCACGCAGGCGTGTCACACGCAGGCCAACTTCCTCAATCTGACCAATTACACCATTAATTTTGACCCAATCATTCACGGCAAATTGGTTTTCAAACACAATAAAAACGCCAGCCACTACATCGCGCACTAAATTTTGCGCGCCCAAACCCAAAGCGGCACCTAAAAACCCGGCAGGGAACAATAACGAATCAGATTTTATAAGGTCGAGGCGTGTAAAAATGGCGAGTATCGCGGCGCCGAAAAGCAGATAACGGGCGCTGTTGACTACCAGTTGTAGCGCGGTCACACGTTGCGCCACAACACTTGCGGCATTTGGATCAAGCCGTGAATGCAGGAAATTATTTTGCTCGAAACGCAGGCGTGTGCGCCGCGCCGCTCGTTTTATGAGCGCCCATAAAACGAGCGTGCCTGCGATAATCGCCAGCACGCTCAAGAGATCGCTAAAAGGAGGCTGCGATACCAACGAGAACCAAGGGGGGAATTTCACTATTTGAAATTATCCATTCAAGATAGCCTCAGTGCCTTGCACTGTCAGGGTGCGAAAACGTGGCTGAAAGGGCACATCATTGTAATCTAAAACAGGATTCAAACTTTCGCTAAATTTGTCTTTTACAAAACCGGGCACTTCGGCCCCATTCAGTTTCAGCGAAATAATATCGGCATAGACTTGGTTGTCTTTTGTGACCCGTAACTTTCCCATGCCTGTTACCGGGCCATTAAATAGCGTCCATTTCCAGTTTCCCGAAATCTGCAAGACATCGCCATGAGCTGGGTCTTTGAGATACTTCGCTTTTAAGCCCATACCTTTGGTGTGCTTGCCACGCGCAAACATTTGGGTTAGGTCATTCTCGTTCACAACCGCGTGAAATTTGGTGTTCGATTGCAAAGTGCGAATCTTTTGCTCCTTAAGTCCAGCGACTGAAATGCGCACATCCTTGGCACGCAGCGAGAATTCGGCAATGCTTAGTTTTTTGATTCGGATGGGCTTGCCTTCGATGATAATTTCAGAAAAATAGCCATCCCGCGACCGTGATGTGGGTCGCACCACTAATTTCAAATTCTTGTTTGGACTGGAAATGCGCGTGCGCAGAATCTGTTCGACCTGCTGCGTAACATTCTTATCTGCCGCGCTTAAGGCCGGGGCGGTCTGCGCGTTGCGAATCGAAGCGGCACATCCCAAAGCAACGAATCCATAAAAGCACAGTTTTCCCTTGGCGAGGATAGTCATAATTCCCTTCAATCAAATAAAAAGTCTACCCAAAAACCAAACAGCCGGACGCATTACGCGTCCGGCTGTTCCCAATTCGGCAACCTTTAATTTGGTTTGAAGACGGCCTATTGCAACTTAACTCCTAATACCTGCTCGCGGTTGGTCGCATAGCCAGTAGTGTCGCGATAAGCGACAGCTTGGTTCAAGCGCACTCCCAATACTGAGCCAGCGGCAACGCGGGCGTCGGCAGCCTTTTTCTTGTTCTTCGAGGCGTCGTAAAGGTAACCGCCTGCGGCGCCTAAGACAGCAGAAAGGATACCATCCTTTTTGAGTAACACTTTGCCAATCAGATAACCAGCACCGGCACCAATGCCGATAACTTTCAGCTTATTGCTGCCACCTTTGGCAGCCGGGGCCACAATGCGTCCGTTGGTATTGGTCACACCGTCGCCATCCATAGCAATCAGTTGACCGCGAATGGGCAGCCGTGTGTTATCTGGGAGAGTGATCGAACGGAATTGCAAATCAAGAACGCCCGGCTCGTTGCCGACTTTTTTCACTACTTCAGTGACCACGCCTTCAATTTTGCTGCCGCCGGGGAATTCAGAATCACCCAGACGGTCACTTTTCACGGTGGAGGTGAATACATCGCCAACGCGCGCTGTGGCAGAGGAAATTTCCTGATCCAGCGTTACGGGAACAACAACACCGGCAGGAACATTGATGGTGCGCACGCCAGCAACAGCAGTGCCACCACCCGAAGGCATCGTCCCATTTGTCGAAATCGAAACCAGTTGCAAACGGTTATCCCAACCGACTTGCGCCCCCATCGCTTCAGAAACGAAACGCAGCGGCACCAAAGTGCGGCCATTGACAACCAAAGGCGCTTGGTCAAGGCGTATGGGTTGACCATTCAACGAGGCCTGAGCGCGTCCCATTTGCATTTTAACAGTCGTGGTAGCGCGGGTCGCGGTGATGCCTTGTGTGTAGGCATCCCACTGCACCTTGGCCCCTAAGGCTTCAAAAATATCGCGCATAGGCACCAAAGTGCGACCACGATAAATCATCGGCGCCACGGAAGTTTGTAACGGCTGACCATTCAACTGCACTGTCGCTGCATCCGCAGCTTGTTGGCCGATTCCGCCCGCCACAGTTATGGCAGTCAATGCGGCCCATTGTGTTTTTTTCGTCGTTTTCATCTTGAATTTCTCCAGTTCGCCAACGGCAAAGAATGCCGTTTTTGGGGAATGGCAAAACGCATTCCCAAATAAAATTTGCGTTAGCATGATGTCCTACGCAGGTAGGACATCATGCTAAAACAGAGCTAATTGCGCAGATATTGCATACGGTAATCGCTGTAACCGTTATAATCCGCATAAGTCACGGGTGAAGTCAAACGAACACCCAATTTTGTGCCAGCAGTCAGAACGGCCTCGGAGGACTTTTTATCCCTTGAACGGCTATAAAGATAGCCGCCTGCCGCACCTAAAATCGTCGTCAGCGTGGTGTTCTTATCCAACACTTTTCCCAAGACAAAACCCAAACCGGCACCAATACCAACGATTTTCAGGCGGTCGCCAGTGCCTTGCGATTTGCCCGCGCGCGCTGTAATACGGCCATTGGTCGAAATCACGCTATCGTTGTCAAGAGCAATCAACGCAGCATTGAGTGGAATGACATTACCGTTGGGCAAAACCGCGTTGCGAAAATCTAAATCCAAAACGCCGGGCTGATTGCCTTGTTTCGGCTTGGCTTCCAAGACGATGCCTTCGATTTTAGTGCCCGCCGGAAATTCGGAATCGCCGATACGCTCAGAAGCGATTGTCGCCGAAAATGTCTGACCAACACGCGCTGTTGCTGAACTGAGCGCCGTGTCCATCGTAACCGGCATCACAACATTAGCTGGCACGCGCACACTTCTCGCCCCGGCAACCTGTGAGCGCCCCGCTGGATACGCCGGGTAAACGGACGTATTGCCTTGCCCTAAATCTCCCGTTCCGGGTATATAGGTGGGCGTGGGAGGATAATTAGGATAATTCGCTGCGCCGGGCGCCGGAAGTGCCGCTATATAACCGGGATTTGCAGGTTGAGGCTGGTAAACCGGCTGATTCGACGGATCGATTGGATAAACCGGCTGCGTATTATCAGCAGGCACCGGTTGATAAACGGGTTGGCCCGGTTGATAAACGGGTTGACCCGGCTGATAATTAGGCTGGTAATTCGGCTGGACAGGCGGATAAGTCGGTTGTCCAGCCTGATAAACCGGCGGCGCAGGCTGATAAGTTGGCTGCGTCGGCTGATAAGTTGGCTGCGTCGGCTGATAAACCGGCTGCGTCGGCTGATAAACCGGCTGCGTCGGTGGATAGGCCGGTTGTGTTGGTTGGTAAACCGGCTGCGACGGCTGATAAGTGGGTTGAGCAGGCGGATAATTTGATGGCACTGGCGGATTGTAAGCGGTCGGTTGCGTGGCAACTTCCGTAGGCACACCCAATACCGAAGTCGTGAAATTTGTCCGCAAGAAATTCTCGCGTTGCTCGGCGTAATTGTTGGTGTCGGCGTAGTTCAAAGCACTCGCCAAACGCACACCTAATTTGGTGTTTTGAGCCAACATCGCGTCAGCGGCTTTCTTCTTATCCTGCGAACGGCTGTAAAGGTAGCCACCTGCCGCACCAAGAACCGTGGTGATTGTGCTATTGGTGTCCAGAACCTTACCTAAAATGAACCCCGCACCAGCACCAATGCCAACAATTTTCAACTTATCGCCGTTGCTTTGGCCCTTCGAGGCCTGCGCCACAATACGGCCATTGCTGCTTATGACACTTTGATTGTCCAGTGCCACGAGATTGCCGTTCAAAGGAATACGTTCGCCCGTTGGCAGCAGCGCGCTACGAAAATCTAAATCCAGCACGCCGGGATTATCGCCCTGACGCGCCCGCGATTCCACAATCATGCCTTCGATTTTAGTGCCCGGCGGAAATTCGGAATCGCCAATGCGCTGCGAAATCACACTGGCCGTAAAAGTGTCACCAACGCGGCTGGTAGCCGAAGAGAGACCTTGATCTAACGAAACCGGCACCACGCTGGCAGCCGGAATGCTAATGTAACGCGCGCTGGCTACTTGAGTGCCCGTTGGAGGCAGATTGGTGGCTGGCGCCGGCATCGGTGGATTTTGGGCAATCGGCGAACCCGTATTCACGACGCTGCCCATCGGCGTGTCAATTGAAACCAATTGATGGGCTTCGTTCCAGCCGACTTGCGCGCCCATCGCTTCGGAGACGAAACGCAGCGGCACCATAGTGCGGCCTCGCAGCAATGTAGCAGGTTGATCCAGCGTCACTTCGCGTCCGTTGACATAAGCGCGGCGATTGTTAATCGCCAAATTGACCGTAGTGGCATCTTTTTGGGCCGTGATGCCCATCGTGGCCGGATTCCAGTCCACAGTGGCGCCTAATGCTTCAAAGATATCGCGCATCGGCACGACGGTGCGGTTTTGCATTTTGACGGGCGCAACGGCTGTATTAAGCGGTTGCCCGTTCAGTTGAACGCTAATGGCGGCTAAAGCCGGATCAATGGTTTGGAAAAGTGCGCCGCCAGCAACGGCGACGGCGATCAATGCAGTTTTTTTGTTTGAACGTGTGTTCATCGTTCTCTCCTTCGAAGTCGTTCCTCAACTTCACAACAGTGCGGATGGACGGGAAGTAATGCAAATTGTTCGCCGCTTTTTCAGTTCAAGGTTTCAAGTTCAAGGTTCAAGGTCGTAATTGGAGTTAGCACTAAACTTTGAACCTCGAACCTTGAACTATTTAATCAACTCGCGCAAAGCCAATAACTCATCGCGCAGTTGAGCGGCGCGCTCAAAGTCCAAAGCGGCAGCAGCGGCCTTCATTTCACCTTCGAGTTCATCAAGAATCTTCGGCAAATCTTCGGGCTTCGGCTTGCCTTTAGTCAACGACGACGGCATGAGTTCGGCGCGCGTATCGGCCAAAATTTCCGAAATTAAATCGTTGCGAATGGCCTTTTGAATGCCTTGCGGCGTGATGCCGTTTTTCGAGTTGTAATCCACTTGCAAAGCGCGGCGGCGATTGGTTTCATCAATGGCGCGCTGCATCGAACCGGTGATGCGATCTGCATACATCACGACTTGGCCTTCGACGTGGCGCGCCGCGCGCCCTATGGTTTGAATAAGCGAAGTTTCACTGCGCAAAAAACCTTCTTTATCGGCATCCAAAATGGCGACGAGCGACACTTCAGGCAAATCCAAACCTTCGCGCAAAAGGTTAATGCCCACAATCACATCGTATTTCCCCAAGCGCAAATCGCGCAAAATGGCCGAGCGCTCCATTGTCACCACGTCCGAGTGCAAATAATGCACTTTAAGCTTCAATTCCTTGAGATAATCAGCCAAATCTTCGGCCATGCGCTTGGTCAAAGTTGTCACGAGGGCGCGCTGTTTTTTCACGATACGCGCGTTGATTTCACCCAGCAAATCATCAATTTGCCCGCGCGACGGGCGCACGATAATTTCAGGATCAATTAAACCCGTCGGGCGAATGATTTGTTCGACAAGTTGGCCTGTCACTTCGCGCGGCTGCCATTCTTTGAGAATCGGCTTGCCTTTGGCGTCTTCTTCCAAAATCACTTGCTCATAGCCGATATGCGTCATTTCATATGGCCCCGGCGTGGCCGTGGTGTAAAGCGTTTGTTGCATACGCTCTTCAAATTCTTCAAATTTGAGAGGCCGATTATCAAACGCGGCGGGCAAGCGAAAACCGTAATCAATCAGCACTTCTTTGCGCGCGCGGTCACCGTTATACATGGCGCGCAATTGCGGCAAAGTTTGATGCGATTCATCAATAATCATCAAAAAATCGTCGGGGAAATAATCAATCAAAGTAAATGGCGGTGCGCCGGGCACGCGGCCATCAAGGTAACGACTGTAATTTTCAATGCCGTTGCAATAACCCACTTCGCGCATCATTTCCATGTCATAGCGCACGCGCTGCAACAATCGCTGCGCTTCGAGCAATTTGCCTTGCGACTTAAAGAGTTCCACTTGCTTTTCCAAATCGTATTCGATTTGCGTCAGCGCGCTGCCCATGCGGTCTTCGTCGGCAATAAAGTGCGTGGCCGGAAAAATCGTGGTGAACTTGCGTTCTTCGATGATTTCGCCTGTGACATGATTGATAATTTGGATGCTTTCGATTTCATCGCCGAAAGTATCAATGCGCGTGAGATGTTCGCTGTCGCGCGGATGAATTTCCAAAACATCGCCGCGCACGCGAAACGTGCCGCGCACAAGGTTAATATCGTTGCGCGCGAACTGCATGGTGATGAGTTTTTCCAGCGTTTTGCGGCGGTCAATTTGGCTTCCGACGCGCAAATCCAAAACAAAGCGTTGATACAATTCCGGCGTGCCCAAACCGTAGATGCACGACACAGACGACACCACAATCACATCACGCCGCGAAGTGAGACTTTGCGTGGTCGAATGGCGCAAACGGTCAATTTCATCGTTGCGCGACGATTCTTTTTCGATATAAGTGTCCGAAGACGGCACATAGGCTTCGGGTTGATAGTAATCGTAATACGAAACGAAATACTCCACGGCATTTTCAGGAAAAAACTCGCGGATTTCCTGACATAGCTGCGCCGCCAGCGTTTTATTGTGCGCCAAAATCAACGTGGGCCGCTGCAACTGCTGAATAACGTGTGATGCGGTGTAAGTTTTTCCCGTGCCGGTTGCTCCCAGCAAAACCTGATGCGCCAAGCCATCGCGTGCGCCCTGCACCAATTTTTCGATGGCCTGCGGCTGATCGCCTGCCGGTGGAAAGGGCGAAGCAATTTTGAATTCTCCCGTGCGTTTCATAAGTGGAAGTTTAGCAAGCGCAGGGCCGTTAATCGGAGGCCGTTAATCGGATGTTTTAGTGATTTTGTGACTTGGCGCGCATCTTAACTTCCGTAAATTTCCCGGCTTCGACTTTAATTGTCTGTGTTTCTGCACTCCACAGGAATTCGCTCGGCAAAGTCCAATCCTTAGGCCTAGGCCACGCTAACGGCTTGTAATCGCCGCTGGCAGAAATTTTATATTCGCCGGGCGGCAGCATCATTTGAAAATGTCCTCTGGAGTCGGCCAAGGTTCTATAAACTGCCTTGACATTATTTGCGGGAGAAACAATTATCTTCGTATAAAGGACTGGCACACCTTCGATGTTCGCATGGGCAAACTGCGTCTTTTCCGCAGGATTAAAATCGCGCCATGTCGAACCCTCAATACCGTTATTGCTGGCAGCCTCATCTTTTGTCCAGCGCAAATCGGCCCCAACACCATTGATAAATTTTTCCAATAACCAAAAGTTGGTCGAGGAACCATGACGCACGACGGTGTAATCTAACCCATCGCGTTGCGCGCTGATGATTACATCGGGCACATCAATATTTTCATCATTATAGCTCGGCTTCATGTCGAAAAATCCTTGCTGCTCAAGGATTTTTACCGCGCTGCTAAAAATATCAGACGCCAAAAAAGCGGCGTATAAACCGCTCATACGAGCCGTAGAACCTCGTCTGATGGGCAGTTTGGCTTCAGCCGGCGTCGAACCTTGCTCTGTTTTTTCGATGAAACGAGGCATTGCGATCATGTTTCCCTGATAAGTCGCCGTGCCGTCGCTATTCAGCACCAAACGATCAATCGGGCAACTGCCATAACACCAAGTGCGCTGCAAAATAACTTGCGTGACGCCTCTTGGCGGCTCACTTTTCGCTGTTTCCTGCGCGCGTGCCGAGAAACAAAAAAGCCCAAGCACGATAGTCAACAGCCAATTTAAGGAAGAAGCGTTTCCAAATATTTCTGGTTTTTTCATGCCTTGCAGTTTAGCAAGAGGACACTATTTTCGATGACAGCTAAAACAAAAACAGGAGTTACTACCAATGCCTGCGAATGAATTCGCGGACAAGAAAAGTGTTAACCTGCGTTGACACCAAAGTTCCCTGCCGCGCCCTTCTATAACCGCGAATTCATTCGCAAGCATTGGTAGCAACTTGGGTTAAATTAAGGTTTCAGCGAACGAAATTAAGGTTCCGGCAGACAAAATTAGGGTTCCGGTGAGCCGAATGAGGGTTCCGGTCGGTAAAATTAAGGTTCCGGTCAACAGAATTAGAGTTCCGGTCGGCAAAATTAGGGTTCTCGTCAGCAAAAACAACCTAAGTTGCTACCTATCTGCTGAAATTTGGTCTCTTGACTTATACCCCATCACTTCACCTATATAGGGGATATTTAAGGCGATTTCCTTGGGCAAAAACTGGAAATGACGCCTTTCAAGATCAAGCGCCTGTTTTTCCGTCATTCGCGCAGATGATGAAGCCGTAACTGGGCAGTTTCGGCAAATTTTGTATTAATTTCGATGCTCAAACAGCGCCGATTCTGCGCTACGCACACCGCCGCAACGGTGCCACAACCGGCAAACGGGTCAATGATTAACTCATTTTCGGCGCTGGAAGACAACACAATCCGGCGCACGATTTCTTCCGGTTTTTGCGCCGGATGCCCCCATTTTTCGCCCGAACTGCCTTTAAGTGACGGCACGCGCCATACATTCGTCGCATATTTGCCACGCCGTAAATGTTCGCGCCGCGCCGCTAAATTTTTATAGCGTTTGTCTTTAAGATAGCGCGCCTGTGTTTTTCTATTATACGTTTCGCGCACCGCATTTTTATCAAAATACGGCGCCGCGCCTGCTTTGCGCAATACCAAAATCATTTCATAAGCCGGCGTAAACGAATCGCGCCTTTCGTTATAGCCGACAGCGCGATCCCAAATAATCAAATCGTGATAGTCAAATTCGCTACACGCCCGCGCCATCAGTTGCAAAAACACCTGCTCACGCTTGCCCGTTTGCCCGAAGCAATACAACAACCCGCCCGGCACCAGCGCCCGCATCGCCAAGCGCATCCAACGCAGCGACCAGTCCAAATAATCGCCTTCATTCGCCCACTGATGATCCCATTCTTCGCTCAAAACCCGAAAATACGGCGGGTCAGCAATCACCAACCGCGCCGAATTTTCTTTAATCTGCGGCAAAATATTGAGGCAGTCGGCGGTGAGGATATTATTCAGCGAACTTATTTATGGTTGACGCAGAGATGTAATACCATTCCCACGCCCACCTCCCAAAAAGTAAGTCAAATATTCAAATTCAAATTTGTTGACAGTGGCAACGCTTTGCACTTCGTCAAGCATCGCGTCAAGAGTTTTCTGAGGATTAGTGTCGTTTGCTTCAACTCCTAATTCATCTATCGCGAGTGTTTTACCCTTGGCTGCGAATCCACCTATATAGAATTTGAAATGGTCGCGGCTGTCTTTGAATTTTTTGCCCTTTCCACCTCCACCAGCATACCAAGTGCAAGAAATGACATCCACATCTGCAATATCTGGAAAATACTCACCAATCTTGAATTCCCTTTTGTTATTGTTGTTCCCAGCCAAGAGATCAGCCCGGAGGCTAGGAGAAAAAGCGAAAAGAATATCATTGGCCTGCGCATTACGAAATGCTTGTCGCACTTCTTTATAGGCCGATTTGGATTTATCTATTTGCTGGCCCCATGCATTAAAATTGGCATTCAAGTCAAGAATGTCATTTTCGACATCTGTGTCTGTCATTAGCGCCGATCTTCTATAGTCCAATTACCAAAGTTGGTAATGCTCCCCA
>JANMKN010000255.1:0-51542 GCA_031372065.1 Abditibacteriaceae bacterium | reverse complement strand
CACTGAGTCGTTCATCCGCTGCGCTGTCTTAAACCAGATGACCAGTCTGGGAATGCCGGACAGTTATGCAGTCTGAACCGCCCCGACGGGGCCGTTAGGACAAATCACGACCACTTTTTGCATTCATGCAACAAAGCCCTTCAGGACTATGGAATATCCTTTGCCCCACCAAATTACACAATTCTGTCGCTCTGCGCCAATTCTTCCGCACTATAGCACTCGAATCATTAGATTCGCGGCTTGAGAGCATCTCATTTTGTTGGCGGGGCGCCAACTTGCCATCAATGATAGATTGGATGTGTTCGGTAAACGCAGCACTATCTTCTGCTTTCTTCATAAGTTCAGTGACTTCAGATTGAGACCATTCGTCTGGGCCAATGGAGTAGCGAAAGAAGCGCGAAAAAAAGGTCGGATTTGAAATGCGCGGGGCATAGCTGGGATATGCACGCCACGGTAGAATGCGGGATTCACCATTAGCGCGGAGAAACTCCTCAATATCAGGGAATAAATGGCGTAGAAGTAGACGCGTGCCCTCTGAATTAAGCGCCATTGCATAGAGATGCTCTTTCAATATTTCTTTTTCTCTTTCATCCCATTTCAATGCAGCCTCTTGGCCGCGTGTCATCTCAACTGTCCTCCTTTTAATGTCGCGGTCTGGTGAGGATTTAGTTACTAAATCACAACTTTGTGCCAGACGCTCAACCACATTCGGCTCGAAAAGGCGCAAAGTTTCCACAACGGCCAAATCAAGCGCGTCTACTTCTATCTCCTTACCGCCTAACAACAAAGCGTTGAACTGTAAGCAATTGACAAAGCGTTCAACATCTCTTATTGAACGGAAAAATTGGTTCAAACCGTTTTCCCACAGATCGTTCCAACGTGGACTATCGCGCAGAGAGATGTGCAGGATTTCCTCCAAATCACGGCATAAAATGTCCTTCAAACGGGCCGGTTCAATGGATGGTAAATCGAAAATAACGGGAACGATTTTCTCCAAGAATTTATGTCCTGAATTCTTGGGCAATCCATTTCCCGGCACACCGGGCGCGACTCTCTCTAAGGCGACAGATACCAAGTGGCGGTCAAAAGCCAGAAGATAGTAAACGTTGGGGAAATCGGCCTGTGCTTTAACAAGTTGAAACACACTTGCTACCTCGTCTGCGGTGAGGCGGTCAAGGTCGTCCATGACAACCAAAATCGGGCGAGGTAACTTTTCGAGGCTTGTTATTAATTCGGTTTTCAGGGCACGCGGTGATTTCTTATTAGCTTCGCTGAATTTCTTTGTGGCTTCGGCTTGTTTAGAAAAAACATCGCTTATCCACACCGTCAAGCCACTCAAAAAAGCGATAGCTGCTAAAAGCGCCGAAGTCACTAAAGGAAACCAATCCGGCTCGCGAAACCATTCAGATACTGCTAATAATGCAGAAAAACCACTCAATCCCAAGATGAGTTTGTTGTAGCCACCAATCACCGTCGCATGAGCCGTCAACCAAGCAGCATAAGCATTTAGTCTTTCGTGAGTAAGACTCTTTTTGGGTTTGAGATGCCACCGAATAAGAAATTGGGTGAACGCCGACTCTTTGGTGGGTTCCTCGGTGACTTTTTGCACCGCTTCGCCCAGTTGGTCGAAAAACTGCGTCACCAGTGAATCCGTCCCACTCCATTCCCATGGTTTGAACTCAATGCAGTAAGGCCGCTTTTCAGATGAGTCACTACTTTGTTCTTGAACCGTAGATTTGTTTAAGAGTTCACGCACTCGCGCAATAACCCACGATTTCCCACTTCCCCACTCACCAGAAATGGCTAAAACAAGCGGTTCTTTACCCTGATGGCAAAGAGTTAGTGCGAGTTGTGCCGCCAAAGGCTCCCGATTCAGTCGGTCAACCGGAATAGAGTCTGTTGTGTTTCCAGATCGAAAAATGTAATCAGAGTAGGAAGCGTTGGTAGATTCAGTAGACATTAACTTTAGGCCCTTCGATTGAATTCTTTATTTGCGGTCTATGTTATCACACTCAGATATTCAAATTCAAAACAGCGGCGCAGGTGGCGATGCCGAGGAGTCTTTCGCGTTTGCCTTCGCAAAGCTAATGTTCGGTGTGAAAATTTACACAGCACCGCGCAATAGTGACCACAAATATGGACACAGCAGACCTGTCCCTACATTCGAAGCAAAAGTCTACCAGCGCGGCGCCGGTGGCTTTTTAACAGGCGGCGTGGGCGGCGCTGCGGAAGGCACAGACGCAGGCGGCGCGGCAATCGGAGTGGGCGCCCTTGGCGCTTCGGAAGCCGTATTTACGGGCGTTTCGATGGGCGTTTCGGGCCTTGATTCCGCTATGGGCGGCACTAATTCGGCGAAATCGGGCGCCGGTTGGGAAATTGGCGCTGACGGACGATAATCAGCGAATTCGGCGGGTGTCGGGGGCGCTGACGAAACAGGAACGGTTTCCAGCGACGCGTTTTCGGCAAAGGCGCTGGCGGGAAACGCGTTGGAATCGGGCGCTGTTTGCGCTGTTGGCAGTTGCGGTTGATACGTCGTATAACGCTGGCGTTGCGGCGGCGCGAGATCGTTCCAGCCTTCAAAAGAGGTCGAGGTTTGTGTTTGCGCGCGGCGCAGTTCTTTGCGTTCGCGCAAGCCCGGCGCGCGGCTGGCGACTTCGATTTCGTCGGGTTCATAGGCGGGCTGCAAACGGGCGATGTCGCCTATAAATTGAGGATGATCGGGCGCCTGCCGGATGACATAAATCATCGCGATGATGATAACCGTGAGCAAAAGGCTGCCTTCGGCGCCAAACGCGCCGCCGGTCAGCCAACGCGAGCCGGAAACTTCGGTTTGCAACAAGCGAAACGTCGCAAGGCCGCTGACAGGCAGCGAGAACACACTGCCGAGCAAAAAATTCCACGCCGCATGAAAACCAATCGGAAACCATAAACTACCGGTTTTAAAAGCGCAGAGCGCGAAGAAAAGGCCGATTAAAATCAAATTCGGCAACGCTTGCAACGCGTAAGTCGCTTTTTCGGCGGGCAAGTTTCCCATGTGAATCAGGCCAAATAAAAGCGCTTGAAGAATCGCCGCCGCGCCGAGTCCGGTTTTATCGCTGCCCAGCCACGCGCTTACATTGTGCAGCAAGTAACCGCGAAAAAGTGTTTCTTCGGCGAGGCCAACACCCAACATCGCCACAGCCCAAAACAGAAACCGCAAGGCAAGGCCATTGGGCCCGATTTCTATGGCGCGTGCCGAAAGTCCCGTCACTTGCACCTGACCGCCAATCCACAGCAAGCCGAAGACAAAACTAATCGCCAGCAAACCGCAAAACGCGCCGCTGAAAAACTGCGGCACTTGGCGCATTCGCAAGCCCAATGAGGCAAAAGAGCGTGAATCTAAAAGGCGGCGGCACAAAACCACCGCCGCGATAATGGCCGGCGACTGAGCCACTAACATTGCCGCTGAAAAACGCGTTGAAGTCGTCAGCGCGCCCAGCGAGGAGCCAGAGGTCGGCAGGACAATCAGCCCGACGCCCGCCAACACGCCCATAACAAATGTCACGGCGAGCGTGGCGCACACAATGACCGCAAAAGCGCACAACAGCAAACGCACAAAAGGATGAAAACGCGGATTAGGCATGAAAATTAAAAAGGCAAATCACTATTTATTTTGCGTGTTTTGCGCGCATTTTACAAAATTGCCGTGTCCTTTTCGCTGCTCCGAACGCCAAAACCCGCCTCGCAAAACGCAAGGCGGGTCTCATTTTCGAAAACTGACTACTGACCACCGAACTCTGACTACTGCTGTTGCATCTGGCGCAGGTGTTCTTTGCCGGATTCGACGCCTTGGGCCAGTTTGCCCAGCACGTTGCCCGCGCGATCTAAGACTTCGTAGGCATATTGGTCGGCGTGCTGCCTCATGTCAGTGGTTTCGCGCTGCGCTTGCTCATAAAGCGTCGTAGCGGCTTCTTGCGCGCGTTGCATGATGGAATCTTCGGCAATCAGTTGTTCGGCGTGTTGTTGGGCATCCGAAACGATGCGTTCGGCTTCGCGGCGCGCGTCTTCCACGATACGATCCGCGTGATTGCGTCCGTCCTGCCGCAAGCGATCCGCTTCGCTGCGCGCGTCTTCCACCAAACGCTTGGCCTCGCCCTGCGATTCGGACGTGAGGCGATTGGCTTCGGCCTGCGCGTCCGACACCAAACGATTGGCTTCGGTTTGCGCGCCACTAAGCACGCGCTCGCTTTTTGCCGTGACTTCTGTAGCCTTCTGAATGTCTTTAGGCAGCGCTTTTTTCAGTTTGGTGATCTGGATGTAAAATTCGTCTTCGGGAACTACCACTTTTCCCAAAAACGACTTGCTGTCCTGAACCAGTTGTTCCAATTCGTCAATGATGCGTAAAACGTCTATGGCACACCCTCCTTCGACGCCGCGCGCCGTTTGGGATTTCTCTTTAAATTGAATCGCCCAACAGGTTTTCGCCTGTGGCGATGATGTTTAAGTCCGGGTTCGTCTTGGTTTGCGACTCGTTGGGATAGCAGAACGTCAGATTCGATTCTCCTGCACGCCGCTCTTGCCAGACCATGTAACGCGCTGGATGAAATGTTTCTCTGCGATGATGTTGCACTACCAAAATTGGCTCGCAAAGGCCATTAATTGCGTTTTCCAGCGGTTTTTGTCCCGTTCCATTATGCAACAACTGGGGCAAATTGTCCAACCGCACCGCTAAGTCCTGTAATTCGCGGGGATTGGTAAACGGCGGGTCGGCGAACACAATATCAAAGCGCGCATCGGGATGATTGGCGTTTTCTTGCAGCATTTCTGCGAAACGTCGCATGGCGCTTTTCAGCGGCGTGTGCCACACCTGCGCGCGGCCTTGCCATCCGAGAATTTTTAAATTATCTCGAATCACTTGCGCCGCGCCCGCATTTTGTTCGACAAAAACGCAAAACCCCGCCCCGCGACTGAGCGCTTCCAAGCCTACGCTGCCGATGCCCGCATATAAATCGAGAAAGCGCGCGTCTTGAACGCGCGGGCCGAGAATGTTGAATAGCATCTCACGCGAACGGGAATCGGTGGGCCGCGTGCCCTTGCCCTCGCGCGTGCGCAAAACGCGCCCTTTGGCCTCGCCAGCAATAATTCTCATCCTTTTATAGCTTGCGGCGAAATTGCGCGGGCTGCAAGCATAAACCTTTGCCCAGCGCATAAATTCCCGGCGCCAAGCGGCAAAAAACGCCCAACGAAATCGCGCTTAATATCTTGCTGGCCGCGCTGACGATTATCTTTTTATTGGCCGTTTGCACTCTGCTGCCGTTTGCACTTTACGCGGTGCAAGCGGAGGGCAATGGCTCCCCAATCACCGTCACGGTTTTGGTGGCGCTCTTGGTTTGTTTAATTTCCACCACGATTGGCGACTTGCCCGCGCTATTTGCAAACCGAACCCGGCGTCGGCTATCGCTTGAATGCGGAGATTTAAGTTGCCGGACGCTCGCGCGGCCCCATTTACTACTCTGCGGACGTCATTTACATCTCCGCAGATGCCATTTACATCTCTGCGGATGCCATTTACTACTCTACAGATGGCATTTACATCTCTGCAGATGGCATTTACATCTCTGCAAATGCTTTTTACATCTCTACCGATGCCATTTACATCTCTACCGATGGTTTTTACATCTCTGCGGACGGCATTTACTACTATGCGGATGTTTTTTACATCTTTACCGATGCCTTTTACTACTATGCGGATGGTTTTCACATCTCTACGGACGGCATTTACATCTCTACGGATGCTTTCTACTACGCCGGTTAGTCTTCTCCAAAGCATCCAAAAGCCGTTAGCCGAACTAAAAATGGCAATTTCACTCGTCGTTTGCCGCGTTTTCGCTATCTGTTTCGGCGCCGGGCGTGTCGCCCAACACTTGAAGACGCAGCGAACGCAATCGCTCTTGGATTTCTAAAATCTTTGCGGCGTCGCCGGAGGATAACACTTCCATCGCTGCTTCGATTTCCGTAATGAGCAGAACCATGATGCTCGGCAGCAAATCGCGCGGCGCGGCCAGCAATTCTTCTTCGTTCATCTTTTCTTCCCACGCGACGGCGAATGCTTCCATGCGCTTTTCGAGCGCGGCGGCTTCATCACGAAATTGGGCAGCCGTTTCGTAATCTTCCTGCAAAATGGCGATTTCTTTTTGCTTGTGAAGCGCGCGCAATTCCCGGCCCATGTCGCGCAATTGGCGCGGCAAAAGATTAGTTAGCATTGGCAGCATCCATTCCAAGGAGTCGAGGTGCTTGACCCGCTCTCGTCGCGCGATTTCTCTGGCTTCTTGTTCTTCCTGCACTACAAAAGTTCCACGTGATGGTCTTTCCGAGTCTCGCGTTTCCGGCCCAAGATATTCCAGCACTTTTTCTCGCGCTTTTTCTAAATTGAGGCCCAGTTTGCGCAAAACATTGGCGGCGACGCCGTCTTTTTCGCGAATCAAGGCCAAAAGAAGGTGTTCAGTGCCGATGTAATTGTGGCGCATCCGGCGCGCTTCATCGGCGGCCAATTCTAAGACACGTTTCGCGCGCGGCGTGAGTTTGGGTTCGCTACCCGCCGGTTCTTCTTTCTGATCAATTTCGTCTTCAATTTCCTCCCGAATCAGCGCCAGTGAAAGGCCCGTTTGCAGCAGGACTTGCGCCGCCACGCCGTCGTTTTCACGCACGAGGCCCAAAAGCAAATGCTCTGTCCCGACGTGGCTGGAATTCATTTTCCCGGCCTCTTCTTGCGCCAGCAAAATCACGCGCCGCGCGCGTTCGGTAAAACGCTGCCACATAAAATTATCCTTTCTGCGCCGTTTGTTGAAACTCGTCGAACAATCGCTTTGCCGCTTCTTGAATCAATTGATAATGCGCCGCTTCGTTGTCGAGCAACAAACGATAAATGCGATCTCGAAAACGCCACGCGCCCGTTTGCGTTTTGGCTGTCCACAACGCGAAAAAATCAGCGTCCGCGATTTCATTAAACAACTGCGGCGCTTTTTGCGCTATGGTTTGCCGCGCCGCTTCAATCCAAACGGCACTTTCGCCCCCAACATCAAATGAAATCTCGCTGTAACCCAACTCCCGATTCCGATAAATTTCTGTTTCGTTTTCGTCTTTTACTTTCACGGCGTGCATGGCCCACGGGCGGCGATAATTTTCTTGAAAAGCCGCGAAAGTAACGACATCTAAAGCCTCGTCCATCGTGCGCGATAGTTGATGTAATTCGTCCGGCGCGGCTTCAAAAACCAAAGAGAAATTGTAGTCTTGCGAATGCGCCCGCAAAATCGCGGGTGCGGCCAAACCGATTAAATCGCGCACGGCGAAAGCGGGCATATTTTTTAAATCTTGCGATGCCGTCCACGGAAACAAGGCGCGCAGTTTTTTGGCGTTCGCGTGGCTCGGAAAGCACCATCTAAAGGCCAAAGTTTCAGTCAAATCTTGCGTTTCGCCGCCGAAGCTATCGCGCAAAAACGGCGGCAACTGCGGATTAAAAATTGCCAGCAAATAAAACTGATGCGCGTCTTTCACGGCGCACAAAACTTCGCCGCCCGCTCCCTGAATCGAACGCGGATAAACCCTCGTGCCATGCAGCCACGCCTCAATTTTTTCAACGGTGTTTGGAATATCGCTAAACATTTTATCTCTTCGTTTCCTGCACGCGGCGCACCATTTTAATTGTCGCGCCCGTCGGCAAAAACTTCGCGGCTAAAGTCCACACGCGATTATTAAAGCCGGTCACGACGCGCCGCTTGCCCTTTTGCATCGCTTGGTAGCCTTGCGCCGCGACTTCGGCACTTGTCATCAAAGCGCCTTGCATCAGTTTCGATTGCGTCATAGCGGCGCGCTCTTGAAAATCGCTTTGCGTCGGGCCGGGACATAGCGCGGTGACCGTGACACCGCTACCCGCGCATTCGTTGGAAAGTGCCTGCGAAAACGATAAAACATAAGCTTTGCTGGCATAATACACTGCCATGAAAGGGCCGGGCTGAAACGCTGCCGTCGAAGCAACGTTGAGAATTTTTCCCGCGCGCCGCGATAGCATTTCGGGCAAAAATAATTTCGTCAAATGCGTCAGCGCCACGATATTAATTTGCAACAAATCGCGCTCTTTGTCCCAGTCAATTTCGGCAAATGGCCCGTAAGTGCCGATTCCGGCGTTGTTGACCAAAATATCCACCTGAACTTTGTGCGTTTGCAGCGCCTCGAAAATGGCATCCGGCGTCGTAGAAAGCGATAAGTCATGCGGCAAAACCAAAGCGCGAATGCCATGCGCGTTTTGCAATTCGTCAGCGATTTCACGCAACCTATTTTCGCTGCGCGCCACGAGAACCAAATCGTAGCCATCGCGCGCCAAAAGCCGCGCTAATTCAAGCCCGATGCCACCCGAAGCGCCCGTAATCAGCGCCGCTTTATTGTTGGAAATTTTGCCGGAAGTCATGCGGCAAGTATCATTTAAAAGGCGAGGGGAAACTATGAAAAGCTGGCAGCAGAGCTATTTATTTTGCGTAATGTGAAAAGCGAAATTTCGGGGCGGCAGTTGAAGCGCACCGGGATGCCGCTGCTGCCGATGCCGCGATTGGTGTAGAGAATCATATCGCCGATTTGATACTGGCCGCGCGGGTATTTTTGGCCGTAGCCGGGCAAGCGAAGCGGAATGCCCGTCGGCAGGCAAACTTGCCCGCCGTGTGAATGCCCCGACAATTGCAAATCGAAGCGGCCATATTGCGAAAACTGATCGGCAAAATCCGGTTCGTGCGCCAATAAAATCGCCGCGCCCTTTGCGGGCAAATGCGCTAAAATTGGCTCAAGTTTTGGTTTGCCATACCACGGATCATCCAAGCCCACGATAAAAGTTTGCGCGTGCCCGCGCCGCAAAATATGCACGTCGTTGTTGAGTTCGCGAATGCCTGCATCGCGCAGGGCACGGCGAATGACTTTGGCATCGGCCCAAATATCATGATTGCCCAAAACCGCCATTACACCATCGCGCGCCTGCAAATTGGAAAGCGCGCCGGTAATATCTTTGGCCCAGCGCGCCCCATCGCCCGATACATAATCGCCGGTCAGCACAATCAAATCGGCGCCGAGATTGTTGGTTTTTTCGACGATGCCATCCAAACGCGCGCGGCTCATGCCGTCGCCCAAATGCATATCCGAAAGCTGCGCGATGCGATAACCGTCAAAGGCTTTTTCGAGGCGCGGCAAGGGCATTTCCAGCGCCACCACTTCGTCCCAGTGTGGCTCAACCGCTGTGGCCCACTTTTCACCCGCAACAAGCGCGCCCAAAGTGCAAATGCCGCCGCGCAGCAAGCGGCGGCGGCTGATATTTTTCGCTGAAGTCTTCACGTCTCTCATAATGCGAATTTTAAGCAAGCGCGCCCCAAAAGTCGCGCACTCAAGTGTCTTAAATGAGAAACTCAAACCGAATTTGAATTTAATCACATGGCAAATCAAGATCAATTTTCGTGGCAGGCTTTTTTCAAGGAAATGGCCGCGCGCGTTTTGCAATACGAAAAACGTCAGGATGAACTGCTGCACGTTTTGCGCGAAATTAAAGCGCGTTCGTTGCCTCTGTTTGCCCTCGAAGGCGGCAAAGCGCCACGCGAAGTTATTGATCCGTTTACGGTTTTTGCTTCGTTTAATCGTGGCATCAGTGAAGCCAATCGCACGCGCATTGCTGCTTTTTGGCAAGAACAACTGGCTCTCGAAACGCCCGCACCGCGCGACTGGCAAGGCTTACCGATTGCCGAAAATTCGGCCTCATGGTTTCTCGATGGCGCGTGCGAAGCGCACGATGTGGCGAACCTGTGGCGATTGGCGCGCGAAGCGTTTCAAGTTGGCCCGCATCAACTGGATGCAACGCTTTTTGAAAATTGCTGCCAAATCAAATGTATCGGGCAAAAAAGTGTAAAAACTACACTTAGTGTGCCGCCCAAATTAACTATCGGCCTGTTTTGGTTCAGCCCCGACGAATATTTGCCGCTTGATAGCGTTTTTACGGCCTATTTAAAACGCCACGACTTGCCCGAATTGGCCAAAGATTTAGGCGATTATGCAGCGCTCATTGAAGCGGCGCGCGAGCAATGGAAGGCGCCGCTCTCGCAAATTTATTTGGATGCCGCCACGCGCCGCGACCCGCGTTATTGGGCGGGCGGCCACGAATGGAACGGCCAATCGCAACTGAAAAAATTTCTCGCCAATCACGAATGGCAAATGAACTTTGAAACCGCGCCAGACAAAGCCAGCGCGCGGCGTTATCAAAAACTGTTCGCGCAAATCCGCCCCGGCGATGAGTTCGCGCTCAAAGGCGTCGGTGGCGCCCATTTGCGCGTGCATTACCTCGGCTGGGTGCGCGAAATTGTGCCCGAAACCGGCACGCTCAAATTGGAGCCGCAACCCGATAGACCGCTTTATCGCGGCGCTCGTCCGGCGGGCGCGGGAGCCGGAGCGTGGACAGATGCTTTGCTGGAGATCAAACGCCCGCAGGATATTGATTTGATTTTTCATGGCACCCGACGCCAAACCAAAGCGCCCGCCGCAAGCGTGAGCGCAACGATGGTTTTGCCGCCCGCGCCGCTCAATACTATTCTTTATGGCCCGCCGGGAACCGGCAAAACTTATGCGACAATTGAGCGCGCCATAAAACTGATCGAAGGGCGCACTTTTGCCAATCACAGCGAAGCTAAAACGCGCTTCGATGCCTTGCGGCGCGAAGGCCGCATCGCGTTTGTGACCTTTCATCAATCGCTGGCCTACGAAGATTTTATTGAGGGCATTCGTCCGGTTTTAACGACTAAAGGTGCCGCGCGTTACGAATGTCACGACGGCGTTTTAAAGCAAATCGCGCTGCGCGCTTTAGACGCTTGTTTGGAATCTCCGGAGGGCAACGCGACACGTTTCCTGGAAGGCAAATTCAACCCGCGCTGGAAAATCAGCGCGCCGCGTTTTGTGCTTATCCTTGATGAAATCAACCGGGGCAACGTGGCGAAAATTTTGGGTGAGTTGATAACACTGCTCGAAGATGACAAGCGACTGGGCGCCGCCAACGAACTGCGCGCCACGTTGCCGTTTTCGCATTTGCCGTTTGCCTTGCCGCCGAATTTATTTGTTATCGGCACCATGAATACTGGCGATAAAAGTCTGGCGCTGCTGGATATTGCCTTGCGGCGGCGTTTCGATTTTGAAGAACTGCGCCCCGATTTTTCGCCCGCTGTTTGCCCTGATTTATCCGCAAGCGCACGGCGTGTTTTAATAGAACTCAATCGCCGCCTAACTTTGCGCCGCGACCGCGAACATGGCATCGGCCACGCTTATTTTTTGAACGGCGCCGATTTCGACATGGTTTTTCGCCGCAAAATTATTCCGCTGTTGCAAGAATATTTTCATAACGATTGGGACGGCTTGCGCTACGTTTTAGGCGAAGAATCGCAGCGCGATGAGCCGCGCTTTTTGCTGCCGATTTCGCTGTCTTCCGATGAAGAAATCATGGCGCGCACACGATGGCAGTGGTATTTCGATGCAGGCGAAAAACTCAGCGCGTTGGAAGCCTTGCAGCAAAATTATTTCGGTCAACAATGAAAATTCTGACAACACGCCGCGTATTGCAAATTAACGAATGGGGCCGCGTGCGCTGCGATTTAAACGCGCGCGAAAAAAGCGCGTTGCAAGCGCGGGCACGGGCGTGGCAACTGCAAAATAATTTGAGCGCGCCGCCGCTTTGGTTTGAAGGTGCCGGGGGCGAGTGGCTGCGGGCGCGCCATTATGTTGGTATGTTGGAAGCGGATAATATCACGCTCGAAATCTGGCCAAAATTAGATAACGAAAACGCTTCGCGCCACAACGTAATGCGCAATTTTTTGTGGCTGCTTGAAGTGGCAAATTCCAATTTAAAAAGCGCCGACGAAGCGCAATTGCAAAATGCGCCGCTGGAATTTCACGACATCTTCGCGTTGCTTTTCGCGCGCCGCTTATGGCCCGAATTGCAAGACGGTTTGCCAGTTGAATATCAAAGCCAAAGCAACGATTTGCCGCTGGTGCGAGGCCGCATCCATTTCGTGCGGCAACTGACAAAAAACTGGGACAGGCGCGACCAAATCGCTTGTGTGTGGGATGAATTACAGGTTGATACGCCGCTTACGCGCCTTTTAAAATGCGCTTGTAAATTATTGGCATCACGCGTGCAAAATCCACTTGCTTCGTCTTTGTTAGACGATTGTTTAAACCATTTATCCGACGCGGCTGATAGCTCACCACGCGAAGTTTTGCGCGAAACCATTTCTTTCCATCGCCACACGCAGCGCTTCGCGTTTTGCGCGGCTTTTGCGCGGCGAATTTTGGAAAACGTCGCTTACGAAATGACGGCGGGCGATGCAGCAGGCTTTAGTTTTTTGCTGGATATGAACGCGGTTTTTGAAGACTACACGCGCGCCGCGTTGCAAGCGCATTTTGGCACCTTTGTGTCTTTTCAACACGAAGTCGGCGCGCTTTTGCGCGCGCCACGCGCAGCGATTTCACAACGCGCCGATTTTCGCTGGCGCGTCCAAAATCAATCGCAAAATCACACATGGCTGGGTGATGCGAAATATAAAACGCCAACCGCGTTGCCCGATGCCGATGATGTGCGGCAAATTACGGTTTATGGCGAAATCGAAGGGCGCAAAAATCAGGTTTTGCCGCACTTGGCGCTGCTTTATCCGTTTGGCGGCGGCGCCTTTGAAGTAAAAATCAGCCGCGCGTGGAACGATGCGCTTTTGTCTTTGGTGCCGGTTGATTTGTGCCCGCCCAACCGAAACTTGCGCGCCGCTTTGCCAGAAAATTGGTAAAGTTTTTCGGGCCTTAGCGATTCACATTCAAGCCAAACAGCGATTGTTATTTCGTATTGATGACTAACCGTCCGGGCGTGGCAGAGCCATCGAAACTCAGTTTCATGCCGAGGAAATCGCTGATTAAATCAGAAGCATCCACATGGCCGTTGCTATGAAAAGTTTCGCCCGCGAAGGCGCGGGTTTTGGCCTTGCTAACGTTGCTGCCGGGTGTGTATTGCACCGTGATACGCAAAGGATTGTTGCTAACGGCAGCTACACTGAGGCCGGGGATGAAAGCGGAAAAAGGGCGCGGTGCAATCCACGAATTTCCTTTTTGCACGAAGGCCAAAACCGAAGGCTGCAAAGTACCATTGACCACAACACCCAGTTCGCGCGGCATTCCGGCAAACGAGAAAACTTCGCGGTCTATCATGCGCCTCAGGATCACCGCTGCGCCGCACTGTTTGGAGACGGCGTTGGGATCAAAATGGCCGTCCGCCACAAACTTTCCTTTGGTGTAATGGTTGGAATAGCTCCACAAATACGGCGTGTTGATGCCTCGGCTGCGATAGCCAACGCCATTATATTTTTCGAGGCGAAACAGCGTCTCGGCCAGTTCCCAACTGGTGAGGCCCGCCAGTCCATCGAATTGCAACGCATCAATGGCGCTTTCGGCAAAAGTGAACGGCGGATTGCCGGTTTTAGGGCGTCCTTTGGGCACTTGCACAGTGCGCGCCTTTAGCGAGTCCCCGTTGTGCAAATGCGCGCCAAAATTGAGGCTTGCTTCCATGCTGTGAAAAATGCCGATCAGTTGCCACGGCACACCTGTCGCTTGCATGATTGTTTCGTAGACGCTTTTGTGAGCGGCGATTTTCGTTACAATGTCATCCGCTTCGGCCACGCGCGAATCCTTTATCACCATTGTGGCGAAAAGGTTTTCATACTCCGGTTTCACTGTGTCGAAATTCAACTTTGCCATATCATTTTCTCCTTATCCTGCTTAACAACTTGTGCGCTTGCCTTATTTAGCGCGCAATCACAGCAATTAAAACAAAACGCTTTTGTGATTACAAGAGACGGCGGCAAAGCAATGACGAAATCCTTTGGATGCCTATCGCCTTGTAAATTTACGGCGCATTTCCCAAGAGGATAGATTCAATTTCAATCTCAACATTATCGAAGCTGCCGGGGTCGAAACGCAGGCCAGTAATCACGCCGCGCCAGCGCGACTTATCGGCGAGGCGCACTTTGATTTCGTGAAACTTTCCATCGCCTTCAATGGCAAAACGCACGCTGTTGGCTTCACTGAGGGGCGATGACGTGGTAGACCAAAAAAGTTGCCCGTCTACATCTCGGCTGGCTTTGATTTTCATCACAAAATTCGGGTAGCGCGCAGCGCGCAGCAACAAACTCGGACTGCCCAGAATCGGATCATTGCCGCGCGTAGTAAAATACAAAGCGCCGTCTTCGATGCGAAGTTTCGCTATGTTGCCTTCCCAGCCAAGCGGCGTTTTTGCTTTCACGAAATTCCATTGCGTTGTGGTCGGTTCGCGCGCGACATCATAAGGGCCAAGTCCAATATCCGACGGCAAAATTTCCTGCGGCTTTGCGGATTGTGGCGCGAAAACCTCACGGATTGCTTCAAGATAGCCAAAGCCAAATTCACGGTGCGGCTCAATGTAACTGCCTTCGCCCAGCTCGTTCCACGCTTCAACAAGCAGCATTTTCAGTTTCGGGTTTTGCTCGCGCGTGTCGAGAAATTGCTTGGCGTCTTGCAAGTGGCGCTTAAACAATTGTGGCGTGCGACCATAGCGCACCAGCGCTTTATCGCCAGCCCAAGGGCGCGAATCCCAACCCGCCGCGACGGGCGGAATCAATTTCAAAACATCGGCCTCGGCGAGGCGTTGCCACGCAGCTTTGTAGCCTTCGATGTTCGTTTCATAAGAGGCGCGGTGCGCAGCAGTTTCGGCACTTGTCATGTTCAAAGCGGGCCAGTTGTAAGCGGTCACCGCATCGTAGCCCATTGCTTTGAGTTGCGCCAACGGGCCAGTGCCATCGTTGCTGCACGCCACCAAATACAAACCTTTGAAACCAGCCTCGCGGCACAGGGCGCGCATTTTTTCAAAGGTCGCTTTGACGTTTTCGACACCCATATCGTGGGCCGGATTTTGCGCGGCGAACATCACTACAATCGGCTTGCCGTCCACCTTCAAATAATTGGGCCGCTTAAAATAATTATCAATCCAAAATTTGGTGATTTGCTCAAAGTCTTCAGCGGAATGCGAGCCTGCACTGTTGTGATTGGCATAAAGCAAACAAAATTTGAGGGCGTTGCTATAACGCGCCTTAAATAGAGCCTCAAGACCGTGTTCGAGTTGTCGCGCGCCGCGATCCCAATACCAGTCGTAAAGAAAGAAATTGATGCCGTGTTCGACGGCCCATTTGATATGCCAATCGGCGACTTCGGGGTCGCCTTCGTGATACCAACCAAGCAAAGGCTGCCGTTCGGAAAACGCTCGCAGCGGCGCCCAGCGCGAAGCAGTGTTCCAGCCCGGAAAATAATAAGCGCCGACTAAATAATCGCTTTTGGCGGGCTTGGGCACTGGCACATAAGCGGCTTTGGGCAAATTCAGCGGTGCGCGAAAGTCGAGCATTGTTGTATATGCTGTTGCACCCGGCAACGTTAAAGTGGCGCGCGCCACGTTGGGTTTATCGGCCTGCACTATCCACGACAGTTTTTCGGGCACGCCATATTCAATTTGCGCGGGCGGCGCGTCCGCAGAAAGCAATCGCGCGCCGTTGACTTTCAATTGCGCCTTAAGGTTTTGGGCCGCTTCGCCGCCGTGATTAACGATTATCGCTTCGAGTTTGACAGGCTTGCCAGAACGTGCCATTGGGTCGTGCAAACCAAGAAATGTGACCTGCAAATCGGCTGGGCCTTGCGGTTCGGTGCCCAGCGACAGCGAGGCAATTTGCGCGTTCGTTTTTTGTCCGACAACGGGTTGCAAACGCAATTCGATAATGTGTCCGCGCCAGTTGACATCGGCGCCCATATCTATGTTGTAAGTGTGCGCTTGCCCGTCGGCGCGCAGCGGAAAGGTCACGCGATGCAAACCATTGACGGCATCGCTGGCAAAACTCAGCGCGCCGACTTGTCCCGCACCAAGGGGTGTCGTCATGCGCACGGTGGCGAACGAACCTTGCTCGGCCAGCCAATTTAGTCGCCCGCGCCACAAGCCATTTTCCAACGGCACAGCGCGCAGCGGCAAGGCAAGGGGCGCGGAGGGTGCCTCTTCGACAATGCGCAGCGCTTTGATGATGTAATGCCCGGCCTGCTGTTCGGGAAAATCGAGGCGCAAACGCAAAATGCGCTTTTCGGCCTGCCAGAACGGTTCGAGATGATAAGTGGTAAAGCCGCCCGCCACAGTGCTGAACGCCGTAGTTTTCTCGCCGGAGAAGCCGCCAAATTTGCCTTCAGTGCTGCCCGTCCAAAACCACTGCGCCGGGCCGAACACATCGCTTTGCATTTCCAATTCGATGCGCTGCGACGGGTTGGCATCAAACGCCTCGAAAACTGGGCTAATCAACATGGCATCGCCCGGCCCGGCGTCCAACGTTAGCACGCCATTTTCGAGACGCTGTTTTTTCAGTGCGCCGCCCGACCATCTCATCAAATCGTCAGCTTTCCATTCGCGCAAAACCGTCGCAGCCTGAACGGGCACCACGAACAAAACGGCAAACAGCAAAGTGGCAAGAGGTTTCATGAGTTTTTCAAACAGCTTGGAAGTTGGACAGCATTAGATAGCTGCGATTGCTCCGCAAAACCACTCTAAAAATGGCCTCACAATTTCGCTTTCAATTCTTCCAACAAGCGTGGAGGATATTCTTTGTAGCGCGGGTTGGGCGCGGGGCCGTCCTCCGGCAAGGCATTGATAGTTTCTTTTAGGGAAGCGGATTTGTTGCCCAACGCGTCAATAGCATTGAGTGCGGCCATCACGGTGAAAACGTCGTTATTTTTCCAGTTCGCCCACTGGCCGAGTAGGGGCAAAATGCGATTCAAATCGGCATCGTTGCCATAGCGACCCAGCGCTTCGGCAGCGGCGATTTTTACATCTGGCGATTCATCATTCCATAGCTTCGTGAGTTCATCGCGCGCACCGTTCACAGCAAGAGTGCCGCGCATCATAAGCCCTAAAACGGCCCAATAACGCACGGCGCTCTCGGCATCGGATAACGCATTTTTCAACTGCGGCGTGGCTTCAGGTTTGAGCGAAGCCGCGAGTTCGGCAGTCGCCAAAATTTTCTCCATCGGAAAGGCCGCCTCGTGCGCGAAATCGTAGGGCGTTGTGTTTGCGCTGCGGCGATAAAATTCGCCTTCGGGCAAAAGTCCGACATCGCGAATTTGCAGTTGATGATTGTGCAGCGCAACGCGCATTTTGGCGAGAATGTCCGCGTTTTGCGGTAACAGCGCCAAGTTGTTCACTTCGTCGCGGTCACTTTGCAAATCGTAAAGTTCTTCGACAGGTTTGGTGTTCCAAAAGGCCGCTTGCGCGGCGTTTAGCTTGCCTTCTTTGAACAGTTTCTCCCATACGGCAGTGGTCGGCGTTTGCCACATATAGTTGATATGTTGACCGTAAATTTTATCGGGCCGGAAGTTGCGAATGTATACATAGCGGCCATCGCTGACGCTGCGCACACAATCGTAACGCTCGTCCATGCGCCCGCGAAAACCATAAACATAAGGCTGCACGGGCGCCGTAAATTTGCCGAGGAAGGCGTGGCCTTGCATCCAATCGGGCGCCGCAATGCCGGCAATGGAAAGCACCGTCGGCGCGAAATCAACAAAGCTGACAAGTCGCTGTGAAGTGCCACCGGCTTTGTATTCAGGCGGGCGCAAGTCTTTGTATTTTTCGGGAATATAAACCACCAGCGGCACCTGCAAACCGGAGTTATACGGCCAGCGTTTGCTACGCGGCATTCCCGAACCGTGGTCGGCGTAATAGAAAATAATGGTGTCTTCAGTCAGGCCCGCGTCTTCGAGTTCTTTCAAACGCTGGCCCGCATCGGCGTCGGCTGCGGTTACCGTGTCGTAATACTGCGCCCAATCGCGGCGCACTTCGGACGTATCGGGATGATAAGCCGGCACGCGCGCTTTGGCGGGGTCATGAATTTGTTGATGCGGGCGCGTGCGAATCTGGCTTTCGTGACTTTTCATCGAATTGAAAATCGCAAAAAACGGCGCACCGTCGGGCCGGTTTTTCCAATGCGCTGTGGCCGATGATTCGTCCCACACCTTGCCCGGCTCTTCGAGGTTGTAATCGGTCTTGGAATTGTTGGTGCAATAGTAACCGGCTTCGCGCAAAAACTGCGGATACATCTTGGTGCCGCGCGGCATTTTGACCATACTGCGCATATGTTCGCCGCCAGTTGAAGTCGGATACAATCCGCTAATTAAAGTGGTGCGCGCCGGCGCGCAAACCGGCGCGTTCGACCAGCAAAACTTATAAAGCAAAGCCTTTTTCGCCAGAGCATCCACATTTGGCGTCGTAGCATACGCATCGCCATAACAGCCCATGTGCGGCCCGTGATCTTCACTGGTAAGCCACAAAATGTTCGGCTTATTTTGCGCTTGCGTCTGCGCCACAAGATAAAACAGCGCTAAAAAAAGAAGCGATCTCATAGGAATTGGAATCGAACGCACAGGGCGCCAATTTTCGAGAATTTCCGCAAATCTTTTGAAAAAGATTTGCGTTCAGTTTGCGTAATTTACGTTCTACGTTCTGTCACTCGCCCAAAATCAAATCGCCGACTGTGTCCACTTGTTTGGTGTGGGCGTTGCCAAACCATGCCACGAAACTTTTGCGTCCGAGACCATCGTCTTCGTTAATCGCCATCGTGAGGCCGAGATTGGCGCCCAAACTGGGCTTGAAGGGCGCGAGGCTGCTCCACAGAAAGGCCACTGCATAAGTGATGTTGCCGCCTGCGCCGCGCTTTGCCGAAACGAGAACTTCTTTGGCTTCTCCGGTTAGTGCGCCCGCATCAGCCGACAAAAAGCGCCATGCTTGCGGGCCTTTTTTACTAAGGGCCACGCCGTAATCGTATTTGCCCGGTTTTTCCGATGATTCGCGCGAGGGGTCAATGAGAAATTGCAAGCCGTCTTGCGCCCAAATCATCGCATCTTGCAGCAAGTTTCCGGATTTGTCGTCGGTCACTTCGGCGCCGATATAAAGATATTTTTCGTCCCACAAAAAGCGCAGTTTCGAGGATAAATCGGCGCCTCCTTTCCACGGCGCGGCGGCGTTGCCGACGGCGTAAAATTGTTCGGCGCTGTTGATATTTTGCGCGGGCGCGTTTTGCCAAAGGGCTTCATCTAAAACGCCATCAAGTTTCGGCGAGGCTTTGGCTTTGGGCACCAAAACGGCGCCCGCTAAAAAGCGTTCGTTGCTTAAAACACGCCCTGTCGCATCGGTGATGGATGACTTCACATGATAAATTTTCAGCGGGTCGAAATTGGCAAGCGGCACGACAACTTCTTTGCTTTCGTTGCCGCCCATTGTCAGCGCGCCGGTGGCGGTTTCGGCGAAATAAGCGCCGGGTGAAACTGGCGCGCCAAACTCGCCTTTATTGAGGGCGCGTTCTTGATTGAGCGTCATGTCCCAACTGATTTGCTGCGCGTCTTTGCTGTTGTTGGAAACCAGCAGTTTCACGCCCGCCGCTTTGCCATCGCGCGCCGGTTCGGGCAAGACGCGCAAGGCCAATTTGCCCGATACAGGAGCGCGAAAATATAACTCGCCCGCACGGTTTTTTTCATTGCCAAGCGTCACGGTAAAATCAGCTTCGCGCACCTCGCTGTCTTCGGGCGAGGTAACGGTAAATTGCACGCTTTTGCCATTATTAGAAGGCAATTTTTTCACGTCCCAAAAATGCGGTGCCGTTAAATTCACATCATTTGCAGCCGCGCCGCCCAGCGCAATAATAAACGTCGTCGCGCCGCCACGCACTACGTTGGCGGGCAGATTGGGCAACGAGGCTACAGGCGCGCCGAGCCTATCAGGTAATGTTGCAGCGCCGTCATAAAGTAGCAGAATCGGGTCTTCAGAAATGCTTAACGTGATGGCTTTATTATTCGCGTTCAGCGCGCGGCGTTCTCCGTCAAGACGAATCGCTTGCACTTCTTTGGCGCCGCTTAAAGGCAGCGAAACATCGGTGCGGCCTTTGTCTTTCCACAAAATTTGCAAGTTTTTCCCGTCGCGGTCGCGGAACAAAAAAGCGTTGATGCCATCGGGATAGTGTCTTTCGGACACGAACTTTTTGATGGCAATGCTGTTAATCATGTTATAATCGGCAATCGCGTCCAGTTTGGGCGCATAACGGCCATAACGCGTGTCGAAAATGTTGTGCGCTTCGCCCGAAGTGCCGGTGTTTTTGGTGTCCGAATCAGGATACATCAAGCCAAACCACGACACATTTTGGCCGCCTTCAGCAAAGAAACTGGCAAATTTGCGCACCACTTCTTGCGCGACGGCGTAGCGTGTCATGCCTTGGCTGTTAAGGCCCAGTTCCGTTGACCAAATCGGCTTCACGACATCGTATTTTTTCATTAAATCTTTGTATTCGCGCATCGAACGCCGCACGTTATCCGCCGATTCATAGATGTGAAAATCATAGGCGTCGCAGTATTTTCCGTAGCCCGCCTTGAAATATTCTTCGTTCGGTTCAACCGAAGTGGCGACAACAAAAACAGTTGGATCAACTTTTTTCACTTCGTCGTAAATGACGCGATAGGCTTCGACATTATCCAAAACTTGCTGGCCTTTGCCATGCGGCTCGTTGCCCAAATTGATATACAGCGGGCGCACTTTACCGTATTTTTCAATGAGATTGCGCACGCCCTGACGCAGCGCGGTTTCGTCGTAATCTTTTTTACCCTGCTCAATTGAATGTGCTGGAGTGCCGGTTAGCCAGCCCATGTGCAGTTTTTCTACGAGTTCAATTTGCGGCACATCGGCTTTATAAGGCGCTTTGGCTTCCCAGCCGCCCCACAAGCCGCAAATGCGAATGCCCAAGCGATCTGTTAGCAAAATATGCGGCGTCGGGCGGTTGTCCCAACTGCGGCTGGTGAAAGGAATTTCTTCGGACTTGTAATTTTTGGTAATCGCTTCGGGCACAATAGCAAACGTGGTGTAATTGCGATACGGCTCGTCGCCTTCTTGCGACACGGCGGCGTGAATTTCGTAATAACGCCCGATTTCCAGCGGCGACTGGCTTAAATCGAGTTGGCCTTCATAGAGGAAAATTTCGCCCTTTTTGCCTTTGCTTTCCAGCGCGACGGGCAGCCCTTTGGTTTGCTCGGCGCCCCAATAATCGCGCACTTCGCAAGCGATGTTTTTCTGATTGTCGCGCAATGGTTTGATGGCTTCCAATGTCACCTTAAAAATGCGCGGCTCAGTGGGCAAAATGAGGTTGCCCATTTGCGGCGTGTCGAAGTAAAGACGCGCGATGCGGTTGTCTTTTTTTGGTGCGGGCGCAAGGTAAGACGCCGATACTTCGTCCACATAAAACTGCCCGAACGCTTTGTTAATGCGCGCCTGAAAGCGTGCTGTTGTTACGCCTTTGGGCACTTCGATGGTTTTACTAACCGGCGTCCAATTGCGTTGACCGAAGGTATCAACAAGCGCCACGGTTTGCACGATTTTACCCGCGCCATCCAGCAATTCTAAATTAATCACGCCGCTGTAAGAGGCATCAGGCGATTTCAAATCGGCTTTCGTGGCGGCGCTGATTTGCCACTGACCGGGCGCCACAGTAAAGGCGCGACTTGTTGCCGTTATCGCGCGTTCGTAATTGGCATCGTTGGCTGGACGCGACAGCATCAACGTATTTTTGCCTTTGAAGGCGCTGGTTTTATCAATCGTGGCGGAGCCGATAACAGTCCAGTTAGCGGGAGTTTGGTCGGCTTCAAAGTCGCTTTTAAAGGCAGGCGGTTGAATCACGGCGCGTTGCATGGCATCGGCGCGCAAATCGGCAATAAACAGCACTGGCTGCTTGGTGTCTTTGCCGGACGCTTCGTTCATATTGAACACCAAACCCGTCGGCTTGCCGTGCCATTTTCCATCGTTAGCGCCGCCCCAATGTTCGATACCCGCGACTTCATCCGGTTTGATAATAACCTCATGCCATTGACCGTCGGGCGTGATCGGAATGTTTTTTTTCTGATGCGTTTGGCCGGTGCCATCGGAGAGTTGAATGCCAAAAGACTGCACGTTGTCCGACTTCATTTTCACTTTAATCGCTTGCACATCAGCGAGGTCAAGTTCTTTTAAATCCTTGGCCATCGCCACGTAACCGCCGCCTTTGGAAAAGTCGCCGGAGAATTTCAACGCCATTTCAGCGGGCGCGGGTTGATCTTTGACGACTTCGAGTGTGCCCGGCGTAGTTGGCGGGAAATCGAGGCGCCAATAATGTTGGCCTTCGAGGATTTCGTCGAGCGAAATTTCCGCAACAACTTGCGCGTTTGCGACCTGCGGTGGGCGCGGCGTGAGAACGATGTCTTGCAGCCATAAAGTGCGCGCTTTTTTATCTTCGGTTTTGCCCAGCAAAAGCCAAATGCCTGTTACCGGCCCGTGCCAGTTGCCATCGTTGGCGCCGCCCCAATATTCGTATTTGGTAACGGAAGAAACGGCATCGGCGCGGCCCCGATTGGCGAAAAAACGCTCAAGAGGAAACACGATACGCTCCCAATCATCGCCTTGTGTTTTGATGTTAATTTGGTGTGTTTGCCCACTGGCATCGTTGAGGCGCAGCGTGAAATTCGTCGCGGCGGGATTGCGCACCCAAAACGATAATTCGCGCGCGTCAACGGCTTCGAGCTTGCGTCCGGCTTGCACATAATTGCCGCCTTTGGTGAAATCGCCGGACAATTTGAGCGTCTCGCGCCCGTTGTGCTTGACTGTCGCATCCACTACCAAGCCGCCCGTCGCGCCGGGAAATTCCGGCCCGTTGCCAAACTCCCAGCCCATGCCCGGTTTTTGCGCTTCCATCAGAGAAACTGCTTGCTGCGCCTGCCCGCACGAGGCCCAAAATGCCAAAAGCAGCCCGCAACGCCCAAAAACCGAGGCTAAAACACGCATAAAACCCTTTTTCGATGAAAAATCAAACTCGCGGGGTTGTTTGATGCCCGCGCCGCGCCGATGTTTGACAACGTCGCCTAAAAAATCGCCCGCGTCGCCTCAATTATCGAAGTGGTCGGGTCAATTATCGCAGCGGGAAGGTCAATTATTGCTCGCGTCGGGCCGATTTTTGGACGCGTCGGGTCAATTATTGAAGCGGGAAGGCCAGTTATTGAGGTGGTCGGGTTGATTATTAAAGTGGGAAGGTCAATTATTGGGCACGTCTTGTCAGTTTTTGAGCGCGTCGGGCCGATTATTGAAGTGGTCGGGTCAATTATTGAGCCGGTAAGGTGAATTATTGAAGGCGTCGGGTTAGTTTTTAAAGCGCTGTGTCGCTAAACTGGGAAACACTTTTGGATTGGCCGCTGCAAAACTGTGGCTATGGCTTGCGCTTCTAAAAAGAGGCAAGCAAACACTGAATTCTCGCATGGATACCCGTGGACAATGGCTGAGAAATCTGAGCGCTAATGGCGAATCGGCGGTGGATGGTCTCGTCTATTTAGCCGGTTACAACAAGCAAGGTCAGCCTCCCGAAGAAGTGGCTGTGATGGAAAAGGCAGAAGAATATAAAGCCACTGCTGTTTTCTTTGAGGCAGGACGCGATGGCAAACCGCCAATCGCCCAAGCCTTTGTTTATGTGTCAGATGGGCCAGTTGAAGAGTCGAAATTTGCCAAACTTCATAAGCGTCTTTGGAGTTGGGGTGGCGTTCCGCTGGTGTATCTCAAAACTCTGGCCCAGATTCGATTGTTTCGGTGCGCCCATAAACCGGATTTTGAATATAAAGGCGAAATTGACTTTAGGCCACACAAAACCTTAGACCTTGCCGCGAAAATAACACAATCTATCAACAAGCCGTGGTGGGATGCGGAGCTTTTGCGAAGTGGCGCGTTGTGGGACGATCCAGAAACCTGTAAGGAGTTCCTTTCGGATAGGTATTCTGCACAAAAAGACCTCATAAACGAAGTGAAGCGGTTGCATGACAATCTAACCGAAACGGGCATTTTGTCTCCGCCGCTCCGTCGCAAACTGTTGATTTTGTCGTTGCTTATTGCTTATCTGGAAAATCGAAAGGTTTTTGAAGCCGGATTTTTCGCGCAATTTCGTCCACAAGCAACTGAATTTTTTGAAGTTTTAGCAGATGGCCCTGCCTTGGTTGATTTGCTTGACCATCTCGAACAACGCTTTAATGGTCATGTCTTCGCCCTGAGTGAAAATGAGCGCGCGATTTTACGCGGCAGTCAGGAACTTGCAAAATTCGCAGACTTGGTCGAAGGCAAACAAGAAGCCAGCGGGCAACGCACCATCTGGCAGCGTTACTCTTTCGCGGACTTGCCTGTCGAACTTATCAGCCATATTTATCAGCTTTTTGTTGATGATAAATCGGTTGCTGTTTATACACCACATTTTCTGGTGCGCCTCATCGTAGAAGAAACACTGAGTTGGGAACGGTTGAACCGGATTATTGAAAAAGAGGAAATTATTCTTGACCCGGCTTGCGGTTCCGGGGTGTTTCTCGTCGAAGCCTATAAACGCTTAGTTCTCCACTGGCGTAGCAAAAACGGCTGGCAACGCCCCAACAAAGATGTCCTTCAAGCGCTCTTGAAACATGTTCACGGCATTGATTTGGAAGTCGGCGCCGTAGAACTGGCAGCTTTTAGCCTTTGCCTTGCGCTTTGCGATGCTTTGAAACCAGAAGAAATTCGCGCCAGTGTGCGGTTGTTTCCCGATTTGCGTGGTAGCACCATTCACCGGAGTTGTTTTTTCGAGGCTCTGGAAAACGAAATAGTGGAGGGCCAAGTAGGAGCAGTGGTTGGGAATCCGCCTTTCGCGTCATCTCTAAACACCGATGGCGCACAGCGTGCTTACGACCAATACCAAGATAAAGTTGGGCTACTTCCCGATAAACAACTTGCCTATCTGTTTCTCCATAAATCAATGGAGATTTTGGCCGAAGGGGGCATTCTGGGAATGCTTCAACAATATAACTTCCTCTACAATCAACTATCGCTTGATTTTCGCCGGAAGTTTATTGAACGATGGAATGTGCGGGAGATTTTAGATTTCATCTCCGTGCGTGGCTTGTTCCAAAAAGGCAGTGCCGACACTAAAATTGTGGTCATTGTGGCCGAAGCAACCAACCCAGCACCGGACACTCAGCTTCTACACGCCACTTTTCGCCGCACTGGACGCACCGATGCCGAACAAGGCTTCGACATTGATTACTACGACTTGCACTGGTTGCCACGCCAGTTAGCCTTAATCAACGATGGTGTCTGGCGCAGTAATCTTTTGGGAGGCGGGCGCGTTTTAGGATTCGTAGACCGCCTAAAGGAATTTCGCACTTTGGGCGACTATGCAGAAGAGCAAGGTTGGGATTATGGCGAAGGTTTTATTGAAGGCGCAAGTAATGTTTCTCGTCCGGCAGAGCATATTATCGGACATCCCCTTTTACCTTCAGAAGCTATCACTTTAAGTGGAATTGACGCTTCAGCTATTGTTATTGCGCCAGATAAGCTAATCGAAGGCCCACGTTCCGCTAAACGCTTCACTCCTCCCATGCTCTTAATCCGCGAACAAATGGATTTACCTTGTGGCTTTTGGAGTAAAGGTTATTTGACGTATAAAAATAAAGTTGTTGGCATTTGCGGCAACCAGCACGAAGCGGTTTTGGTATCTGCAATGGAAAATTGGATACAGCAAGAGCATCCCGCACTACAGGCTTTTGTCGCGGCAATCAGTGTGAGGCTTTTTACACAGAGAGCAACAACGCTTTCAGCGATTGACATTCTGTCTTTGCCTTACCCTGAAAACCGGAATTTAGGCCTCAGCACACACGAACAAATTCTTGTAGATGACATCGTGGATTATTACCGCGACTTGATTCGTCTCGGCGAGGATTCTGCGGCAATGAAAGAAACCGGAATAGAGGCGCTACCGGCCTTCAACGAAACTTTCACACAGCCAATCAACGCCATTTACAAAAACAAGTTGCGCCCAATAGAAGCTCAAATTTGGCCGGGTGCTATTTGCCAGCCTTTTGTTTTTGGCGATGGCGAAGTAGATTGGAGTGGCGCTGATAAGTTGCAGGATAGAATTGATGGACTGTTACATGAGCAACGCGGAAGCGGATTGAATATCACGCGCATTGCCCGCATTTATGACGGTCAGTTTATTTATCTTTTAAAGCCTGACCGCCTACGCTACTGGCTGCGTTCCGTCGCTTTGCGTGATGCCGATGAGACCTTAGCGGACTTGTGGGAGCAAGGATTTTAAATCAACTATGCTGGCTGATAATCAAACTTCGATTAGTCCTGGGCAACTTGACCCTCAAATCCATTTTGCCAGTGAGCAGCTTTACGCTTTACTTGATTTCATCTCAGATGAATTACCTCGGTGGCGCGACCACGTTGATAGAATGCAGGAAACTTCCGAAGTCCTACTGACGGATCAACTTTGTTCGTATTTAAACAGCGCGGCTTACAGTTCCACGGCTTGGAGCCGCATCCAATTTCGCACAGAGGTTCACCGGGAAAAGGATAAGAGAAGAGCAATTGATCTTGCAGCTAATCCACGCGTCCCCGAAATCTTTGTTGAGGGCCGTCGCCATACGCAATTCGATCCATTGATTCCAATCGAATGCAAACGCTTACCCACTCCAAAAGAAAAAGACCGTGATGAACGAGAATATGTGGTTACGAGTCCCGGCACTACAGGTGGAATTCAACGATTCAAGTTTGGACATCACGGTGCCAGCCATAAAATTGCAGGCATGATTGGTTATGTTCAGGAAGAAGATTCAGCCCACTGGCTTGGAAAAATCAATGGGTGGATTACCGATTTGTCCTCTGATTCAACATCGGGATGGAGCAAGGCAGACGTAGTGAAACAGGCAAATGAGGATAGCGTAGCGGGCGTCTGCAAATTAGATTCTCGCCATAAAAGAAAAGACTTGGACGATATTGAAATTCGGCATATTTGGATCGCGATGGACAATCCTAAAAAACTTGTCACATAAACCCCAAAATGCGTTATCATAAAAATATCCCAGCGGCGTAAATATTGTGATTTTCGTCGGTGGGAAATCACAACATTTGGGGGCAGAGATGAAAGACGATTTAGTTCGCAAGTTGAGAATGTATAAAGGCGTGCATGATATGCTGCGCAAGCCGGAAAACCAAGTTTTGTGGCTGGATAATCCAGAATACCTCACGGAATTAGTCGAACAGTTTGAACAGAAGGCCCAAGAGTTGGGCGCCTTTGGCGAATCGCAGTCGCAAACGCTTACCGGCATCACCGAGGAACAAAACCTCGCTGAAAAATCGCTCGAAGACGCCGCGCATCCGCTCAGTCGCGCCCTGCGCCTCAAACTGCGCAAAGACGGCAATATCAGCGGGGCCGCCGTGTGGGATTTGCAACTCACCGATTGGCGTCAACTGCACGAAACCGTGCTGCTCGAAAAAGCCAAAGCCTTGCACGCGGCACTGTTGCCACTCACGCAAGGCGCCACTCCCGCCGGGACAAAGTTCGGCATCACCGCCGCGAAAGTGCAAATCTTGGGCGATTTGGTGGACGATTACGACGATGTTATCGGCGCACCCCGCAGCGCACGCGGCGAGCGCAAAGCCAAAACCACCGGACTGCGCCCGCGCTTTCGCGTGGTAGATGGCATTCTCGAAGACATAGACGATCTCATTATCGGCCTGCGCGGTGAAAGCGATGCCACCGAATTATTCGTGGACACCTATTTCAATGCCCGTAAAATTGGCGGCCATAGCAGCACAAGCGACGCTGCGACGCCCACAACGCCCGGCACGCCATAGCACCAGCCATAGCACCACAGAAAAAGGCCGCGCTAATTTTAGCGCGGCCTTTTCGTTTTTACTGCGTGCGCACCGTCACAACGGTTTCGCCGACGTTTAGAGTATCGCCATCGCGCACTTCGCTGGTTTGACCTGTTATTAAAGCCTCGCGCAGCACTTTGCCGTTGTCCCAGCGAAAACGGTAAGCATCCGGCTCAATTTCACGCACATAAATGTCGGAAATCTCGCGGCTGCCGACGCGAACGGGCGCTTCTCCCAAATTGACAAGCCACGTTTCGTTATCGCCGCGCGCCACTTCGAGCCACGCTTTGCGCGTGACGATTTCGATGAGCGCCAACGCAAGGCCGATGCAAAAACCAAGAATGGCCGCGCCGCTTAAACGGCCCCAAGTTTCGGACATAGCACCGGCTAAAATTACAAAAGCTATTACACCAATGAAGCCGCCCAAGGCACCGCCGCCTGCGGCTTTTTTGCGACCTAAATTCGGCACCACAACCGAAAGACCCCAGCCAATACAGGCGCCCAAAATTGTCCAGCCGATAATGCGCGCGCTTTCGCCCTGCCCACCGCCGGTATAAAGCAATTGGCCGAGGCCACCGGCAATCAATCCGGCCAAAGACCCGCCGATGCAACCAAAAACAATTTTTTTATCAAAGCCGAAAGGCTGCCTGAGATACAATTTCTGCCCGATCATCAGCCCCAGCGTGATGCCAAAGGCCAAAAGTGCCGTCCATAAAGCGGTTAGCAAAAGCACGCGCTGCGACTGTGAGGCATCGAACTGCCGGTTGCCCGACACACTGCGCAAAGACTCGGCGATTTGCCCGCCGATGCCCGCCAAAATGCGGTCAAAACCGCTGCGGCCATCTTCTTCCAAAACAAACGTTTGTCCCGGCGCGACGCTTTGCAAGGGCGCAAACAAAGGCATCAAATCGTCTTTGGTGACGATGTGAAATTGGTCTATACGGCGCTCTTTGAAAAGCTGTGCGATTTGGTTTGGGTCAGTCGTTTCTTTGTCGGGCAACTGCGGCGCGGCATCGGTAATCAGGATGACAATTTTTTTCGCATCAGGCCGAAACGGTTGCCGCGCTGCCTCAGCTAAAGCGTCCAGGCTGCTTTCAGGCAGGTCGCCACCATCTACACGCTCAATTTGCGCCACTTCGTTTTCAAAAGCGGCGGTGTCGCTTGTAAAAACATCGCCGCCGAAACTCAGAACTTCCGGCTCAGTGCCAAAAAGACGATCACCAAAAGCCAATAAACCCTCGCGCGATTGCAAGCCACGCGCGTTGAATTCCGCCGAAAACTGCGCGATTCCTTCTTTGACGCCGTTGATTTCTTCGCTCATGCTCATGGTTTTATCCACCACAAACATCACATCAATCGCAGGCGGTGGGGGTGGCGGAGGCGGCGACAAAAACGCCAGCGCCAATTCGCCAATAATCGCACCCAAAAGGCACCCCAAAGCGCCGCTCAGGCCAAAGAAAATCGGCTTAGGAATCCGCTGACGAAGCGTGCCAAAACTATGCGAGGATTTTTTTGAAGTAGCAATCGCTGATGGTGTTGCGCCAATTTGTTGAGGCGCATTTGTCGGCGTAGACAGCGGCGCGACCTCAGGAAAACGATAACCGCATTTGCCGCAAAAGTGGGCGTTTTCGGTTTGCGCAGCGGCGCCACAACGAGGACAAACAGGGTTACTCATAATCTTCGCAAAAAGGCTTGTGGGTCGCTTAAAAACGCGCGTGTCAGGCGGACGTGTTCCAAGTCTTCGTAATCCACAATTTTAATTGGTTTTTCATCAAACGAAAAAATTTCGGCATCGGGAAACGCCATCAAAATCGGCGAATGTGTGGCGATGAGAAACTGACAATTTTGCGCGGTCATTGCTTTGATTTGCGACAGAAACGCCAATTGCCGCAAAGGAGAAAGCGCGGCTTCGGGTTCGTCCAGCAGATATAAACCGCCCGGCACAAGGCGCGTTTCAAATAATTTCATGAAGCCTTCGCCGTGCGAATTATGGTCAAGATTGGCGCCGTAGCGCTGCACAATGGCGTCTTTCTGGCCGCGAATGTAACCAATCGCGCGCTTAATGCCTTCATCGTTCGGGTTGGCCGCTAAATCGTCTTCGTAGCGCGCGATAATTTCATCAAGTTCGGCTTGCGTGCGCAGCATTCGTCGCCCGAAATTAAAAAAATCTTCGGCGCGCAAAAAGAAGCCTCGCCCGGTTTTGCGCCGCCACTCCAAACGCAGACGCGAGGCCAAAAGGCGCGCGTGTTCCAAAGTTTCATCGCGCTCGACATCGTCGCCGCCCACGGTAATTGCATTCGAGGCAGCCGCGATGCCTTCGAGCAACGTAGATTTGCCTGACCCGTTTTCACCCACGAAAAACGTGACAGGCTGCTGCAATTCCAAGCGCTCCAAATGGCGCACGGCGGGCACGTTGAAGGGAAACGAATCATCGCGCGCCGCCCCTGTTTTCTTGCCGATGGCTTTCAAATGAGGCATAAAATGAGACTTCTTCAAAAAGCAGTGTCACGCGTAAGGTTTTTCTTTTTGTCGTCGCTTTTTCGGACACAACTTGAAGCGACAAAAACGGCGCCGCAAAAGCCCAAGACGCCAAGGCCACACAGCGTTAAAAACGTTCCCAAGCGATAGCTTTGCGGCTCGTAAATCATTTCCACTTTTGATTCACCTGCGGGCACTTCGACGCCGCGAAACAGGAAATTCGCCGTTTGAATGGGCACCGATTTTTCGTTGACGAACGCTTTCCAGCCGGGGAAATTGGTGTCGGCAAAAACCAAAAGCGATGGCGAAGCGGCGCGCGTTTGCAATATCACGCGATCAAAATTGTGATGCCAATTCATCACGCCTTCCCCGGCGGCCAGCGGCGACTTTTCGATTTTTAAATTTTGTGTTGGGTCCATAACAACCGGCGGATGCGGACGATTTTTTGCGTCGCTTGCAAGCGCTTCCAGCAGCGCCAATTGACTTTTTTCCGGCGCCGTTTTTATGTCGCGTGTCAGATAGGCGCGCGGCCAAGCGCCGTCCCATTTCCATAATTTAAATTCGCCGGATGAGGCAACTAAACGCGGCTTGTAATTCGGAAATTCTTTGCTGGCAAAAGGCACCGTTTTCTTCGGAGAAGTGATGCTATGCGTCACGCCCGCCACGCGCAACAGCGGCGTGCGGCGCGACGGCTCGTAAAGCGCGCCCCAATTCCAAAAGCCTTCCAACTGCTGGGCAAATTGAAAATAGCGCTTGGCGCCCAGCGCATCGTAACCGGTGAAAGTATCAATGCCGCGCGCCGCGCAATGATTCATCATGTTGTAACTCACTTGCGTGTCCCAACGCTCCTGCGGGTTATAAAGAGTCGTCAGGTTTTGCGGCAAAGTGGCATGGCTGCGCAAGGTTTCATGGGGCGCAATTTGCACGCAGCGCCAAAAATATCCAGTTAAATCCAAGATAACAACGACCAAAAATATCACACTCAATTGACGGATTTTCTTTCGGTTGTTTTCACGAAGCCAGCGCCGCCAAAGAAAAACCAAGCTGCCGGCAAAGGCGGCTCCAATCAGCGAATCCAACATTGCAGAACGCCATAATTCATCGGCATCAGCCAGCACGTTGCCCGTTTCTCGTAATTGAACGCGCACAATATCCATCCAAAAAGCCGAGTTTGACGGCGTCATCGCCACCGCGCCGAGTAGCACGAGAAAGAAAAAACACAGCAACTGCAAACAAATTCCAATTTGGCGTTCGGCCCGCAATCCGGTGGCCCGGCGGCGAATAAGGAACTCAAATCCCACGCTCGCTAAAATCGCCCCGCCATAATAAAAAATTTCCATCCAGCGCGCCGGAACGCGCGTTTGGCGCAGCGGAGGAAATACGGAAAACAGCCAGCCATAAAGCGGCAAATGTCGCCCCAGTGCCATAGCCGCCGCAAAGGGCAACAAGCACCACGCCAGCCAAATCGCGCGGCGGTTTTTGGCGCGGTGCGCCAGATACGGGGCTGCCAAAGCCAAAATGAGCGGCAGCACTCCGATGTAGCCCACTTCTTCGTGCGGCGCGTAACGCAAACTCCATTCTACATCGCCGTTGTTGCCAAAAAAACCGGGCGCCAGCAACCGCGCCAAGGTCTTCCACGAACCCGATAATGCGGTGGCAAAACGGAGATCAAGCGCGTCACCATGCACCGATTGCCGACTCATTTCAGCGAGCGGCACTATGTAAATGGAACTGAGCGTTCCCGCCAATAAAACAAAGAGGAAAATCGCGTTCGCCCAGCCCTGCGGCAAGCGGCGATAGGCCAGCAGCCACGCGCCGACTAATCCGATGCAAAGCGCCGCGCTGACCAAAACCAGAGGCGGGTAACCGGCAGCAACTTGCAAGGCAAAACAAACGCCCAACAAAACAATAAAACGTTTTTGCCCGCCCCGCAAATACAATAACAAGAGCGCCAATTCCCAAGGCAAGTAAGCGCGCACAGCGTGCCATGTCATATGCCCGTTGTAAAGGTGCGCTGCAACACCGCCTGCCAACGAAAACACAACCGCCATGAAAAAACTGGAGGTGCGGCTCAGTCGCAGAGCGCGGCCCAAAACATAAGCACCACAGGCCAGCAGAATATTATGAAAAATCGCGTCCAACACCAAACCCAGCGGCATCGGCACGATTAAATAAAGCCAATTTGGCGGATACAAAACCGCGCTTTGATTGTTGGCAAATAAGGGCAAGCCGCAAAACAAATACGGATTCCACAGCGGCACAACTCCGCTTTTCAGGCCGCGATTTGCCAGTTCATGCCAAATATTGAACAGCGTAATGCCATCATCTACAATAGGCCAGTCGCCCGCCAGCAATGCTGAAATCGCGGGCAGATAAGCCAGCACAGAAAGCAAAACCAACAAGGAGCAGTTGCGGAAATCACGGCGCGGAAGTTTCATTTTTTTGCTGTGTTTTTGAGCCAAATTGTGCCATCCGGCCCTTGGTAAACGCGGTGCCATTGCCGCTGCTTATCCAGATACGCCGCCAGCTTCGCCATGCCATCTTTCTTAGCGTGAGGTCGCAAAAAGACAGCATTGATTTTCAAATCTCGCAAAAGAGTGCGGCCTGCGGGCGTCGCCTTCAAAATATTGAAATAATCTTCAGTGAGTAAGCGGTCAGGATAAGCATTCAGCAAATCAATATACAGCGGCGGTTGGCCCGCGCAGCGCCATTGCAAATAACTGGAGAACTCATAGTCGTTGAATACGCGGCGCCCTTTCGCCACTTGCGCAAAACGTCGCGCTGCCGCTTCGGGAAAATTGTGCGCTCTCGCTTTAGGTGGCCAAGATTCGCGAATGGCCGACGGCGTTTGCAGCACGATAACAACTGCTAAAAAAATGACCATTGCCACGCGCGCGATTAAAATTATTTGCAGTGTTGGCGCTGCTCCCATTTTCCGCCTGCCACGAAAGGCGCTCCAAAAAACTTTGGAATCCACGCCAGAGGAATTTGCGGCTAAAACGGCCAGAGAAACCAAAGTCCACATCCACATGTGCCGCCGCGCACTCAGCAGCAATAAGGCCCACACCAAAATCCACACGCCCTGCGCCCAGCGCCGTTTTTCGTTGTTCAGCCACGCCAGAAGCGCGAACATCGCCAGAAGCGCGCCAGTCATCGTAAAAACCGGGTCCATCACCGGCGCTTTCCATACCGGTTTCCATTCGTCAATGTATTTGAACATTTCGCCGCTCACCGGCAGCAACGCCCAAAAATAATGCAAACCAAACGGGTTCACGCAAACCGCCAAAACGCAGCAAAGCAGCAACGAAATCAAAGGCGAATATTTCCAGTTTCCCGTTTCGCGGCGCTCCTGCAAAACATCCACGAAGGCCGTAATAGCAATCAGCAGCAAGCCCGCCGCCACGCCGCCGTGAAAATTTGTCCACAGCACAAACATCAACACCAAAGCGATAAGAGTGCGCGGCGTGACTTTGCGTATCTCTTGAAAATGCAGCAAATACGCCAGCAAAAGCGCGAAAAAGAGGCCGCTCCACAATTCGGGACGCGGACGCGAACGCGGCGAACCGCACCAAATAGCTAAAGCAAAAAACAGCGGTGTTAAAATCGTCACGCGTCCGCGCAGCGTCCAGGCGCGCCACAAAACGGCTATTGTCAGCGCTGTCATCGCGCCCGCAAAAAACAGCGCCCAGACCGGCCCCCACAGTGGGCCACCCCATTTCAGCAAAAAGTAAAACCAAAGCTGCGAGAGCCACGAATGAGCTATCCAATCTTGCCTGGCGCTCCATAAAAACAGCGTTTGATGGGGCACGCCGTTACTTTCTATCCAGCGGCCAATGGCAGCGTGCGCCCAGAAATCGGAGCCACCACCCAATACGCGCCACGAAATGCCAATGCAAAGCGCCATGAGGAGCGGCAAATACAAGCGCGGCAAAAACGAGTTGTCTTGCAAATCGTCTTTTTCGTCGCGCAGGGCGCTATAGGGCAAGGACATGAAAGTTTCTGCGTTGTCGTTTGGACACGGCAGACCGCAATCCTACATTCGCCGCGTAATTATTTTCATCGAATCGGGCAATTATTAAAAGCGCGCGGCTTTTTCCCTTTGCGCCCTGCGCGGCGATTGCTACAATGCAACGAGGTTTTAAGTTACAAGGAATCGCTTTCATGGCAGCGGAAAAACCGTCGGAACAAGTGAGAATTGGCATTATCGGCGCGGGCATCGGGCAATCGCACATTCGCGGCTACAAGCAAGTGCCGCCAGCGCACATCGTGGCCCTATGCGATGTGGACGAAGAACGCGCCCGCCAAACCGCGCGCGAGCAAAATGTCGAAGTCGAAATTTATTCCGACTACCGAGAGATGCTTGATAAAGCCAGCCTTGACGCCGTTTCTGTTGCCGTGCCCAATGTGCAGCACGCGCCGGTCACCATCGAATGCCTCAAAGCGGGCTTGCACGTTTTGTGTGAAAAGCCGCTCGCAATGAACTCCAAGGAAGCGCAAAAAATGGCCGATGCCGCCGCGAAATATCACCGCAAATGCATGGTCGGCCAAGTCAGTCGCTTTCGCGCCGATTCGCTGTTTTTCAAGCAAATTGTGCAAAGCGGCGAACTGGGCCGCCTTTATTACGGCCACGCGTTTTCGCTACGCAAAAAAGGCATTCCGGGCTATGGCGGCTGGTTTACCGATAAATCGCAAAGCGGCGGCGGGCCATTGATTGACATCGGCGTGCATTTACTGGACGTGACATGGTGGCTGGCCGGATGCCCGAATCCTGTTGCCGTTTCCGGCGCCACTTATGCCGAATTCGGCCCGCGCAAACAAGGCATCGGCAGCGGTGGCGCGCGCAATATCAACGGCACCTTCGACGTGGAAGATTTGGCTGTCGGATTGATTCGCTTCGACAATGGCTTGACGATTAATCTCGAAGTTTCGTGGGCTTTGCACAATCGCGCGCCTCACATGGGCGCCCAGCTTTACGGCAGCGAAGGCGGCCTCGATTGGGGGCCGCATCCGGCCCTGTTTCGTGACATCAACGGCATCGAAACCATCACCACGCCCGACTTGCCCAAACTCGACAATTGGGCCGGACAAACCGCGCATTTCGTGCATTGCATTCTCAACGACAAAACGCCCGACCCCGATGCCAATCAAGGCGTAACGATGATGAAAATGCTCGAAGCCTTGTATAAAAGCGCCGCGACGGGCAAAGAAGTCACATTAAAATGAATTTTCGCCTCAAAAATGCCCCGTATTTGTCAATAAATCGGTCAATTATGCGATTTTTCCCGTTATTTCTGATCCTCATTGTGGTCCGCGCCGCTTTTGCCGCGCCGGATTTCAACAGCGAAGTGCGCCCTATTCTCTCGCAGCATTGTTTCAAGTGTCACGGCATGGATGAGCAAGCGCGCAAGGGCAAACTGCGTTTCGATGTGCGCGAAAGCGCGCTGCAAACCATTACGCCCGGCCAGCCCGATAAAAGCGAGTTCATTAAGCGCATTTTCAGCCACGACGAAGACGAACTCATGCCACCGCCCGCTGCCAAAAGGCCGCTGACGGACGCGCAGAAAAAAATCCTGCGCGATTGGGTGCAATCTGGCGCCGAATACGCGCCGCACTGGGCTTTTGTTGCGCCGAAGTTACCCGCTGTGCCTGCTTTTCAAAGTGGTAATCCGATTGATAATTTCATCAGGGCGCGCCTCGCCAAAGAGGGTCTGACATCTTCGCCCGAAGCCGATAAATACACCTTGGCGCGGCGCGTTTCTCTCGATTTAATCGGCTTGCCGCCCACGCCCGAAGAAGCAGATGCTTTTACAAAAGATACCGCGCCGGATGCCTACGAAAAACTCGTTGATAGATTGCTGGCAAGCCCGCAATATGGCGAACGCTGGGCGCGGCGCTGGCTTGATTTGGCGCGCTACGCCGACACCAACGGCTACGAAAAAGATCGCAATCGCACCATTTGGCCGTATCGTGATTGGGTTGTCAAAGCGCTCAACGAAAACCTGCCTTTCGATCAATTTTCCATCAAGCAATTAGCCGGCGATATGTTGCCCAATGCCACGCCCGATGATTATATTGCCACGGGTTTTCATCGCAATACCATGCTCAACGAAGAAGGCGGCATTGACCCGCTGGAATATCGTTATTTAGCGACAGTTGACCGAGTGGCGACAACCGGAACCGCCTGGCTGGGCCTCACAACGGGCTGCGCACAGTGTCACACCCACAAATTCGACCCGATTACGCACACCGAATATTTTCAATTGATGGCGTTTTTAAACAACGCCGATGAGCCGGATTACGAAATCCCCGATGGGCGCTTGGCCCAGCGCCACGCTCAATCGAAAGAGCAGCTTCAAAAACTTCTGGCTGCGTTGCCTTCAAAATGGCCGCTGCAAGGCGAAACTCGTTGGCAAACGCCGGTTGCCGGGGCCAGCGCGCAAAGCGGCGTGCCGGTTGAAAAGTTGGCCGATGGCGCTCTCAAATTTGGCGGCGCGGCGCCCGAAAAAGATGTTTACACCATCACTTTCCAAACAACCGGCGCGGCTGACCGCTTGAAATTGGAAGTTCTCAAAGACGGCGAAGCGGGGCCGGGCCGCACGCCGCACGGCAATTTTGTGTTGAACGAAATCGAAATTTTCGCCGCGCCCCAAGACGCGCCAGATAAATCGCAAGCCGTAAAAATCACCCGCGCCGAAGCCGATTTTTCGCAAACGAATTTCCCCATCGGCGACGCTATTGACGGCGATCCCAAAAGTGGCTGGGCCATTGATTCGGGCGGCAACGCGCATAATAATCGCACGGCGATTGTCACTTTCGAGAAGCCTTTTGGTTTCGCGCAAGGCACCATTTGGACCGTAAAACTGGCGCAAAATTATGGTTCGCAGCATATTATCGGCAAATTGCGCCTCAGTATGGGCGAATTCAAAGCGCCCGATAATCGCCCCGCCGATGTCGCCCGACAAGAAGCGATGCAGGTGCGTTTTGCGCTGTGGAACAAGGAAGAATCGGCCAAAGCCGCTGCGTGGCAAATCGTGCGGCCCACGAAAATAGCAAGCACCAAACCGTATCTTGATTTGCAAGCCGACGGCTCGATTTTAGCGGGCGGCGATTCAACAAAAAGCGAAGTTTACGATTTGCATTTCGAGGCGCTACCGCAAAATTTGGCGGCCCTGCGCCTTGAAGTTTTGCCGCACCATTCGCTGCCCAATGGTGGCCCCGGCATGGTTTTCTACGAAGGGCCAAAAGGCGATTTCTTCCTCAGCGAACTGCAAATTTTTGCCGATGGGCAGCGCGTCAAAGTGAAAAACGCCACGCAGTCGTTTCCTAAAGGCAACGGCGCCGCGCAAACGCAAGACGGCGATATGTCGTCTGGCTGGTCTATCAACGGCGCGCAAGGACAAGCCAACGCCGCTGTTTTCACCTTTGAAAAGCCGCTCAACACCAAAACTCTCGATGTAAAAATGCTGTCCGAACGCCATTTTTCAGCCCCGATAGGCCATTTTCGCTTGTCGGTAAGCGAAAATTCCACTGCCGAAGCGCGCGGGCACGAAGCCGACATCGAAACGATTTTAGCCAAGGCGCCCGACACGAGAAATGCCGCCGAGCAAACGCAGGTTTTTCAGGAATTTCTCGAAACCGCGCCGGAATTGGCGGGCGCGATGGAAGAAATCAAACGCGCCCGCAATGAACCACGCGGGCAGGAAACGCTGGTCATGCACGAGCGGCCCGCCGACCATCCGCGCCCAACGTTTTTGCATCATCGCGGCGAGTTTTTGCAAACCGAAGGCGAAGTGCAGCCCGGCGTGCCCGCGTTTTTGCCGCCGCTACCCGCAGACGCCTCAAAGAATCGCCTGGCTTTCGCGCGCTGGCTTTTTGCTGATAGCAATCCACTCACGGCGCGCGTGGCTGTCAACCGCCAATGGCAAGCCTTTTTCGGGCGCGGTCTCGTGCGCACTTTGGACGATTTTGGCTATCAAGGCGAAGCGCCTTCGCATCCCGAATTGCTCGATTATCTGGCAGTGCAATTTCAAAAAAATTGGGATGTCAAAGCGTTGCACAAACTCATTGTGATGAGCGCGACTTACCGTCAAAGTTCGCGTGTCACGCCGCAGCTTATCGAAAAAGACCCGCAAAATATCTTGCTGGCGCGCGGCCCGAAGTTTCGTATGGATGCCGAAATTATCCGCGACGCTGCTTTAAAAAGCAGCGGCTTGCTATCACCCAAAATGGGCGGCCCCGGCGTTTATCCGCCGCAGCCCGAAGGCGTGACCGAAGTGGCCTATGGCAACATGAAATGGCCGGTCAGCAGTGGCGAAGACCGCTATCGGCGCAGCGTTTACACCTACATGAAACGCACCGCGCCTTTTGCCATGTTCAACACCTTCGATGGGCCAACGGGCGAAAGCTGCCTTGCGCGCCGCGAAGTTTCCAATACGCCGCTGCAAGCCCTAATTTTGTTAAACGACGTGATGTTTCAGGAAGCCGCGCAGGCTTTGGGGCGTTTAGCCATGACCGAAGCAAAAACGCCGGAGCAACGCGCTACTTTCATCTTTCGTCGCGCGCTCACGCGCCCGCCCGCCAAAGACGAATTATCAAAACTGCTAACCTTCGCCACCCAGCAAAAAGCGCGCGGTGCCAGCGAAGAAAACATCTGGATGTCCGTTGCGCGTGCTGTGATGAACTTGGACGAAAATGTCACCAAACCATGAATAATCAAAACCCAAAACTTGGCATCACGCGTCGGCATTTTTTCAAGGAATGCGGCATTGGCGTCGGCAAAATCGCGCTCGCTTCTCTGTTAAACGATGCGTTTTCGTCGTCCGCACGCGCCGCAGAAACCCCCAACCCCCTTGCGGGTGCCCTTTGGGCAGGTGGGGCTAATTTGGATGCCGCGCCCAATCCGTTCGCACCCAAAGCGCCGCATTTTGCGCCCAAAGCCAAAGCGGTTATTCATCTTTTCATGGCGGGCGCGCCCTCGCAGTTGGATATGTTTGATTACAAGCCGGAACTGGCGAAACTCGAAGGCAAACCGTTGCCGCCTTCGGTGATTGGTGGGCAGCGTTACGCCTTTATCCGGCCCGACGCAGCGGTTTTGGGGCCGCGTTATAAGTTCGCAAAATACGGACAAAGCGGCGCGCAGCTTTCGGAAATGTTGCCGCATTTGTCGAAAATTGTGGACGACATCACCATTATTCGCTCGTGCAAAACCGACCAGTTCAATCACGCACCCGCGCAAATCTTCTTCAACACCGGTTTTCAACAACCGGGACGGCCTTCGATGGGTTCGTGGGTGACTTACGGTTTGGGCAGCGAAGCCAAAGATTTGCCTGCTTTTGTGGTGATGTCAACCGGCAGCGGCATCAGCGGCGGCGCGGCGTGCTGGTCAAGCGGCTTTTTGCCAACGGTTTACGCCGGAACGCGTTTTCGCAACGGCAGCAGCCCGATTCTTGATTCGGCCTTGCCGCCCGATATTTCGCCTGAATTGCAGCGCGACACCTTGGATTTAATCGGCGATTTAAATCGCCAGCAGATGCAGCAAAGCGGCGACCCTGAAATCGCCACGCGCATTGCTTCGTATGAAATGGCCTATCGCCTGCAAACATCGGCGCCCGACTTGATGGATTTAAAAAGCGAAACACCCGAAACTTTGGCGCTTTATGGCTGCGAACCGGACAAGCCTTCGTTTGCCCGCGCTTGCCTTTTGGCGCGGCGCATGGTCGAGCGCGGCGTGCGTTTCATCAACATTTATCAGGAAGGCTGGGACGCCCATTCCAACGTCGCGGGCAACGTTAAAGACAACTGCGAAAAAACCGATCAGGCATCGGCGGCTTTGATTATTGATTTAAAACGGCGCGGCTTGTTGGATGAAACTTTGGTAGTCTGGGGCGGCGAATTTGGCCGCACGCCGATGGTTGAAAGCAGCGCCGTTTTGGGCCGTTCAATGGGCCGCGATCATCATCCGTCGGCTTTTACCATGTGGATGGCCGGCGGAGGCCTCAAACCCGGCCTCAACTACGGCGCGACGGACGATTTGGGTTTTCACGTTGTCGAAAACGAAGTCCACGTCCACGATATTCAAGCCACCATTCTCAACCAACTCGGCCTCGATCACGAACGCCTCACCTATCACTACGCAGGCCGCGATTTTCGCCTGACCGACGTTCACGGCAAAGTGGTCAAGGATATTCTGACGTGATCTTTCTATTTCCATATTGCTTTAACAGCAATAGAAATTGATCTGCTTAATGAAAGTGTGAACTCAAAATATGAACAAAGAAATTCAAAGTAATGTGCTTGGCTTGCTGCGGCAGAGAGATGATCCAGACTATGTTTACTCGACAATCCATCTGAACCCAAATGAAACCATTGAGGTGATTTTGGATGTGCAATACCTCAGCGAAGGTGAATTGCCTGCGATTCTGGAGCAAGCTCACTCAAACTTCGCTATGGTTCAACTCAATAAGACCAAGTTTCAAGACTTTGTCACAAATCATTTCCTTCAAGAGTTAAAAAGCGAGTGGAGTGAGGACACATTAGACAGCGAAGGGCTGACCGAAGATGAATTTAGACAGTGTTTCAAGATGACCTCAATCTTGTTTTGGCAGAGTGGCGATTTTGTAGTTCATTACAATCCTGAAAATTTGGATTGGTATTTTGGTGATCATATTGTAGCGGCTCAAATCACACCCGCTGGAGAGATTAAAAGAATCAAATTACAGTGAGATATGATGCCTTTCACGTTGGCGCGAAATATCTGCGTGAATCTCTTGTTTTGGACGCGCAAAAGTAGTCTGAATCTGCCTACTCTGCCACTGTTTTTACTCCCAACTCACTGTGTTGAAAGAAAAAGTCACTGTGTTGAGAGAAAAAGCAGTGGCTTTTTGGCCCAACTCACTGTGTTGAAGTCAAAAGCAATTGCTTTTCGGCCCAAGTCACTGTGTTGAGAGAAAAAGCAGTTGCTTTTTCTCTCAACACAGTGGCTTTTAGGCCCAACACAGTGAGTTTGGGGCAAAAGCAGTGATTTTTTGAGTCAACATAGTGGCTTTTGCCCCAAAACTCGTCGTTCATTAGTCAATTTTGGCTGTTTTTAGCACCTGTCGCACCGCTTCATAGAGTAAAACGCCTGCTGCGACGGTGACATTGAGCGATGAGGCGCCATTTTCGGCCATCGGAAGCGCCACAAAATCGCTGGCGGCTTCCCGCGCGGCTTCGCTTAAGCCTTCAGTTTCGTTGCCGACAACGATAATGAGCGGGCGCGCTTGCAAATTGGCATCGTAAGCCAACTGCGGCGCTTTGGCGGAGGTGGCGATGATGGGAATTTCCGCGAAGCGCAATCGCTTTAGATGCCTTGGCAAATCGTCCACTATGCCAATTGGCAAGCGCAGAATTGAGCCTGTTGTAGAGCGCACGGCGGCGCGCTGCCACGGTTCGGCGCAGTCGGAGGAAAAGAGAATGGCGTCGCATCCGGCGGCTTCGGCGGTGCGAATGAGAACGCCGACATTGCGCGGGTCTTGAATGCGCTCGCAAGCCAAAGTAATACCGTTGGGGCCACGCGTCCAACAGTTAATATAAGTTTGTTTTTTCTCAACAATCGCCAGCGCGGTGACGGCGGTTTCGTAGCCGGTGCCGACGAGTTTTTGCATCAAGCCGCCGCCCGCAACATAAAGTGGAATTTCGTTTTGCAGGCAGATTTCGTAAAAATCCGGCGCGCTTTCGGGCGTGGCATAAACAGCGCGCGTCAGCGAGGTTTGCAGCGCCTGACGCACCAAATTGTCGCCTTCGACTAAGTAACAATTGGTTTCGGCGCGTCCGTTTGGCTTCAAAAGCGCTTGGGCCGCGCGGAAGGCTTCGTCTTTAATGCCTGAAAGTGGCTGCATATTCGCGGCTTTCGTTCAAAGAATCACTCAAACATCGCTTGGGCAAATTCGGCAGGATCGAACACTTGTAAATCTTCGATTTTCTCGCCGACGCCGATGAGTTTGACGGGCACGCCAGTTTCTTTGGTGACACTGAGAATAATGCCGCCTTTGGCCGTGCCGTCCCATTTGGTGAGAATCAGGCCCGTAAGCGGCGCGCTTTGCGTGAAAGTTTGCGCTTGATTCAACCCGTTTTGGCCCGTTGTCGAATCAATAACCAGCAAGGTTTCTTCGGGCGCTTCGCCGGTTTCGCGTTGCACAATGCGAGCGATTTTCGCCAGTTCGTTCATTAAATTCGATTTAGTGTGCAGGCGACCCGCCGTATCAATCAACACATAGTTGCAGCCGCGCGCTTTGGCGGCGTGCAGGCCGTCGAAAACCACCGCTGCCGGATCAGCGCCCGCCTGCTGCGCAATAACCGGCACGCCCGCGCGTTTGCCCCATTCTTGCAATTGCTCCACAGCGGCGGCGCGAAAAGTGTCGGCGGCCACTAAAAGCGGTTTGTGGCCTTGCTGCGCCAAACGATGCGCCAATTTACCAACCGAAGTCGTTTTTCCCGCGCCGTTGACGCCCACAAAAAGCCAAACCGTGATGCCGCCCGGATTGGTGACCAAAGGATGCACGCCGCCGCCGAGCAAAATCGAAATTTCGCGTTGCAGAAACTTGGCGATGTCGCCATCAGTTGGCACTTCGCCGCGCTTGGCCGCGCCGCGCAGCGATTCCACCAAATAAGTCGAAGTTTCGATGGAAACATCGCTCATAATGAGTTGTTCTTCGAGTTCGTCCAATACTTCGTCGTCAATTTGGCGCCCCGAAACCAGCGCGGTGACTTTTTTGAAAATATTTTTAAGCATGATAATTTGCAGGGAAATACGCCGTGTGTCCCTTCTTTGAAACCAAACACGAAAAAGCGAGGCCAATGGCCTCGCTTTCACTGCCCTAATTTTGCCTGTTTTACGCGGCCATCGCTACTGCTGCGCCCACGGCGCCGCGCTCGGCTTCGCGTTCGATTTTGCCATCCACGGTAATGTGAATGCCACATTCGCGCTTGTCTTGCCCAGCCCAACGCCCGGCGCGCTCATCTTCGCCCGGCTTAACCGCTTTGGTGCAAGGCCAGCAACCGATGGAGGGAAAACCTTGATCATGCAGCGGATTATACGGCACTTCGTATTCGCGGATGTAATCCCACACTTGCTGCTTCGTCCAATTCGCCAGCGGGCTGACTTTGACCAAAAAATCAAATTTCGGGTCTTGGCCGACAATTGAGGTGCGAGCGCGTTCGGGGGTTTGTTCGCGGCGAATTGCGGTAATCCATGCGTCGAAACCTTGCACAGCATCGCGCAGCGGCACAACTTTGCGCAAATGGCAGCAATGGCTGGGATGCTCTTTATAAAGCGGCCCGCCAAAACGCGCTTCCATTTCTTTGGGCGTTTCCCCGTTGCTCACCAAGCGAATGTTGAGGCCGTATTTCTTTTGGATGCGCTGGCGCAAGGCCATCGTTTGCGGGAATTGATAGCCCGTGTCCAAATTGAAAATATCCGGCACAATGCCCGTGTCGTCTCGAATTTGCGCGATCATGTGCAACAAACAGCAGCCTTCGGCTCCGAAGGCTGTCGCCATCGTCAACTTCTCGCCGTAGGTCGTGATGGCCCAGCGCAAAATCTTTTGCGGTGTCGCCACCTCGAAGCGCTCACTAAGCGCTTGAAGCTCCTGTTTTTTATTGTCGTCCATGATGCACTTTCTGTCCGTATGAGGACTTGTCTTTTAAGTCTACCACTCAGGTCGGAAAAGACAACGCATCAACGGCTGTTTGCAATCTGCGTTCCTCAATTCCTACCTTTCCCGCTCCATTTCGCCGCTATCAAAGCCGTTAAATCCTGTTGAAAGCCGCTTTTACCGCTAAACCAGAAGGCATAAAGTGGGCGATTAAGAAAGGGGATTTGCACGCCCCGCATCAGCAATTCGTCGCCGATAAGCACCGAATTGAAGGAAAACAGACCTTTTTCGGGTATTTGGGGCAAGGAAATCGCATTTTTCGCGCGCCAAAAGCGCAATTGCGGCTGACCGTTCGTCATTTCGCCTACCAAAGCAGCGTTTACAGGCGTCGAAAGCGATTTTTCGTCGCTAAATTGGGTTTCTTCGGAAAAAAGCTGTATCCAATGCAGATTATGCGCAGCGAAAAATGGTGTCGCCGCCTGCGCAACAGTTTGCGTATTGTTCCACGGCACGGCTTGGCGCAGCGAAGTTGGCACGAGCGGTTTTTTTTGAAGAATTTCGTCCGGCGAAGGTGCCAAAACGCGCGCCCACAAATCGCTTTGCGCGGCAAATTGCAACGGCGAAAGCGCTAAATGAGCGCGCAAATCGGTGGGCATCAGGGAGAAATCCTGAAAAATCTCAGGAAAAAGTCGGCGATGCGCTTGCAAAAGACAATCGCTTTCGTCTAAAGCAAAGAATTGAACGCCGCCGTCGTAAGCATCCACTACGGCCACCGCGCCGGTGCGCAAATAATTAATTTTGGAATTTTGCGAGGCAAAAGCCAAAGGATACGAATCGGCCACGCTATGCGCCGCAATCAGCCAAACGATGCGCCCTTGCAATAAAGCCGGGCGCGGCTCGCCGTAAACGAAATAGGGCGCGATTTGTTTGCAGCGCTCGACAACTTGGCGATGCCAAATCAGTTTTTGGTTTTGCGCGCCGAGCAAACGCTTGTCAAAAAAGCGCCACGACAGCAAAAAACGGCGCCAAAACGGTTTTAGATTAAGACCAAATTGATATTTTTCGGACGAGATTAAGCTGTAAGGCGTTGGTTCGGCGCTGACGGCTTGGCGCTGCCAGAAATCGGGGATGGCATTGCGCCCACGTGATAAAAAATCTGGCGGCAGTTCAGTTTGTCCACTGCCAAAAACGATTTCGGGATGTCCGGCGCGCACTTCGGGAAAATGCGCCGCGTCGTAAATCAAAGGTTGGCCGTCGAGCGAAATTTTGGTGGCATCGCAAAAAATTAAATCGTTGCCGATGCCATTGCCCGTTGCTTCGCGCGGCGCCACGAAAACGGTGCGCGGGGCGCCATCAATTTGGTAGCGATCAAAATGCGCGGAGCCGATGATAAAATCGTCGCCGCGCCGCTGCGTTCGATTGAAATAGGTTTTTAAAAATTCCGGTGTCCACAACGGCACATTGGATTCGAGATCGTTCCAATCAGCCCGAAAATCTGCTTCGCGCACATTATGGATAGAAAAAGCAGTGCGTGTGGCCTCGCGGCGCTGTTCGAGTAACGTTGGTGCGAAAATATCACGGCGCGGTTTGACATAAATGTTTTCTATAGAAAGTGGCACGAGCGTGCCCAAAAACAAATTGGCCCCTGCCCAAAAAAGCAAAACCCGGCGCGCGGCGCGTGTTTCATTTGCTTTGAGTCGGCTGGCACGCCACAAAGCAAGCGCGGCAAGCACGGCGAAAACAGCCAAAGGAACAAAAATCGGCAAGCGGAAATGCAGCGCTGTATAATCGAGGCCGCCCAGTGGTTCGCCGCGTGCGGTAATCATATTCCACGCGCTGAGGCGATAACCGAGGGCCTTCCAGAGCAAAAGCGCTGCGACTAACGTAGATAAATGGCGCGTGCCTTCGGGCGAGATTGTCGAAATGCGCCCGCGCGTTTGCCACACATCTTCGTAGGCATAAATCAGCGCCACGAGCAGCAAATTCATCCATAAAAGGATGAAGACAAACGTCCAAAGGAAGTTCAGCGCGGGCAGTTGAAAAAGATAAAAGGCGAGGTCGCGTCCGAAAATGGGATCAATGATTCCCGTGTTTTCAAAAGCCAACGTGTGCCAGACGACTAAATCATGCACAGCGGCGTAGGAGCCGCTTAAGATCACGAGAAATAGCAGCGCCGCACTTGCCCAAAAGCGCCGAAAACGGTTTAAAATGCGCTTGTCGTGCAGCGGAATTAAACGCTGTGCCGGAATAATGCGCTGCCACGCCACCACGCGTTTTGCGTGTCGCAAATTCAGCCACAAAAGCAATGCCGAAAACGCGGTGCCACTGCCAAAAAGCGCGCCGCGCATCAACATCAAACGCCGAAAAACGGGAAAATAGCCTAATTCCTCAAAAAACCACGCCTCAGTTGTCCATTCGACAACTTTAGTCGCCAGCACAAAAGCACAAACAAGCCAAAGAAACGAACGAAGAAAACGGCGCATTACAAAAATTGAACCACGGATGAATCCGTGGTCCATTCCTAAATCATCGCATCATATTGCCAGTTGGCGAATTTGCGGGGCTGGGCGAGAATCAGCGACATATAAACGCCGAGGTTTTCTTGAAAATGCGTGATGTTGAAGTAATCTTCGAGTTCGCCTTTCAATTCGTCTTCGGTGAAGCGGATAAAGGGAATGCCGCCGCTGTGTTCGCCTTCTTTTTCAAAAAGTTTGGTGATGCCGCCGTAGCGATAAGCTGTCAGCAGCAGCGTGCCGCCGCTTTTGAGAACGCGTCGCGCGTGACCCAGAAACTGCAAGCGCAAGTCGCGCGAAGGAATATGCTCATAAACGCCGCAGTGCGCGATGCGCCCAAAAACATCGTCTTTGCAAGGCAAATGCGTCAAATCGGCGTGAACATAATAAACCGGCGCGGCGGTTTTGGCGGTGTGGCGCACACGATTGCGCAAAATGGAATCGCGCGATAAATCAACAGCCACCACTTCGCGTGCAAGGTCAGCGAACACGCCGGTAAAGCGCCCCGTGCCGCAGCCGGCTTCGAGAAGCGGCAGGTCATGCGCCGGCCCGACAGCTTTTTGATAAGCCGGAATTTCGACGCGCTCGTAGAATTTTAAACCGAGCATTTGGTCGTAACTTTGCGCTTGCTCATCGCGGGCGCGGCGCTCGCTTTCCATACGCGCAAAATCGCCCAAGGCATTCTTGGGGCCTCCAGAGTCTTCGATGTCACTCAAATTACAACCGGCGGCTTCGAGTTGCGTTTTGTAACGCGCCACGAAAGCTGCGTCGCCCTCGCGCAAAGCGGCTCCCACGCGCAATTCGTCGCCAAAAAGCGTGGGAATGCCGTCGCGAATCGGATACCAGCGCCCGTTTTGTGGATTCGTCAAAACGCCAGTGCGGATTTGATTCGCGCTTCCGGCAAAAGGATGCAGTTCCAGTGGGCCGCCATCGTTGGGGTCGGCCAAAAAATCAAGAAGTCGAACGTTCATGGTTGAAAGAGAAATGCTTTGTTTTTAACACACAAAAGCATAACATTCCCATCCTAACATCGCCCGTTTAGGACAGTTCTGTCTTCGCGTTCAATTGGCATCGTAAGCGACATAAGCACGATACGATTCCAAGAACTGATCCATCACCCAACTGGTGCGCGCGGCGCTTTCGCCGTGGCTCGGACACGTCCCTACTCCGTTTAATTGGTTCACAATCGTTTGAATGAGCGGTTGCTGAATGTGGGGCGGATGCGCAATATCGAAAGTTCGCAGGCCATTTTCGCTGTGCCATTCCACAGGCTGATTACCGAACGTCGAAAAGCGTAGGCGTCCGCGCGAACCGATGATTTCGTTCATCTCATAATTGTCTCCGGCGTTAAAACACCAGATTCCTGTGCCCAAAATGCCGTTTTGGTGCTGCCAATGGCCGGTTACGATGTCTTCCGCTGCATAAAATTGCCCTTGATTCAACGCCGTGCCGCTGACCTCGGCCATTGGCCCCAATAGAAAATCAAGCAAGTCCAAAGTGTGCGCGGCCAAATCCAAAAACAAGCCGGCGCCTGCGATGTCAGGACGCACGCGCCACGGTAAATCGTCGGCCTGCATTGAGCGCCCGCTGCGCGCATCGGTGAACTGCGACTGCTGCCTTTGCTGGCAGGTCACGGCGCGAATGTCGCCGATGCCACCGTTTTGCAAAATCTCCTGCACTTTCAGAAAACGCGGCAAAGCGCGGCGATAATAGGCCACGAAAAGCGGCATTTGCGCGTTTTGAGCGGCTTTTATCATGCGCTGGCATTCTGGAAAATTGCGCGCCATCGGTTTTTCGACATATATCGGCTTGCCCGCCAAAGCAACGCGCACGACGTATTCTTCATGCGAAGACGGCGGCGTGGCAATGTAAACCGCATCCACGTCGGCGTCATCAATTAATTGCTGCGCGTCGTCATACCAGCGCGGCACGTTATGACGCGCGGCAAAATCGCGCGCTTTGTCCGCATCGCGGCGCATGACGGCCACGAGTTCTGAATTTTCCGCCTGCTGAAAACCCGGCCCGCTTTTGACTTCGCACACGTCGCCGCAACCGATAATGCCCCAACGAATAGTTCTTTTTGTCTCGCTCATGGCGAGTAGTTTAAAAGGTAAGCGCTCTCCCAAAGTGCCGGTCGGCTGCTCCTTGGCACTTTTGGACTCTCCAAAAGTGCCGGTCGGCTGCTCCTAAGCATTTTGGGAGAGCCTAAAATGCTCAGGAGATGCTCCTGAGCATTTTAGGAGCAGCCGACCGGCAGATAAGGATTGTCCCAAACGGCGAAAAAGTAGGCGGGACACTTGAGTGCGCGGGCACTTTAAACAGGCTTGCTATACTTTGGGAGATGCCCGATGCCAGTTTGCGGGCCAGCAATCCCGTAGTGTAGTTCTGCGGGCACCGCAGGAGATTTATTAATATGGCTGCCGTTCCTTCGCCGGTTTCACCCGGCTCTCATCCTTCGACTTTGCCACCCGTCAAGCCGCCCAAAGTGCGACATTCGTTTTGGTGGTATTTGAAGTGGTTTTTCTACACCATTGCGCTCACGGTTTTTTGCGTGGTCGTCGCTGTCGCGGCGGTGGGCTACGGGCTTTACAAAGAACTCGAAAAAGTTGTGCCCGATTCGCGCCTGATACAAACGCGCACCAAAGCCGAAACCACACGCATTTATGCCGCCGATGGCAAAACGCTGCTGGCCGAAATCAAAGGCGAAGACCGCATTTGGAAGCCCTTTAGCGAACTGGTCAAAGACTCTCAAAAATGGCCGCATTATACATCGCCGGAAGACAAAGCCGACAATGTGCGCAATGTATTGAAGGCCACGCTTTCAATTGAAGACGCGCGCTTTTATCGTCATCCCGGCATGGATGCCAAACGTTTGGCAGGCGCGGCTTTGGCTAACTACAAAAGCGGGCGCGCCGCGCAAGGCGGCTCGACCATCACCGAACAGTTAGCTGTCAACTTGTATCAAACGCGCACCAAAAGCGTTTCGCGGCGCTTGCAAGCCGCACTTTTGGCCTTGCAACTGGAAAAACGCTATAGCAAAGATGAGATTATCGAGCTTTACGTCAACGAAATTTATTACGGCAATGGCGCTTATGGTTGCGAAGCCGCCTCGCAAATCTACTTTGGCAAAAGTTCCGACAGCCTTTCTGTAGGCGAAGCCGCACTCTTGGCCGGTTTGCCCCAGCGTCCGACGTATTACGACCCGTTTGAGCAGTTTGAACACGCCAAAAAGCGCCAGAAAATCGTGTTGAACGAAATGGTGGACAACGGTTTCATCACGCGCGCCCAATATTTCGCGGCAGCCAACGACGCTTCCGTGCAACGCACCGTCGAACGCAGCGCACGGCGCCGCAGCCGCGAAAAACGCACGCCCGAACGCTGGAAATATCCTTATTTCGTGGCCTATGTCAAAACTTATCTCAAGCAATACAACATTGATGAAGCCACCCTGCGCAAAGGCGGCTTGAAAATCGTCACCACAATAGAACCGAAATTGCAAGAAGAAGCCGAACAAGCACTTATCAGGCAATTAAATCGTTTAGGCGATGGCAAATTGCAAGGCGCGCTGGTTTCGATTGATCCGTGGACGGGCCACGTTATCGCAATGGTCGGAGGCCGCGATTATTATGATAAGGCGCACAACGGCGAATTCAACCGCGCTGTGCAAGCCAAACGTCAGTGCGGCTCAACCTTTAAGCCTTATGTTTACGCTGCCGCGATGGAAGCAGGTTATAACCCTGATTCGGCAGTTGTAGATAGCACCATGCGCACCAACGGCGTGCGCGAAGTGAACTCAGGCGGCAAAGAAGTGCGCAACTATGACCATACCCACCACGGCAAAATTTCGTTTTTATCGGCGATTGGGATGTCGAATAACGTGGCCGCGACCCGCGTGATGTTAAAAGTGGGCACCGGCTCGGTCATTCAAAAAGCGCATTTAATGGGCATCCAAAGCAACCTCACGCCCTATGCGTCGCTGGCGTTGGGCGCCAGTGAAATTACGCTCTTGGAACACGTTTCGGGCTACGGCGTATTCGCCACAAAGGGTTTGCGCGCCGAGCCGACACCCGTGGAGCGCGTGGAAAGCGCCACCGGAGAATTGCTGATAGATCACGCTCATCCGGTGCGCGGCTCGCGTGTAATGAGCAAGGACGCCGGCGAAAAAATGTGGCAAATGCTGCGTTATGTTGTGACCGATGGCACCGGAAGGAAAGCCAATTTCGCCAAAGATGTCATCGGGAAAACCGGCACGACCAGTTCCAACAAAGACGTGTGGTTTATGGGCGCCACCAGCAAACTCGTGGCAGGCGTGTGGATTGGTTACGATAAGCCGCGCGATTTGGGCGGCAATTCGGCGGGTGGCAAATGGTGCGCTCCGGTATGGCGCCGTTATATGGAGCAGGCCACCGACTTCTGGAAGAAACGCAATAAAACCGAAGATTTGATCGAAGATGCGCGCCTAACCGAACAAAGCCGCGAAAGCGCCAAGCAAAACATGAAGGTCATTCGCGTGCGCCTGTGCGACGAAACGGGCCTTGTGGCAACAAGCGCCTGCCCGTCAACACGGGTTATGGTTTATTCTGTCGCCAGCGGCGTGCCTCAAGAAACTTGCTATGTTCATGTGCCAAAAGCCACCGAAACGCGCATTTTAGGCGACGATTACAAACCGCGCGCCAAACGCGGCGATCTGGGTTTTGATGGCTCGCAAAGCCGGGACAAACCAACTTCGCGCACGCCTGCGGACGATGGGCAATGGCTTGACCAACCCGCCGCCGATGCCGGAGAACGCACCACTTCACCACCACCCAAGACCTCCACATCTCCCGTTCCACAAGTTGAAGAACGCAGCGATGTGATTATTCATTCGGACGGCACAAGGTCGCGCGGACACAGCAACGACGACGATGTCATTATCGTGCAACCCGGCGAAAGTGCGCCTGCGCCGCGTAGCGGGTTTTAAGGAACAGAAAACCGTTATGGAGCGCGGGCGCCGCGCCCGCAAAATTTAAATGCGAAAGAGACGCCCGCGCTCCCATAGGCATGAACTTAAGCCCCTCACCCCCGGCCCCTCTCCCCCGATCCGCTGCGCGGGGAGAGGGG
>JANMKN010000251.1:0-5090 GCA_031372065.1 Abditibacteriaceae bacterium | reverse complement strand
CACTGAGTCGTTCATCCGCTGCGCTGTCTTAAACCAGATGACCAGTCTGGGAATGCCGGACAGTTATGCAGTCTGAACCGCCCCGACGGGGCCGTTAGGACAAATCACGACCACTTTTTGCATTCATGCAACAAAGCCCTTGCAAAGTATCCAGATTAAAACCTAAAAATGTCTTAATGATGCCATGGGGCTGCCATTGCAAGAAGAGAATCACACAGGCGAAAGTCAGCACTTTGTCCAGAAACGCCGTCGTTTCGTATTCCCAAACAGCACTATTCTAACCAATACGCTCTGTCCAGCGGCTACGCCGCTGCACTCATTCATCCCCGCCGCAAGCAGCAGGCCATTCTGAGCGTTTCTCGTAAAGACGCGTCGCCAGTTAATCACCCCAACCTCATTATGACCCCCGGCACGGATAATCCCGGCCCCAATCCGTTATTTACGGATAACGTATCTGCTGTAATGTTGTAAAAAGCCGCTTCTCAACGAGAGAAGCGGCTTTTTCTTTTTTGATGCGAGGCAAGCGTCTATTTATTTTGCCCGCCAGCGGTGATACATTCTCCTACGGTGGAAAATTTGAAGCGCACTGACTATGAAGCCACATCTTATCGAGGATAAATCAAATTTGCGAATAAGCTAACAATCTATAGTTCGCTTTATAGGCCACTCAGACCCCATGCAATGCCTAAAAATCCAAGACAAACTGTCGCGCTCAGATTGACGAGGTAACCTTCAAAAACCGCGAGAGGCATTTTTGTGGTTCGCGATAACACTACAATACCAAGCAAAATGACCAAAACGGTAGGAATAAGACCCACAAATACATTGAGAAGCCCTCCCAGTAAAAGAACCACCAAATTGAAACCTGCGGCCCCAAACCACACGGCAAGAAACTCTTCATTTATTGTCTGGGCAAGCACGAGCAAGCCACACAACGCCGAAACCAAGGTCGGCACCATGGCCATAAGCCAAGCGAGTCATGGAATTGGATAAAGCCGATGACTACCAATAATCGTCAGCCAATGCCCATAACTATCCACCCGACCATACAGAGCCCATAACAAAAGCGCGTTAGTAATGGCTAATAACACGGCGCCGTGACCAAGTTGGCGAATTTCATTGTCTTGCAGTTGCATAAGAGTAATTCCTCCCCTACTTTCCATTGGATTCTTGTAAGGACCCCAGTTTGGGCGTGGACAAACGCCCCTATTTATTCTGCCCGCCAGCCGTGACGAATTCTTCTTTGGTAAGCGTGCCGTCTTTGTTGACATCAAAACGCGGAAAGCGTTTGGGCGCTTCTTGCGGGTCGGGTTGGCCGATTAAGAATTCCTCCATCGTTAATTTTCCATCGCCATTTTTATCACGGCGCGCAAACATCGCTTCGCGGTCAGGTTTGTTTTCAACGGCGATTTTTTTGCCGCCAAAGGGCGGCGCGGCGGCAAAAGTCGGCTGCAAAAAGGCGCTGAGTTGCTTGACAATTTCCGGCTGCTCTGCGGCTATATTCTTCGTTTCGGCGCCATCGTTTTGCTCATCATAAAGTTCCGTGGCGGCGATGCTTCCATCGCGGCGGTCGCGCCACAAAGTCAGGCGCCAGCGCTCGTCGCGCAAGCTATAACCCATGAGCGGCGCGCCATTTGGCCCGCCACGCGGATATTGACTGATGGCGAACGGTTTCACTTTGGCAATTGGATTTTCAAGGAGAGGTTTCAAACTGACGCCCTCCAAACCGGCGGGCGCTTGCAATCCGGCAAGGTCGCACAATGTCGGATAAACATCCACAAATTCCACCGGCGCGGCGCTGCTTTTTCCTTTGTTTTGTTGATTCGGCACGCTCAGAATCAGCGGCGCCCGCGCTGCCAATTCAAAGTTGGTGTGCTTGTGCCACAAACCATGATCGCCAAGCTGCCAACCGTGGTCGCCCCACAGAACCACAATGGTATTCTGCGCCAATCCTTCTTTGTCGAGCGCATCCAAAAGGCGCCCGACTTGGGCATCGGTGTAACTGATACAGGCATAGTAACCGTGTCGCAAAGTCTTGGCGTAGTCAGCGGGAATCGGGTTACCCTGGGGCACATTTTTATATGAATGCAACTCGCCGTTGTTGTGCCCAACGAATTCGGGCGCGCCGTCTGGCAATTTGTCGGTGAAAGGCAAGGGAATTTTGTCGGGGTTGTATAAATCCCAATATTTTTTCGGCGCTACAAACGGCAAATGCGGCTTGAGAAAACCAACCGCCAAAAAGAACGGCTGATTTTTATTTTTCAAATCGTGCAATCGTTTCACGGCTTCGGCAGCGGTAAATCCATCGGGTAATTCATCGTCGCTTTTCGCGCTGACTTCATAAGCCGGGCCTTTGGCACCCACTGTTTTTGGCTGATTGCCCGGCGAATATTCACGCACGCCACCGCCCACGTTTTGGACGATGCGCTTTTGGTAATTGGTTAAATCGGTATCAACCTTCTGGCCGCTCGGATACCAATGCGGTTCGCTCCACGAACGTCCATCTTCAAAGCCATGATGATAAATTTTGCTTAAAGCCGCGCAATGATAGCCGTTAGCCTTGAAATGCTGCGGCAGCGTCACAACATTGGGCAACGCGGCACGAAAATGCGTTTCCAAGTCCCATACTTTGGTCGCATCGGGCCGCCGTCCTGTCATCAGCGAACTGCGCGATGGGCTGCACACTGCCTGCTGACAATAAGCGCGCGTAAAAACCATGCTGCGCGCCGCCAAGCGATCAATATTCGGCGACTTCACGACTTTATTGCCGTAACAGCCCAATTCAGGCCGCAAATCATCCACGGCAATGAACAGCACATTAGGCCGCGCGTTTTGCGCATCCGCACCCGTAACGAAAAAGTAAACAGCCAACAACACGAAGAATAATTTTTTCATGGCGTTTTATTCGACAGTGCCCTGTTTTTTGGTTTCGCATTTGACTTGAGAGATACAACGTAGAATAGCGATGCCGTATCTAAAATGGAAATGAAAAATATCAAGTTGTGGATGATTACGCTCGTTTTCGTATTTTCTTCTTACGGATTCGCGCGGCCTGTGCGCAGTTTTAAAGTAAAAGGGCCAGTGAAAGCACTTTGTTTCGCACCCGATTTGAGTTTGTGCGCAGTCGCCCGCGAAATTGACCAAGAATCTGCCCAAGTTGAAATTTGGGATATGAGAAAGGGGCGTTTGATGCACAAATTGTCGCGCATTGTGTATCCCTATCACATGACATTTTCGGCGAATAGTCGGTGTTTAGCTGTTAACGGACATGGCTTCAACCATCTCCAAGTTTGGAATCCGCGCACCGGGAAATTGCGGCGCACATTGAGGAATCAAGCCGAAAACTGGCACGATTACATTGCAATTTCACCAACGGGAAGATATGTGGCTGGTGGCGGTTCTGAACAAGGCACTTGGCTTTGGGAAGTAAAGACGGGAAAAATTCTTGGATGTCGGGAGCCGTTTTTCCCCGGCCCTATCGCGTTTTCTCCTAACGAGAAAAATTATTTCGTTCTTTCACATTACAACCGGCGAGAAATGACAATTCAGGATGTAATATCGGGCAAGGTTTATCGAGAATTGGGGCGCAGCGATGCTATGCAAACAGCTATGTTTTCACCGGATGGGAAAATAATTGCGATGGCTGGATATATGCCCGCGCGAAACCCCGCCATCAAGTATGAAGAAAGGCTTGGTTTTGCGTTATGGAATGTCGCAACGGGTAAAAAAATCTACGCACGCACTTGGGTGCCTACGGAACAGAATTGGGATTCGCTTTTTGCAATTTCTTTTTCACAGGATGGTGCTTTATTCGCAACCGCAAGTGATAGAACCTTTCGCATTTGGCAAACGAAGACGGGCAAATTAGTGAAGGTTTTGGACAAGAGAAAAGTGCCTGTGCGCGCGGTTAGTTTTTCCTCTAAAGAAAACCTATTGGCTACTGCCAGTAGTGACGGCATCGTCAACCTTTGGCGCGTGCCATGATTAGTTTTCACTTCTGTAAAGCGATGAGTTTGCCGCGCGCGGGGATTTGTAAGGCGTTTTCTTCAGCGTCTTGCGGTGCGCCCCAGAATTGGGCGAGAGTCGGGCCATTTTTCAAGTGTTGGGGGCGTTCATGGAAAAGGAAATTCGTCCATTCATGAAACCACACGCGGCGCCCAACGCGATAATACCAGCGCACGCAATCGCGGATGCCCTTTTCGGGATGCGCGACCATGCGCCACAAGGCTTGCGGGCGCAGTTGCACGGCGATTTCGATGAACTTGACCCACAAAATCACGCGCCACGGCGCCATGTGGCGCGTGGCTAAAACTTGATGCTTGTAGTCCCACTTTTTCTGGTCAAGTTGAATGACTTGCCTATCCGCCGCGAGGCGAAAATACGGCGTCCAGCGGTGCGGCGTGACATACATCACTTGAATTTGGTCGGGGTCGTAAGATAGCAATTGGCGAAGTCCGCGATAATAATCGCGGTCGGCTTCTTCTTCGAAACCAACAACCCATGTTGCCATCGAAAGAATATTGTGTTGGCGCAATAAATTTATCGCTTCGCGGTCTTTCATCGTCGTGCCGCCTTTGCGGATTTTTTGCAGCGTGGCTTCGTCGTAGCTTTCCATGCCCATCAGAAAGCGCGCCACGCCCGCTTTTTTATACAAGTGCAAAAACTCGGCGTCGCGCACAATATCATCGGCGCGCGTGGAGCCGACGATGGTGAGATTCACATTTTCGGCAATCAAGGCTTCGAGAAATTCACGCCACACTTTTTGTGACGAAGTCGGATTTTCATCGGCAAAATTGACGACTTCGACGCCGTGTTCGCGGTGCAGCCACGCCAGTTCCTTGGCGAATTTTACCGGGTCACGGTGACGCCAACGCGTCCAAAATCCGCGCTGGCCGCAATAGTTGCACAAATGCGGGCAACCACGCGAAAACTGCACCACAACCGCGCGTTTTTCGCCCCAGTAGCTGTATTTTTCAAAATCAATCAATTCCCAGCCGACGCGATACGCATCGAGACAGCGAATCGTCGGCGCGGGCGGCGTAGCGAAAGGCAATCCTTCTTTGCGAAAAGCCACGCCGGGAATGGCTTCC
>JANMKN010000249.1:0-5312 GCA_031372065.1 Abditibacteriaceae bacterium | reverse complement strand
GTTTCAAAAACCGGCTCGGCGCCGATGCTTCCGACATAAAGTGCCACGACTTCAATTTTGCTTTGCGCCTCGCGCGGCAAGAAAAATGGCTCATTCCACGGCACGCGGATGGTGTAGGTGGATAAATCGTCTGGCGCTTCGTCGCTATCAATGCGCATCCACAGATTAGGAATGAATTGCCCGATCATGCGCAACTGGCGAAGGCGATGGTAGGCATCCACCGGCGTGGTGTCGCTGACCTGAATTGTCGTCCACGGCCCGCTCGCGCGGACTTCGATTTCTTTTTGCTCGACCAGATAGTAAATCGTGCTTGGTTGTGGTGGCAGAACGCTACCGCCGATTTCAAAACAAACCTTGTCGAACATAAGCGGCTCGTAAGGCAAAACCACACCTTCGCCGACGGCGTAGATAATCAAATCGTCTTCGAGGCCAAGTTCCAAATAAGGCGTCTCGTCCAGTGGCGCACTGAGCGCGTTTTCCCAGTAGCCGCCGGTTTGGTAGGCGGCATCTTCAACCCAAATCAAAAAATCAGGAAAATCCTCTTCATCGAAGCCGGCAGTCGTGGCCTCAGAAAGCGGCACGGCAAAGCGGCGCAAATCATTGTCCCAGAACACGCAAATGTCTGAAGGGGGCGGTGGTGGCGGCGGCTCGACCACGCAGCCAGCATCCTCGCAGCACGGCAAGGGCGGCCAGTAATCGTTGCCAATGCCGCCATCTTGATAGACCATGAAACAAAACCCGCACCACACCAGCGGGTCATAGGGCAGCTTCATGCCGGACGGCGGCGCGTAAGAAATCAAACTTTCATCAACCGACAAAACCAAATACATACGCTCGCCTGTGGGCACTGCCTCACCGCGAACCCAGTAGCCGCCCGCCGGTTGCGTGGCGTCCACAATCCACCACAAATACGCGGGCAGTTTTTCAACGTCTATTCCGGCGTTTTCGGCAGCGGCAAGGTCTAAAGTAAACGCGCCCGCCTCGCCGAACCCTGCGTCCCATTCGGCGCACGATTTCACCCCAATCTCCGCTGATTCGAATGACGCTCCAGTGGTTAGCCACGTCATACAAACCGTCTTCGGCCTGCGTTACAAAACGTCCGACGGCGTAAAGCCACTCCTCGCCGTTTTCATCAACAACGCGCGTCAAACGCCGCGCTCGAAACGGCAGCCACGCGTCGCGAAAATGCCTGCCATCACTCACTCCCCACAAAGGTTTTTCGCTATTGGCAGCCTTGCCGGCGGCCAACAAACGAATACCTTCCTCTGTTTCCAGCGCGCGCAAGCGTTGCCACAAATAACTATTGGCATCAAAAGATGCAAGACCACTGTCGTCCCAAACGCCGCTTTTCATCACCGCCAAATATTGCTTGGCTGTGGGATGAGCGAATGGGTTATCTTGAACCCAGCCATAAAGCGAATTCCAGCACATCTCCGCGCAGTTATCGCCGTGGAAACAGGTGCCATTGCCGGTGCGCGTTTGCTGATGCAAATCCACTTCGCGCATCGTGTTGTAAAACTGCACGAATTTACTGCCGCCAACGTGCGCGCCGAATTGATTAAATGATTCGGTAAAAAACCGAATTTTGGTGCCTTTGATGCCAATGCCCTGTCCGTCCTGACGTAAGCAGCGCCCTCCGGGATGGCCGAGTGTGACACGAGGCAAACCGGGCAGCGCTTCGGTGATCTCACTGGCATCGGGCACAAATTCATGCAAAAAAGCGTGGGTTAAAAGCAGTTCCGTCGAGCGCGTTTCTGGTAATTCGGGCGCAATTTCCAAAATATCGCTGACAATAGGAGAAAGCGAAGCCTCGCAGACATGGACATATGTGCTTGTGCTGGTTCCCAGCAGTGTGGCGAAAAGGTTATTGATCGCCGTCGTCGGATGAAAATCCCAATACGCTGGCAGTGGCCCGTTACGTGAACAGATGGTGCCACCGAGACGACATTTCCCGGCATTATCGCCAAAACGTAGTGGCGTGCGCTGCGGCACCGCCGAAACCGACAAAGCCAGCGGGTCAATGCTCACAGCGAGGCGCGTGGTTTCCTCGGCTAATTCATACAAAACTGGCCCCGGCGCCGGTTGAAAATCTTCGCCGACAACGAAATCCCCGGCGCCGATTTTAATGCGCAGGGCCGACCACGAACCGCCCTGCCTTGCGGCGTCCACGATATATTGTGTCCATGCGCCGCGATGCACCAAGGTGCCCGCCAAAAACGCCTCATGTTCGAGTGCATAGAAGGGATGAGCGGCGTTGCTGGGACGCCTGCCGACATCAGCCTCGTAATCCCAAACGTAATTCACCGACCCGGAGGGTGCGACAGTTTCGCTGTATTTGAACTTGTCGGGCACGGACGAAAAACCGCGCACGCTCAAATAATCGGGCGGCAAAGACCAGCCGCGTTGAATGTTTTCAAAGCGCAGCCATAAAATGGCATCCTCGGTCAGGGCAGGCAAATCGTAATGCAGTGTCTGATAGGAGAGCGCCAGTGCTTCATGCAAAACGTCACCTGTGGAGGCCGCTTGCAAAATCAGTTGCAACTCACCACTCGCCTGCGCCGTGCCGGGATTAAACCGAGTCCACGAAGCACGCAGCAGGGCACCGCCTTCAGGCGCGTCATTCACGCGCGCCAATTCGTCGTGTCCGACTTTTTCAAGAGCAGCCGTGCTGTCATCCAAAGCCAGAACATTCACTTCGCCGGGTCGCAAATGGCTTTTGCCCGGCCCAATCCAGCGGCCATAACCACGCGTCGGAATGGCACGCGCCGCGACGCTGTAGGGCGGCGCATAGGCCGGATCGCCATTGTCCCATGACAACTCAGTTGCTGTAAAATCGCTGGTTTGCACACCCGCGTAGTTTTCGCCCGCAAACCGAAAACTTTCCATCCACATTTGCGCGGCATTGGCAGGGGCGTGGTGGACAATTTCGTAGTGAAGAAGAGGAAGTGGCATTTACACCGCCTCCTCAATGACTAATGCTCCATTGACCATCTTCAGCAAGCCTCCAGTTTCTGGCACAGTCACAGTGCCCACTTTGTTTTTGTTGACCAAGACATCATAAGTGGCTGGATTGAATCCGTTAGCCGTCAACGCAGCACTGGGAAGAATAGGGACAAGGCAACTGCCGTCAATTGTTTTCTTTTCGCGTTGGCGCGCTACCTGAAACTCTTCGCCAATAAACGCCTGCTTACTCGTGAGACGGAACGTGAAAGCCGTCCCATTGCGCGGTGTGCCAAAATCACCTGCCCGGCACAGCACATTCACCAGTCCGGGCGTGTCGGGTTCGGGAATGATGAAAACAGGCGTTTCTGGTGCGCCGGGCACTGCAACTAATCGCTCTGCGGCGAGGTTCAATGTTTCGACTTGCTCTGTGGTGAGAAGCGGTAGATTGATAGCTACTTCACCATAGCTGCGCCCCGTGTCCACATTTGCAACTTTCACACAACCCTGAAAGCTGTCATCCAAAGTCAGATTCAGTTGATAGTCGCCGCCCAGCTTGCGAATGAAATAGCTGGTGCCGTCTGGCTCATCACCAGCTTCAATCATTTCGGTGATTAAATCGCCCGAATCAACGCCAGTTAAATCCATCACTTGTGCTGATAGATTTAAGTCGTCGTAGCGCAAGGCCAAGGTGAGAATTTTCAAGTAGCTCATTGTTTTTCGCCCTCGCGATCATGCGCCAATTCACAGATTTTCTCAGCCTCGCCCAAAACAGGAAATAGCCAGAACAGGAATTTCATCACGATACTGGCACCTCTCCTGTTACATAGACGCCATCGCTCCGACGCGCACGAAAGGCAATTTTGCTCGTGGCCTCGTTGTGCCACATCGAAACCTGTCCAAGTGAGATATTGCCGTCCAAAGGCGCCGATGAAGGGGCCATGAGGTAGGAGCGTTGATTGAACTTAACAGCGCCGTTGTTAATCGTCACGATTTCATTATTTTGAACGCAGATTCCAACATTACTGTATGCGTTGAGATACGTTGCGTTGTTACCGCCAACTAAACTGTAATTCACTCCGTCAGGCGTGCTGCCAGTTAGCCAAACGCCACTGAACGTGGCAGGGGCATCCGGAAAGCCCATCATCTTCGCAGGAACGCCACCAGAGTTAGCCGCTATCGCACCCGTAAACATGCCAGCAGCAGCAGTGAGGTTGCGTAATTTCAGGTCGCGCAACTCATGCAATACACCACTATTCACTTCAAGAACATCGTTTGCGTAGCGTCCAACCCCAACTACGGCGTCTCCGTCGGGCGTGCTGTAACCCCATGTGAGAATAGCAGTTGATTTCATCCTCTGCTCATTGGCACCATACCAAAAACAAAACGGATTAGCGGGAACGCCAAACCTTAGAGCGTTGTTACCACCGTCGGCCCACACATAGCGCTGCGTTCCGGCCATTGTGCTGAAATTCGATGAACTGCCTCCGTCGCCTTGATAGTCAAAACTTACCTGTCCGCTGAACATGCCAGCAGCAGCAGTGAGGTTGCCCGCAGGAGACACGCTGAAATTCACAACATCGCCAAATGTTCTCTGCTCTATGCCGTTCGCTGTTTGACCAGAGGCGAGTTGGACGCTTAGGGTTTCGTGAGCAACGACCTTGTAGGTGTTTGGATAGTAGCCGCTCAAATCTGGCTTTAACACCACATTCCCGCGTGACGCTAAAGTAGTAGCTTGCGCCCCCCATTCGGGAGACCACAAATCGAGATACCCGCCACTATTTGGCTCGTAATTATTGTGTCCTGCCGTTAATCGGAAATTGTAAATTCCCATTCTGCGAATTGAGAATGGAGACGTAGGCGAACCGGCATCAACCTTTAAAATACCGTTGACTGTTGTCGCTTGACCGCTTGCCGGTGACAGCGCAATACCGCCACTGCCGTCAACCAAAACACGCCCACCAGCATTAGCAATTTCGGTTGTGTTGATCGTGGCCCAACCGGGTTCTTCGCCTTGCCCTTGCGCTGTCCAAACCTGACCCGAATCGCCGGTTTCGACATTCCTCCATTTATTTTCCCCGCTGTAGATCAACATATCGCCCACGGCAGGCGCGAAAATGTCTGCATCGTCAAGTGCAGAGATGTTGTAAGGAATGTCGTAGAGATCGGGCATGGTTTAACCTCGCAAAGGCAAGACGAAGAGTGGTTTTCACGGCGACTTAATACGGCGACTGTTGCTGATTTTGCACAACAACTTTTAAGTCCTCGTCGGGGAATGCCTCTTTGAAGGCTTCCACTGTGGCGGCGAGCGTGGTTTCCGAAACCTTGATTTGAAGATTCTTTTCTCCAATCATTTTCGTGAATTTGGCAAT
>JANMKN010000240.1:0-17694 GCA_031372065.1 Abditibacteriaceae bacterium | reverse complement strand
ACGGTTCTTCTCTCAACGATTTCGCTGCTTGCATCCACTTTTCTTTCTATTTTTCTGCTATTTTTGCCGAATTTCTGCCGTAATCAGCGTTCGCCGCACTCTGGAACACTTTTTCTTGAAAGCGTGAAGACAGACTCTAAGGCAAGGATTATAACCTTGTTTCACAATCTATGGTTGCGCGGCGCTCCATTTGCGCCAAACTATCATTGAATTTTTATTTGCCGAGGTCGTCGAATTTGTTTCCAAAATTTCGTTTCATCACTGTTGTTACTTTAGCCAGCACTCAAATCGCTTTTGCGCAAGAGTTGCCCGCGCCTGCCGCGCCAGAAAAACCCAAAGAAGCGCCCAAAACGGCGCCCACTAAAGCGCCCGATTCCGATGTGAAAGTCAACACCGATGTCCCGGTGTGGCTCAATCAGCCGCCGGTGCGCGCCGGACAACCAGCGGGCGAAGTGATTATCGTCACGCCCGACAACCCGCCCCTTAATGTGCCTCCAAAAACGCCTTCAGCCAGTATCGGCGGCGTGAACATTTATGGCTTGTCCGATTTGGCCGCTTATCAAAAAATCAAAGCGACTTTCGACCCCAAACTCAAGGAAGAAATTGTTCTTGATGACGGCGTAAAAAAATGGACGGCCACGCGCGAACAAGCGGGCATCAGCATTCCTTACAAAGATTTGCTCATCAAAGCGCGGCAAAACAAGGGCGATGTGCCACTTCGTTATGAAGTGGATTTAGAAGCCGCCAAGATTCTAATGCGCGCTGTCGCTGACAAGATCGAAGACGCAGATGTGGCTATTGATGGCTCGGCCCTGCGCCTCAAAGTCGCTGTCGAAGCGACGCCGTCGCAATCGGATGTAAAATTGGTTATTTTGCGCGTTCCGGGCCTGAAAAAGCCGCAAAACAGCGCAAAAAACGCCGACAGCGGCGTAGAAAAATATCCGTATGTTTTAGCCGAATTTTCCTCGCGTTACGATGCAGGAATTCGCGGGCGCACCAACAATTTGCGCATGGCCGCGAAACTCGTCAATGGCGAAGTTGTGCCCGCAGGCGCCACGTTTTCGGCCAATAAGGCGATTGGCCCGCGCAACGCCGCAGACGGTTGGAAAGAAGCTAAAATGTTCGTATCGGGCCAGATTGTCAGCGGCGTTGGCTCCGGCATTTGCCAGTGTTCCAGCACCATTTACAACGCCGCTTTGCTGGCCGGTTTGCCGATTGTTGAGCGCCACCCGCATATGTTTCGCGTTAATTATGTGCCCGCTTCGCGCGATGCCGCGATTTATTGGGGCAGCAAGGATTTTCGCTTTAAAAACAACACCGGCGCGCCGATTTACGTGCAGACTTTTTTGAAAAACAGCCGCTTTCATGCGCGCCTTCTCAGCACACAGCCGCGCAAAGGCCAGTTTGAGGTCGAAACGCGCATCGTATCGCGCAAAAAAGGCACCGTTTCCGAAGCCTATCGCATCGCGCAAGTAGGCACAGAACCCGTGAAAGAAAAACTCTCGCGCGATTATTATATGCCGCACCCGTGATGGTAGTGGGCAGTGGTCGGTGAGTAGAAAAACCAAAACGCGCCGGAGAAAATGAAAATTCTCCGGCGCGTTTTGGTTTTGTTTCCTTTGTTCTATTTTCGTTTTCCGAAAATGCTGGCATCCAGCGAATGCACGCCGGGGCCGGCGATAAGGAAAAAGACGGCCATTGCCAGATAAAACGAAGCGGCTTCAAAAGGATGATCTTTGGGATTGGTGCTAATCCACGGCTGGCCTTTGTGCGCCGTCAAAATGGCAAATCCCATCGTGCAAAGGATGCCCAAGCACGCTAAGGGCGTAAACAAACCCAAAATCAACGCCAAGCCGCCGCCGAATTCGGAAAGAGCGGCCAAGGCTTGCAAAATCGCAGGCGGATGATTGGGCATTTTATTCATCCAACTAAACGGCGCCTGAATCTTCGGCCAACCATGCATCATCAGCGCCGCGCCGACAAACAAACGCAGCAAAAGCAATCCTGTCGCGCCGCGTCCGCCAACGAAATCTCCGAATAATTTTTTCATGATTCTCACCGGGCAAAAGTTTTCTGCAAGTCGCACGCCTCATTTGCGTTTGGCGGCTGTGCCCGGCGCGACGCGAATTGTAAACGGCGCGACGATGACTTTATCTGCGTGGCGAAATTCCAGCCAGATTCTATAAAGTCCGGGCGCCGAAAAAGTGCCGCTAAAGGTGGTTTCGATGGCTTTTTCGGGGCGCGAAGCCGCTTCCAAACGCACAAATTGTTCGCCATCTTCTCTTATTGCCACGCCATAAGCGGCGCCGTTTAAATGCAATTGCAAATCGGTCAGCGGCACATTGTTTGAATCCAAAACGCGCGCTTTGAATTTTAACTTTTGCTTAGTTTGCCAGTTGATATTTTGCAATTGCACAATATAAAAGGGCGCATCGCTTTTCGGCTCGAAACTTTGCTCTTCGCGCGCTTGCACTTGCTTTTCCAGCCAGCCATCTTGCGCTTTGTCGGGCCAGAATTTTTGCGTTTTCAAGGCGTTCTCGCCGGATACGATGAACTTTTGCGAATGCATTGTCGCAAAGCCATCAATCGGCATGAAATCTACGAAAAACTGATACGAACCGGCGCGCGGAATGACCGGACGCACCAAAAAATTGCCGTAATCGCGCGGTTCGGGATAAAGATGCGCGTATTGGCTGCCATCATGCGAGATAACAAACAAATGCATCGCCACAGCGTGCGGCGCATCGTAGGTGACAATACCTTTTGGATTGTCCTTATCAGTGCGCAAATCCAGCACTTTGAGGCTCCATAGCGCGGGCAAAGCGGCTTTGGGCATTTCGGGTCGCGAACGCCATTCGAGACGCGTGGGAATATTACTTTTCTTGCGCGCCTGTCGTCGTGCCGCGACACGTTCTTTCACTTTGTCCTTGATCCATTGCGGCGAACAACCAGAGAGTGAAGCAAAAAGAAGCGCGCTTGTGGCGGTGCTTGCCACCAAGCGCGCTGGGCGAAAAAGAAACTTCATTTTTGAGGAGAGACGGCGTTTTCCTTCACGAGGCGTGGTGTAATCAGGCAAAGCCACATTTGCGTTTTATCTTGCCCTGTGCCGAGCGATAACCCGACTGTATCACCGTCGCGCGCGATAAAAACGGTATTTACCATGGAGTTGGAATAAGCGGGCGCTTCTTGGTTTTCAATCGTTTTGGTTTGTTGAATTGAGGGTTGTGCTAAAACGGTAATTGTCCCATCGCCGTTGATAGTCAGCACCAATTTTATTTGAAAAGTGGACAATTGTAGCGCATCGTTGATGGGAAATTTAGTTTCGCTGCAAATCGCAAGATTATTCAAAGCGCGTAACTTTTCGGTTTTTAGCAATTGCGCCTGACCACGAGCGACGGCTTCTTCAAAAACGTTCTTTTTACTCAGGAAAATTAGGCCTACCGCAGTGTCGCTTACAGCCAAAGGCGTTTTGTCTGTTGAAGCCGGAGGAACAACCGAAGAATTTAGTTTTTTGACCGTTTCTAAATCCGTTGTATAAAGCGCGACTTCCAATTCCACGGTTTTGCGTGGTTGATCTACCAACGCAATGAGTTGTTTCAATTGTTTAACCGCTTCGTTGGTGCCGTGAGCCAGAACACTGTTCTGCTGCTCAATAGCCACTAAATTGTCTATGCCTTCCGGCAGGTCAAAAATAGTTTGCGTTTTTGGAAATACACCTGAGGTAGTGCGGATTCCGCCGCAATCCATCATAGTTTCTGGATGATTTTTCGCATCAAGCCACTGCACCATTAAAGTGGGTTTCACATAGTGCAATTTGATGACAGCCGTGGTTTGATTGGTCTTTTTCGGCAACAATTCAGGAATTTCCTGCGGAGCGACAGTCGCAACGGGCGCATCGGCACCAAACGCAGCCGCGCCAAGCAACAAAACCAAACTGAAACTCGCAAAGGTCTTCATATTATTTCTCCTGTGAGCCATCTTGCAGTTTAGCCATACTCAGAGTTCAAAGGAAATCTAAAATATCTCATGCGAAGCTACGATTTAATCGTGATTGGCTCCGGCCCAGCGGGGGAAAAAGGCGCGGCGCAGGCGGCGTATTTCGGCAAAAGCGTGGCGCTTATCGAGCGCGAAGTGGTTGTCGGCGGCGCGGGCGTCAATACCGGCACTGTTCCCAGCAAAACGCTGCGCGAAAGCGCGCTGCATTTATCGGGCTTCCGGCAGCGTGGTTTGCATGGCGTGAGCGTCAGTTTGCAGCCCGATATTTCCGTCGCCGATTTCATGGAGCGCAAGCGTGAAGTCGTCGAAAAAGAATGGGACTTAATCGAAGAAAACCTGCGCTGGCACAACGTTGATCGCTATCGTGGCACGGCGCGGTTTAACGCGCCGCACGAACTCATCGTGGACACCGCCGGGCATGACATTGTATTGCACGGCGAAGTGATTCTCATTGCGACGGGCAGCTCGCCCTATCATCCCGATAACGTGCCGGTTGACCACGAAAACGTTTACGACAGCGACTCGATTTTGTGGTTGGATCGCATTCCCAAGAGCATGATTATCATCGGCGCGGGCGTTATCGGTTGCGAGTATTCATCCATCTTCGCGGCGCTGGGCATAGACGTGACTTTGATTGACGGGCGCACCGAACTTTTGGCCAATCTCGACCGCGAAATCGTGGACATTTTGATGCGCCAAATGCGCAACCGTTGGCGCATCAATTTGCAGTTGGGCGTGGAATACGACGCCATCACGCCGGGAGCGAACAACGTCACGGTGCAACTAAAAAACGGCAAAACTTTTGTCGCCGAAAAACTGCTTTATGCCGCTGGAAGGCAAAGCAACACCGCCGATTTAAAACTGGAAAACGCGGGCGTCGAAACCGGCAAGCGCGGTCTGATTGTCGTAGATGAAAACTACTGCACCAACGTGCCGCACATCTACGCAGCGGGCGATGTGATTGGCTTTCCGGCTTTGGCTTCCACCTCGATGGAACAAGCGCGTGTGGCTATGGTGAACGCCTTCGATTTGAAATACAAATCTAAACTCGCGCCGCTTTTGCCGTATGGCATTTACACCATTCCCGAAACCTCAATGGTTGGTCTGACCGAAGAAGATTGCCTCACAAAAGACATCGAATACGAAGTGGGCCGCGCTTACTATCGCAACAACACGCGCGGCCAAATTATCGGCGACACGTCGGGAATGTTGAAGCTGATTCTCTCGCCCGAAGACAGAAAACTAATTGGCATTCACATCATCGGCGAAAACGCCTCCGAACTGATTCACATTGGCATGATGGTCATGCTGCAAGGCGGCACCATTGATGTTTTGCTGCACGCAGTTTTCAATTATCCAACTCTCAGCGATGTTTACAAATACGCCGCCTACGACGCGCTGCATCGCCTCAGTCGCCTCGAAAAACAACGCGAACAAGTCATGCAAGAAGCCGACGCCCTGCAAAAGAAATTCAAAACGCCAGAGCATAAATAGAACACGGATTTCATACACGGAAACGACAAGGGTTTTCACAGAAATTGGAAGATTTCAAACCTACTTTTAAACCGTGTTCATCTGTGTCGTTTCCGTGTATGAAATCCGTGTTCTATTCAGAATCTCACGAAGAGCGCAAGGCAAAGCGGGCGGCGCTTCGTCCGGCGACGGCGCCGCTGCTCCACGCCCATTGAAAATTGTAGCCGCCAAGCCAGCCGTCCACATCGCAAACTTCGCCCGCGAAAAACAGGCCGGGCTGCAATTTCGACATCATGGTTGCTGGTTCAATTTCATTTAAAGCAACGCCTCCCGCCGTCGCTTCGGCTTTGTAATACGGCGCCACATCGCTGACGGGCAAAGGCAAATCGCAAAGCGCATTTTGCACGCGGCGCGCTTCTTCGCCCGATAATTTGCCAAGAGGTTTCTGCCCGTCCACTTGTGCTTCGCGCGCGATCATAACGGCTACACGTTCGGGCAAAAACATCGCAAGCGCACGCACCAACGTTTTTTTGGCGTTGCCATTTACCAATTCGTGCCACCAGCGCGAATTTACGTTTTCTTCGACTTCCGGCAGCAGATTCAAATAAATTTTCGCCTTTTTCGTTCGCGCAAAATGGCGCGAGATATTCAGCGCCAAAGGGCCGGAATAGCCGACGTGTGTGAATAAAAATGAGCCATCGTAACGCGTTAAACTTTGCTTTTCGACGCGCAAAGTCAAGCGCGCATGGAGCGTAATGCCCGATAAATCGGCGTGGCGTGGCGGATGGGCCAGTAAAGGCGAAAGCGCGGGCGTTGTGGCGACAATCGCGTGACCGAATTGCCGCGCAAATTGATAACCGGCGCCATCGCTGCCGCTTTTGGGAAGCGCCAAACCGCCGGTGCAAATGATAAGCGCGGGCGCAGAAAACGCGTCTTGCGAAGTATGAATTTGCCAGTTTTTTTCGTGACGAATTCCCGTCACACGGCAATCGGTTTTCAAAACCGCGCCGCTGTTTTCGACTTCTTCCAAAAGCGCGCTTAAAACGGTGCGCGCCGAATTGGAAACAGGAAAGTATTTGCCGGTTTCTTCGAGTTTGAGTTCCACACCGGCATCACTGAAGAAGCGATGTGTCGCTTCGACGCTAAAGGCGCGCAACACGCGGCCCACGAAGGTTTTATGCGGATGCTTTTGCGCTGTGCCCGCTTCGTCGCTTTCGTTATGAAAACGCGTGGCGGCGACAAATTCGTTGGTGACATTGCAGCGCCCGCCGCCCGCCACCAGAATTTTCGCGCCGATTTTGGTTTGGCCATCCAGCAGCAAAACGCGCGAAAATTGGCCGTCTACGGCCTGACGAGCCGCAAAAATCGCCGCCATCAAACCCGCCGCGCCCGCGCCAACGACAATCACATCCCAATCAGAATTCACGCCAGCAGTTTACGCTTCCAAACACAAAGGCACGAAGACTTTTGTCCTCGTGCCTTTGTGTTGAAGAGATTCTCAGTAGGGTTTTAATCGCGAATAACGATAATTGAACTTGTGTCTTCGCGCACCGGGCCGCGCCCTAAAATGACAGCGTGTCTTTGCGGCGCAGGGCGGCGCTTGGTGTGCGCCACTCTGGTGTGGCGCACGGGCGCCGAATAAGTTCTTGCTGCAACGCGATGCGCAGCGCGAATCGGCAGTGTGCCGCCGCGCGCCGCACCTTGGGACGCTAAATTCCACAGCGTATTATTTACAGCTCCGGCAGTTTTGGCGGCAGCAAAATTTGAGTAATCAGGGCCGCCCGCGTTGACGGTTTGTAAAATCGCTTTTTGCGCCGCGCTTTGTTTTTCATTGGCGCTCAGACTGTGACCTTGCGATTTCGCCTGCAAACGCGCGAATTCAAAGGCATTTTGCGTGATCGCATTTTGCCATCTCGCCCGCTGCTGCGTGGAAATCTTCGGCAGGGCACTGCTAAGGGGCAGCGGTCTGCGCAATCTTGACACGCCAAACGAGAACAGCGAAGCCAGCAAAACAAGCCCTGTTAATCCCACGATAAACAAGGCAAAACCTCGCAAAGCGCGCTCGGCATTTCGCGAGGTTTCCACTGGTTGAAAAACTTCGGCAGCTTCCGCAGGCCAATCGCTGCCCGCGTCGTTTTCTGTCCACACAGTCCACTTCATGGCATTGGTCGCGCTCGGTGCTGAAATGTCATGAGAGAGCGCCTCGGCTGGCTCAATCCAGGAATCAAAGGAATCCGCGAAAAGTTCCGCTGTGGCACCGGTTGTGTGCAAAGGTCTTGAGGGAGTCATCGTCGTCATAGAGTTTTCCGCATCATCAGACCCGTTTACACAATTGAGGCCCGGCGATTTTGATAACCGATGCTCTAAGGCAATGTATTGGCCTTCAACAGGTATATTAATCTCAAGAATCGTCCCGCTCCGGCACGCTTCCGTCGGGCAAATGCCAATCGCGTTGCGTGCCGAAGGGCATTTTCCACAGTTGCACAACGCCAAGTTCGTTTTCATCGCGCCATGCCGGAACGCCGATGGTAATTTCGTTTTGTTTGATGTCATCGCGCCGCGAGCGATGGATTCTGTCCCAAAAAGAAAATATCGTGCCCCAATTGGAATCGGCTTCGCGTTGCACAATCGAATGATGCACGCCATGTAAACGCGGCGTGATGAACACAAAATTTAACGCGCGCTCAAAGCCTCGCGGCAAATGCCAATTGGAATGATGAAACTGGGTGGCGCACTCGAAGCAAATTTCAAAAATGAGTAGCGCCAGCGGCGCAATTCCGGTCAGCGTCGCCCACATCATGCGAAACGGCACCGACAGCAGAATTTCGCCCGCGTGAAAGCGCGCCGCCGTGCTGACATCTAAATCCAAATCGGTGTGATGCACGTTATGAAAGCGCCAGAGCAGCGGCACTTTATGCGTCGCAACGTGCCACCAATAATAGGCGTAATCGAAGACAATCAGGCCGCAAATTACATTCAAAAGCAGTGGCGCGTGCAGCCAATTTAAGAGGCCAAAGCCATTTTTTTGCGCCCAAACTGCCGCCAAATACGGCAACGGCACCAAAAGCAGGCGCAACATTGCAAAACCGGGCAGCGCCACGACCAAATTGATAAAAGTGCGCCGCCAAACTGCCAATTTTTGCCCTCGCAACGGCTTTTTCCACTGCAAAAAAAATAGCACTCCAAAAAGCAGCGCCGTTAATGGCGCGCCGTAAAAATCGAGAAGGGGCAGAGGAAAAATCATCTTCATAGATAGCTTAGGGAATGCAGGTATCCTGCCCACATTCGAGCTTTGCGAGCGAAACGCCCGCGCTCCATAGATTGTCATTTTAGCCGGCGCCTTTGGACGCGGCGATTATGCGCGGATGCCTCAGAACCTTGCGTGGAACTTCCAAATGATGGCCGGATGCCTCAGAAGCCCGCGCGATGCGTAAAACGACGGCACAAAGCCTTAAATCGTGGCGCGACGGCTCAGAAGGCTGGCGCATTCTTTCAGAATGTGGCGCATTCTTTCAGAAGCATGGCGCATTCTTTCAGAATGTGGCGCAAACTTCTATCCTGTGGCGCGATGGCTCAGAAGGCTGGCGCGATCTTCTATCTTATGGCGGACTGGTTCAGAAGATGGCGTGATCTTCCAAAAGAGGGCGGAACAAAGAGAATAAAGGAATTAGACTTCCGTTTCCTATGCGCGTGCGTCAATTGTTGCTTTTCATTTTGCTCGTCGTGCCGGGCTTAAATCTCCATGAATCCCTTCGATAACCCGTGGAAAACGCTGTCGAGCCGTGCGATTTACGAAAACGCGTGGATAAAAGTGCGCGAAGACCAAGTTTTGCGACCCGATGGAAAACTGGGCCTTTACGGTGTCGTTTCGCCGCAAAACCATGCGATTGGCGTGGTGCCTTTGCACGAGGATGGCACTATTACGCTCGTCGGGCAGTTTCGCTACACCATGAACGAATATTCGTGGGAAATTCCCGAAGGCGGCTGCCCGTTTGACGAAACGCCACTTGAGGCCGCGCGGCGCGAATTACGCGAAGAAACAGGTTTAATTGCCGCGCAAATTGTGCAAATCGGCGGCGAAATACATCTTTCCAATTCCATCAGCGACGAGCGCGGCTACTTATTTTTAGCGACGCAACTGGTTCAAGGCGAAGCGTCGCCCGAAGGCACCGAGCAACTTCTCACGCGCCGCGTAATGCTGGATGAAGCGCTGCAAATGGTTTTTTCGGGAGAAATCAACGACGCGCTGACAATTATGGGCCTGCTACTCGCGCAAAAAGCGATATAAAATCTCCTCATGGACGAAAAACTGCGACGTTTTTTGGAATTGCCAGACGAAGCGGAAATAAAGGCGAGGCACACGCAGTTCGACGCGAAAATCAGGGACATTTTCGCGGTCACGCTTCAAAAGAAAGGCCTGCCACCGCTTTTGCGCGCCATAGTGGAATGCAACGCGTGGTTTGTCGCGGTGCAAACAGAGGCTGATAAAAGTTTCGCTTTCGTCCATGCTAAAGCGGGGCAATATCGCTTGGCGCTGCCCGATGAAAAAACGAAAAACAAGCGCCCCAAAGGTCGCGGCGGCAGGCTTTTGCCAATTTATGCGCGAGCGCCTGAACAGCCCACGATTATTTTAGATGGCCGCGCTTTGGTGCGTGCTTTATCGCCGGAAATTGATGGCCTTTTGCTGCATTTGCCAGAAAGAGCGCCCAAAGAATTAAGCCGCGAATCTTTTGCGCAATTAACGGCTTTAGCCGATGAATTCGACCTTGAAAAACGCTGAATTGCCGCCGATTAATACATTTCCCCTTCTACTTTCAAAGTTTCCAAGTTCGGCAAAGCCGTTCGCAGTTGGAGGCCCGTTACATTCGAGAAATTCTGGTTGCCGATTTTCAGAACGCGCAATCGCTGGGCGTGTGGACTGTTCACTAAAACGTCTATGTGTGCCGTTTCCAATGTGTCCCACACATAAGTTGGCCCGTTCCAATCCGAAGATTCGCCGCCCCAAATGTTCAATTCCGTCAACGCGGGCATGGACAGCAATTCTTCCAATTGCTGTGGCGTGAAATAGATTTCGGTGAAGGACAAGGACTGAATGCTGTTTGCCGCCGCAGATGTGACCAAAGCCTTGCTGGCTTCTTCTTCCAGCGTGCAATTCGCGCGAAAAACGAGGCTTTCGCACTGTGAGGCTTCGGACGAGGTGAGCCATACCAACAATTCCTGCGTCATAGCGGGCGAATCATCATGGTGAGAAATTAGTTTATGCACAGCAAAATTATCTCACAGAAACTCAGCTTACAGTTTGAAGCCATTGTTTCCATTGCCGAGCAGGATAGTAATATCGTTCGAATCGCTGTTGATAACTACCAAATCGGGCTTGGCATCGCCGTTCATATCGGCCAGCACCGACCAAATGGGTTCGGAACCGACATTGTAAGCGGGTTTGGGAGGCGCCATAAAATTGCCTGCACCATCGCCCACCATCACAAAGACTTTTTGGGACGCGTAACTGGTCACCGCTAAACCCAATTTGCCGTCGCTATGCAAGTCAACTGCAACCACCGAGCGCGGGCTGGGGCCAATGGTAAGCGAAGTCGCCTCGCCAAACTTGCCGCTGCCATCGCCCGGCAAGAGAGAAATGCTATTGGCGCCGGTATTGGCTACCGCGAGGTCTTTTTTGCCGTCGCCATTTAAATCGGCGACGGCAACGCAGCGCGGGCTAAGTTCCGTCGCAAAATCGTTCTTCGGACTGAAACCGCCTCCGCCTTGTCCCCTTAAAACCGAAACGTTGTTGGAACCACTGTTAGCCACCACAAGATCGGCCTGCCCATCGTCATTTAAATCATTGACCGCCACGAAAAACGGCGTTTTGCCCACTTTCAAAGGCGAACCGGCAGCTTGCGTAAAGCTGCCCGCACCATTGCCCAGCCAAATCGAAACATCATCGGCGCCATTATCCACGACCACTAAATCCGCTTTTTGGTCTCCGTCGAAATCGGACACCGCAATCGCGATAGGTCGCAGCCCCACTTTGAACGGCGCATCCGGAGTGGCGGTAAATTGCCCGTTTCCGTTACCTAAAAGCACCGAAATACTGTTGGAAGCACTGTTTCCCACAGCTAAATCGGTTTTTTGGTCGCCGTTAAAATCACCAACTGCCAACGAACGCGGCATTTTGCCGACTTTAACAGGCGAATTCGGCGCATTCTGAAATTTCCCCTTGGCATCGGCGATAAGAATCGAAACGTCGTTCGAGCCTTGATTCGCGGTGGCAATATCCATTTTGCCGTCGCTATTGAAATCGCCAACGACACCGCAACGCGGATCATCGCCAACAGGGACAGCCGTGTTAGGTGCAGGCAAATTGGGAGGCTGGGCGACGGAAAGATTCGGTGCAAACCCAGTCATCAGCAAAGCCAGCGCAACACCGAACAGAATCACATTGTTGATTTTCATAGTGCCCTTTAAATGCCTGCAAGATTTCTTCGAGATGCAGGCGTGTTGATTGACACTTAAGGGGCCTTATGCGTTGTGCCATCGCTAAACCTGACATAAAGGATTTGACTGAAATTTTGCGATTAGTTGATTCAACGTCATGCCACGCGATTTCGCGCCTATACTTTTTGCGATGAAATTACTGGACGAAAAATCTGACACGTTAGCCCGCTTCTGGCAAAGCACGCAGTGCGAGGCCGTGATTTTCGATATGGACGGCACCTTGGTGGATAACATGGATTTTCACCGCCAAACGTGGCTGATCTGGGCAAAGCGCGAAGGCTTAAACAAAAGCGACGACGAAATTTTGCGCAATGTCAACGGCACCATCGGCGAAATCGTGGCTCGTCTTTTTCCCGATGTGCAGGATGCAAACGAACTTTTCGCGCTCGGCGAACGCAAAGAAGCGCTTTATCGCGAAATTTACGCGCCGCATTTGAAATTGTTGCCCGGTTTGGCGGCGTGGCTGCATTGGTTGCAATCGCAAAATGTGCCGATGGTTGTCGCCACAGCCGGAGACCGCAAAAATTTGGCATTTACGATTGATGGCCTCGCCATTCGCGATTATTTCGGCGCATTTGTCACTGGCGAAGATGTGCGAAAAGGCAAACCGCATCCCGAAGTGTTTTTATTGGCTGCCGAAAAATTGAATCTTGCACCAAAAAAGTGCTTGGTTTTTGAAGATTCGCCCGCCGGAACCGAAGCCGCGCGCCGCGCCGAAATGCCCTGCGTTGTCGTCAACGCCGACGCGCCACGCGACGAATTTGGCGATACCAGCCACGTTTTGCGCTTTATGGATGATTTTGCAGCGTTATAACCGACAAAACGCCGTCTTATAACTTATATGACGGCGTTTTGTCGGTTATGCAACGCCGCTTCATAAGTTATGTAGCGCCGTCGCATAAGTTATGTTCGCGTTTTAGGCGCGTAAAGTGCCCATTATTTGGCGTCTTTGAAGCGCTCGTCAATAATGGGTGTATCGGCGGGCAGTGGAATGCGGTTTAAATCTACCACTTCCCCGTCCACGACCAATTCGATGTAGGTTGTGTTGAACCAGCGTTCGCGAGGATTGGGAGAATTAGTCGGCCCTACGGGCGTGGCCGGATTGTTGGCAAAGCTGGCAGGCGGGCAATGAACCACGATGCCGGTTTGGACTTTGTTGTCTGATAAGGCATCCAAGAAGTAGTTTGGCCCGTGCATCAAAAAAATCGGCGCGCCTTTGGTTTTGACTTTCAAAAGGTTCGGCCATGCGGCTTCAAACTGTTCGCGATTGTTGAAGACAATAGCGTAGTGGTGGCTTTCCACATCCGGCCCGACAAACGTGTATGATTGTTTGCGCAATGGCTCCAATTCTTGGGGCCAGCTTTTGGGCCAATCGCCCTTAGTGTTGACCGAATAGAGCGCATAAGCCGCCGAAGTCAGCACACAACAAGCCACAACAGCAAGTCCAGCAATCCGTTTTTTCATGGTGATTCCTCCCTGCAAATTGAGTTCATAGACTGCGACCCGTCCGTTTTTTGTTCCCGTTACGGCGAGGTGAAACCTTGCAAAGGATTGCCGTAAAAGGCTTGCGTTTTCCACGCGTCGGCGTTCCATTTGCCATCGGCGGTGCCTTGCACTTTGACGGGCAGAATCATCGAAATACCGCCGATTTTGTTGGCGGCGACGATGCCGTTGTCCACGATTTTGCCGTCGGCGCCGACAGTGAATTTGGCGACGCGAATCAGCGAACCGTTGAACAACACTTTCACTTCGTATTCGCCGGGATTTTTGTCTAAAAAGTGCGAATCGTTGCGGTTGCCCGAATTATCAGTATTCCAGCCACGCACCGTGCTAAAGTTGAAATCCCACAAATACCACGTTGGATCGGTTTCATCCGAACCCGCAGTCAGAATCGAACTAATTGTGCCCGCCGAGCCGGTGTCTTTGGTGCTGGAAAGCTGCTTGCCGTTGAAAAATACGTAGGCCGCGACTTTGGTGTTGTCGGAACTGGAATTTTTGATCCACATATTGACGTGTAGCGGCGGCGCTTTGGGTTCGCGCAGCCAATCCGTCCACAAATAGCCAATCGGCAGCAGCCAATCGTGATTCACGAAGTATTCAAACTGATTTTTGAACGCCGGCAAATCGTTGCCTTTGTGGAATTTCTCGACGCTGAATTTGCCGCTCATCAATTGGCCTTTGGCGCCGGTGGCTTCGTTGGCGTAGCGAATTTTAAAGCCAAATGTGCCAGTATCGGTGATGCCGCGCTTGTCCATGTGGCTGCCGGAACCGGCAATGGCAACGCCGCGCATTTCGTTTTCGGCGGCGGCCTCGCAAGGACAATCTACCGAATACCACGCCGAGCCGTCGGGTTTGGTGAAATCCACGATAAATTTCGTGCCCGCCGGAATGGGGCCAAGCACAAAAAAGCGGCCTTCAGGCATCCAACTCCAATAATTATCGGTCTCCGGCTGTTTCCAATAGCGCTGCATTCGGTCAGCGCGAATAACCAGCGTGGATTTCAGTAACTTCGGGCCGCCTTCGGTGGTGGTGGCGGTGGCTGCTTCCGGCGGCGCCGCAGGTTCGGCTTTTGTTCCGCTTGTGACGACGGTTGTCGCAGTCGGGGCAGGCGCTGCGCCCGTGAAACCTTGCAAAGAATTGCCATAAAAGGCGTGTGTTTTCCAATTGTCAGCCTTCAAAGGGCCATCGGCGGTGCCCAAAACCGAAACCGGCAGCACCATGCGAATGCCGCCCAATTTGTTGCTTGTAGCAATGCCGTTATCGGCGATTTTTCCGTCGGCGCCGACGCTGAAATTCGCCATGCGCGCCAATTTTCCGTCGCGCAAAACTTTGATTTCATAGTCGCCGGGATTTTTGTCGAGAAAGAAAACACCGTCCCAATTGTTGGCCGAAGTGTCCTTGTTAAAGCCGCGCACTTTGGCAAAAGTAAAGGTGCGTAGTGTCCAGTTGAAAGCCTCTTCGCTACCCGGCGTGGGCAAAAGCAGTTCTTCGCTGCTGGATGCATCGGCGAGTTGCTTGCCATCTTTAAAAAGCAGTGCCTTTAAATCGTGCGGATCGCCACGAAACCACATTTGCGCCGAGACGGGCGGCACATTTGCGTTGTCATCTCTGGGGTTTAACCAGAGAAATCCAATCGGCGCCCGCCAATCTTCCACGGTGCAAAAATCCATCTTGTTTTTTGGGTCGGGCACGCGCGGCGGATATTTCGTGACTTCATATTTGCCGCTGAAAAATACGTCATTTTTTCCGAGTAATTCGTTTTTCAAGCGAATGCGAAACGGAAACGTGCCGATGCCCGTCACGGCCTTCTTTTCCCAAATGTCATCGGTTAAATCGGTTTTGAAGGTGTCCGAATTGCCTTCAGCGATTTCGTTGGTCGGGATATTGGCCGTAAGCCACGCTGAGCCATCGGATTTCATGAATTCGGCGACGAATTGTGAACCACCGGGCACTGGCCCCAGCACATCAAATTGCACGTTTGGCACCCAACAGAAGGTGTTATATTGCGGTTCTTTGGCCGTCGGATTGGGCCAATAGCGCCCGAAACGGTGCAATTTCACCATGACGGTGCGCTTGAGCAGCGTCGGGCCATCAGCGGCCTGCGCGATGGCTGTTTGCAAAAATGTTCCGGCCAAAAGTGCGGTTACAACGAGAAGTTTGCGGCAAAAATTCATAAAACATCCTCCGAAAATCGGATTTTAATTTCCCCCACCACCTCCTATCATAACGCACTGATGAGGCTGTAATTGAACACAACCGTAGCGTTTTGAGACTTAGTTGCGTGTTATGCTGTGAGTTATGAAAGCCCGCGAGAATCCTTTTCGCAGTGAGCGCATTTTACAGGTGCGCTTTCGTTTGGAAGCTATCGAAGCGGGCCTGACACGCGAAGAATTAGCGCAACGTTTTGAAAATTTAGGGCGACGCGGCGCGATTGTGGGGCCACATGGACACGGAAAAACCACACTTCTCGAAGATTTAGCGATACATTTTCAAAAACGCGGCGACGAAACTTTATTTTTGCGCCTCTCGCGCGAAAAGCGGTGCTTTTCGCGCGCCGAATGGCAGCAAATTCGGAATATCGCACCCGATACGATTTTGCTTCTCGACGGCGCCGAACAGCTTTCGCGTCTCGATTGGGCACGCTTCAAACACGTTAGCCAAAACGCGGGCGGCGTGCTTCTTACGTCGCATCGCGCTGGACTTTTGCCTACTTTGTTGGAATGTCGCACGTCGCCGCAATTATTGCGCGAGCTTCTCCAGCAGATTTTAGGCAACGATGCCGCACTTTGGGAAGTTGAATGTGAAGCCTTGTGGCAACGTCATCGCGGCGATTTGCGCCTTGCGCTCCGCGAGCTTTACGACGTTCACGCGGACAAAATCTATGAATAGCATTTTAAAATTCTTTTTCAGCGCGCTGTTTTTGGCGCTTTTGGGCGGCGTTTCGCAGGCGCAAGCCACCGTTTTCGAAGACCAATTCAACAACGCATCGTGGGATGGCGCCAAGCGGAACACTTACTTGAGTCAATGACGGCTTTAGGAAGTGGCGCCGCTTTTTGCGGGTGCGGTGCGCGATGCGGAAACTTCGATTTTGGCTTTAAGTGGTCTGCTTTTCGATCAAACGCGCAATCGGTATTGGAACGGCACCTTATGCAAGGCAGTTGGAGCGGCAAAGCCGATTAAGAAGCTATCCGAATAAGCTCTATGTGTCTGTCGAACGCAGAGCGTAACTATCCTCAAAGTGCGTTGTAGAACTTTTTTTGTTTCAGCGAAGAAAAAATGCGAAAAATTGCCGCAATGTGTTTGCGGGGACGCCAAATACTCTCCGACTGCGAGCGAACGGCTTTTCTGACCTCGGCGCGCTCAGTTTTCAACCTATTTTTGGCGTTTTACGCATCATTATAAGGATTAGAAACGGTGTTATTTTTCCTTGTGCATTTTTGCACAGATTGTTAAAATAGCCGAAGATTGCGCCCCGATGGTAGGAAAAAATTGACTGGGAAGAGGCGCTAAAGGAACCGGTTTTGAACGGTGATTCAATAGTTTTTGGCCTCGCTTCGTTGCTTGTGGTCGCGTCGGCGCTTATGGTGGTGTTGAATCGCCATCCGGTTTATTCGGCGCTGTTTTTGGTTCTCACTTTTGTAGGTCTGGCCGCCTTCTTTTTGCAATTGCAAGCGCCGTTTCTGGCCGCCGTGCAAATTATCGTTTACGCGGGCGCCATCATGGTGCTTTTTGTTTTCGTCATCATGCTTTTGGGCGAAGACAAACCGATTCGCAGCGAAAGCAGCGGCGGTTCTCAGTTGCCCCTTGCCATTGTTTTTGGCCTTGTCACACTGGTCATGCTCGGTTTTATGATGAGCAACCCGACAGGCATCGAAACGCCGCCCGGCAAGCCGCAAAAAATCCAAACGCTGATTAGCGAACAGGCGACGCAAGACGAAAAAGACGCGGCCATTGCCGATTTCGGCTCGGTCAAAGCCATCGGCAACACGCTGTTTACCGATTATCTGTTCGCCTTTGAAGCGACTTCGGTTGTGTTGCTCGTGGCGATGGTCGGCGTTGTTGTTTTGGCGAAGAAAAGACTTTGAAAATGCGGAATGTGAAGTGCGGGGTGCGGTAAAATCGCCCCCGCCGCACTACGCATTCCCCCATCCGCCTTTGCGATGCCAACACATTTTTAACTTGCGAGTAGCGCGGCCGTGGTCGGCCATGGCGTGCGGGGCGGTTTGGGTC
>JANMKN010000194.1:0-7009 GCA_031372065.1 Abditibacteriaceae bacterium | reverse complement strand
AAATTACCGCCGATTTGCCTTGCCAACCACAGCGGCAAGTAAAGAAGCAGCGGCGGCAATGCGAAAGCGAAAAACGGCAGCGGCGCCAGCAAAAAGCGTTCGATTAAAAGCGGCCACGTCACGGGAAAAGCGGGCGCCAATTCGGTTATGTCGCGGGGCAAAGCCTCGCGGACGTTGTCCCACCAAACGCGCAGCGGGCTGCTTGGCGCGCGCATCAGCATGGCGCCCGGCATGATTAATTGAAAAAAGAAAATCCAACTAAAAACGCGCCAGTTGTTGCCGCTGTTAGCCGCGCCGCCCAACGCATTGGCGCCGACCAGCCAGCGTTTTTTGCCGTCTTCGGTTTTGGTGTCGCTGACCGGCTCCATCTGTTCCCACAGGCGCGCCATGCGGCGTTGCGTTTCCAGTTGCGCGGCCTCGCCTTTGACTTCTTTGCCTTCTTGCTGCAACAATTTCACGGCGGCCTGCCACGCACGAAAATCGAATTGCTTGCCTTGAAATTGCTTGGCCTGCCATTGCTGCGGCACCCAACCGGGCGCCATGTGCCCGATGGCGACGAACAAAAACAGCAAGCCGAATAAATCTAAAAAGTGCCAGTTGCCGGTGAAAACAGCAAGCGTAAAAACCGGCAAGCCGCAGGCGTAAATGAGCAGCGCAAGCGCCATCGGTTGCGCGCGAAACAGCCACAGCCAGCGTTCTTCGCGTTGTGGCAAGAGAATTAGTTGTTCCAATGTGCCGCCCAGCATTTCGCGCCGCAAGTTTTGCGAAGCGCGCGAGCCGCACACAAAAATCGCCGCCCAAATGCAGCACGTCAACGTGAAAATCGCCACGCCACCGAGAAGGTTGCCACCCAAAAAGCGCGGCAATTCATAGGAAGTCAAAGTGTCTCGCAAAGTTGGCGATTGCGTTAAAATCCACGTCCACAACCACCACAAGCCGCCGTTGAGCAGCAGGATAGCTAACATCAAAACCACAACGAGCAGAAACGGTTTGCGCTTGCGTTGTTCGACGCGCAAGGCGCGCTGCAAAAACGGATTTTCTTCGGGCGTGACCCACAGGCGAAGCAGCGCCCCAGTGCGCCGAAAAGAACGACGCACATCATAGAACGCGCGTTTTAAGAAGGGAAAAAAGGAAAACCAGAGCGCAAATCGCATCTAAAGGTGGAAATAGAACACGGATTTCACGGAAACGACACGGACAAACACGGATTTGGAAAAATAAATTTCTTTTCCTTGAAAATCTGTGTCTATCCGTGTCGTTTCCGTGAAATCCGTGTTCTATTAAAAGTCACTCATTCTCAATGGTAAAAATTGGCATGACGTTTTTGGTGGCGCCATCAATCGGGTCGGTCAACGATTTGGTGCGCGCCATGTCATCCAGTTTGAGCGATTTGACGTGTCCATCGCAAAAGACGATGCCGACAGTATCCAAATGGCGCTCGACGATGTTTTGCAACTGGCGCGGCGAAGTGTTGCTAATCGTCGGATTGGCTGCCGCTGTTGTCCAGAAAAAGCCCTGCGAGCCGCCGGTATTGACGACGCTGACGGCATTATTATTATCCGTCACCCAAACCGTTTGCGCGGGCACCACGATTTGCGGCAATGTTACGGAATACAAGCCCGACGAGCGCGGCGGCGTTTGATTGTCGCCCGCGCTGCCATAGGCGCCATTGAGTCCGTAGCTGCCATAGTTTTGCGAGGTCTGCCCGACGGCTAAAGTCTTGTTCCACACATAGCGCCGGTTGGCGGCGTTGTCGCTCGGACAGGTGAACAACTGCTCGTTTTTGACATACGGAAAAATCGCGTCCATCCATTTATAGTTGCCGGCATTGTTGGTGTCGCCGGCTGTGCCATAAAACGAAAACGTTGTTGTCTCATCGAAATCTTGCGTATATTGCAAAAGCCCGATGCCGATTTGCTTGAGATTATTCTGGCACGAGGTGCGCCGCGCATTTTCGCGCGCCCGCGCAAACACCGGAAACAATATCGCCGCCAGCAAAGCCAGTATCGCTATGACGACAAGTAATTCAATCAACGTAAACGCGCGGCGCATGAGAAATTGGACACAGAAGAAACCGCTCCCGTCGTGAGGAAATTTAAAAATCAGTAATGTGTGCGTCCGGCAAGGCGTATGCCGTCCCAGAATTTATGGAGCTTATACAAATTGCGAAAAACAATTTCTATCACAAACAAAAGCCTACTCTGTATTCAATCGGATACAATTTAGGTTGATGAGTGAGCTTACTTCTTTAGAGATTTGCGCGGGTGGTGGCGGGCAGGCTTTGGGCTTAGAGCAGGCAGGTTTCACACATGAAGCATTGGTTGAAATCGAAGGCCCAGCTTGCATTACTCTCCGCCGCAATCGTCCTCATTGGAATGTTTATGAAGAAGATTTGCACGAATTCAATGCTTCCTCTTTGCGCGGGGTGGACTTATTGGCAGGTGGCGTTCCGTGTCCTCCTTTTTCAAAAGCAGGAAAGCAATTAGGCCGCGACGATGAAAGAGATTTGTTCCCCCAAGCCTTGCGTTTAGTCGAAGAGTGTCAGCCACGCGCTGTAATGCTGGAGAATGTTCGCGGTTTACTTGACCCTATTTTTGCAGAATACCGTAACAAAATCAGTGTTCGATTAAGAAAATTAGGCTATACGCCCGGATGGAAATTGTTGAACGCTTCTGATTTTGGTGTTCCCCAATTGCGCCCTCGCGTTGTGATGGTCGCCATAAAAAAAGAGTGGGCCAGCAATTTTGTATGGCCTACTCCCCTTTGCCAAAGACCCGATACGGTGGGCGAAACCTTGTTTGATTTAATGAAGTTGCGCGGTTGGCATGGCGCACAAGAATGGAAATCTAAAGCCGATACAATTGCTCCTACCATTGTCGGAGGTTCAAAAAAGCATGGTGGACCAGATTTAGGGCCAACCCGTTCAAAACAAGCATGGGCTAAATTGGGAGTGGATGGGAGCAACATCGCAGCGTTGGAACCTGATGTTGATTTTGAGGGTATGCCACGCCTTACCGTTCGCATGGTAGCTCGGTTACAGGGTTTTCCCGATGATTGGCTCTTTCACGGAGCCAAAACTGTTTCTTACCGGCAGGTCGGAAATGCGTTTCCGGCTCCCGTGGCCTATGCTGTAGGAGGACAAATTCGCGCCTGCCTTTTACAAAAGAGGGCCGCTTCTTTGGTCAAGCGAATTGATTTGCCAGAATCTGTGTCTCCTGTGTTTGCAAAATGAATGATCTCTCTCCCCATTTTTTAGAGGCACGCCGGATATTTCATGCTGCGTTGCTTGAATCGGTTCTGCGCGTCAACGTTCATGGAGTGCCCGCTAATGCGGATAAAGACAGCACGGCCAGCGTCGCCATTGCCAAAGGTATCGTTGAAAAACTCGGTAAAGAAGTCGCAGGTGCACGTTTAGCTGGTCAAACAGCAGGAAGTCAATTTGAAGTCATTTGTCAAAGTTTTTTGGCGCTAACTTTCAATGAATTATCCCATCTGCGCCCCGGCAAATGGGATATTAAATGCGTAGGTAGCCGCAACCGTTTAGAAATCGCTAAATACGAACAATACGCTCATTTAATTGCACTTCAAGAAGCGGCAAAGAAGGATAAAAACTTAGCGGCTGCCTTAGGCAGCGACTATACCATAACCCCTGATGTAATCGTTGTGCGCGAAACAGAAGACGATGAAATCATTAATCAAAAACAGATGCTTGTGAATGCAGAAGTCGCCATGCATTCCAGTCTGCGCCGTTGTGTAAATCCACAACCACTCTTACACGCCAGTATTTCTTGCAAGTGGACATTGCGCAGTGACCGCGCACAAAACGCCCGCTCGGAAGCTCTTAATCTCATCCGCAATCGGAAAGGGCGGTTGCCCCATATTGTCGTTGTAACAGGTGAGCCACTTCCTTCGCGCGTTGCTTCCCTTGCTTTGGGAACAGGAGATATTGATTGCGTGTATCATTTTGCTTTGCCCGAACTTTCACAAACGCTCAACGAATTAAATTATCCTGATGCTAAGGAACTGCTCAATATCATGATTGAGGGTAAAAGACTCAAAGATATTAGCGACTTGCCATTGGATTTAGCTGTTTAGAATGGGGTTTTTAATCTAAATTTGCCGTTTGCACCATTTTCCGCCGTTCCGCACGCGTTTTTGGCAGTCCGCGTCACTTTTTCGCGCTCCGCAGTATTTTTCGTCGTTCCTCGCCGTGAGGGTGCAATTTTTTAGCGTGAGAACGCATTTTTACGCAAAAAATCGCACTCTCACGCCAAAAAATTGGCTTCCCGGCCAAAAAATCGGCTGCTCAGGCAAAAAATTGCACCCTCACGCCAAAAAATCGCACCCTCACAGCGAAAAATTGCACCCTCACGGCAAAAAATCGGCTTCCCAGCCGAAAAATTGGCTTCCCGGCTGAAAATTTGGCTCCCCGACTAAATAAGCGTGTTCTCACGGCGAAAAATTGGCTTCTCGGCAAAAAAAACAGGAAAAAATTGTTGTATCGCTGGACTATAGAGTGAAAAAAGCGTAATAATAAAAATAGCCTGTTAATATTTTGTCTGGGAGAAGAAAATCATGGGACGCATTGCGGAAAATGACCGCCTTCCGGCGGTAGATCGCATCTTAGGCCATTGGGCCAGTGCTGAAGGCGAAATCGGCACCGATATTCAAATCAAGTCAGGTTTGGGACTCGAAGAAGTGCAAGCCAAGCGCGATGAGTATCACACGATGGCCGAAGGTATCACGCAGTTAACCGAAGTGGATTTGCCGCTTCTGCGCAGCGAACGTGATACGGTGTGGGGCCATAGCTCCACAGATAAAGACGGCATCTGGTTTTGGCTGTTGAATTATAAAGGCGCGGTGTGGTCGCGTCTGGGACGTAAACATCCGCTTTCGAAAATCGTGCCGTTCCTCTACGAGGTGACACCGGGTGAATATGTCACCATCTTGGATCGCTTTATTCGCCACTGGACGCGCGTTAATGGCGCCTTGCCCGCCGGTAGCCCGATGCTGCTCGGCACGCGCACTTTAGCCAATTTGCAGACCATTCACAACACCATCAAGGACAAACAAAGTGCCATCGAAGAAGCCGACGACGGCGATTTAGCTTTGCTGCGCGCCCGCCGCGATGCGTTTTTCGGCGACGTGCCCGAAGAAGACCGCGAAGAGGATTCGATTATCGCCGATTTGCTGGCTTATACCGATTATATTCGCGCCAATTATTCGGGCACGCCGATAGCCGATAGTTTGCCGCGCATTTTTCCCAAAGGCCCCGATTCGCTACCGCGTTTTCGCTTCAATTGGTCGCAAAGTGTGGGTAGCGCGCTGCAAGTGTGGCTCGAAGTGCCAGAGGGCACCGACGCCTCGCAGGTTTACCTCAAAGAAGGCAGCGCCGAACAAACGCAGCCGCTTTACATCGGCGCCAATAACATCACCATGACGGCATGGCAAAATATCACCGTGGCTGGCGAAGTGGACGATTTCGAGTTGCGCGACGCCGATGGTGACACCGTCGCCCAAGGCCATCGCGACGAGGCCTTTGCGATGCCGCAATAAAATTGCGCCCTAAGCGTTCAGATGGTGCGCTTCGATAAAAGTAACTCGTGTTACATGGTATGGTTTCGATAAAGCAAAGAGCGACTGCGTCGCTTGACCCCTCACCCAACCTCTCCCCCGAACGCTGCGCTGGGGAGAGGAGAACTTGACCATTACGCCCCTTCCCTGCTCAAGCGGGCAGGAGCGTTTGCGTAAAACACTCCTCTCCCCAGCGCAGCGTTCGGGGGAGAGGTTGGGTGAGGGGGCGAGACGCCACGCGTCTCTTTACAGCGCCTACCATAAGCCCCGCGAGTAAGATGAGGGGTAACATTATGCCTTCCTTTTTGCGCTGTTTCGTTTTCCTTTTTTGCCTGTTTTTTTCTGCGCCCGTTTTGCAGGCCGCGCCGCGTTCGTTGGCGCAGTGGGAAAAGTTTGATTTTGCCAAAGGGCGCATTTCGCTGGCCCAGATTCGCCCTTTGCCGCTGGGCGATGCCAAAAAATTGCGCGGTTTGGTGTTTGGTCGGCATGGACGCGTGTTCGATGATAAAGAGATTCAAAATTATCTCAAAAGCCGCGCGTGGTATAAGCCCAATCCGAAATATAAGTCGTCACGGTTGAACGCCAATGAGATTGCTAACGTAGATGTCATCCGTGAGGCCGAATGGCTGCGTCATAAGCGCGTAGTGCCGGGCGATATGAAGTTTTATCGCAATCGCGCTTTGACTTTAGCGCAAGTGGGCAAACCATCGCTGGCTGAACTACGCATCATGCGCGCCGAAATTGATGCGATTCATGGTGCTACCTTTGAAGATGCGCCGTGGCTGCGGATGTTTTTCAACGAGCGCTATTGGTATCATCCCGGAGATGAGACGTTCCGGTTTACTGCCATTGAATTGAAAAACTATCGCTTGCTTTACGCTTTGGAAAAGAGAATGCGCGGCACCGCCCTTGCGCCGGGCGACATGGATTTCTATCAAACCCAGCCTTTGCGCACCGCTCAATTGCGCGGCCTGAGCCTTTATGAAATGCGTTTGCTGCGCAACGAAATCTACGCACGACGCGGACGGCGTTTTCGCACCGACTGGATTGCAGATCATTTTGACGGCAAAGACTGGTATAAACCATTTTCCGATTTTCGTGAGCCGAAATTATCGGTGATGGAGCAGCGCAATCTTGATGTCATCGTGAACTACGAAAACCAAATTCACGAAGACCTCAGTCGCAAGCAGTTGAACACAGCGCTGCTGAAAGATATGTTTCTCGACGACGTGCGTAAGCTGCGCAATGAAATCTACGCGCGGCGCGGACGCACCTACAAAGACCTGTGGCTGCGCGGCTATTTTCAAAGTTTCGCATGGTATAAACCCAACCCGCGCTACCGCGAATCGCAACTAAACCGCATCGAACGGCGCAATGCCAAATTGATTTTCGATTTTGAAAAGAAATTGGCTGCCCAACTCGATGCCGTCGAAGC
>JANMKN010000165.1:0-4144 GCA_031372065.1 Abditibacteriaceae bacterium | reverse complement strand
GGTAATTCAGAGCAGTATCATGTTGCCCAAAGTCCAAAAGCCCACAACTAAAAACCTATTTTCCCAACTCCCGCAATTTTTGCAGGCATTTGTCAATGCATTCCATCGGTGGGAAGGCGTAGCTTTCCTGCTCGACGATATACCATTGCGTGTTGCCGCTGCGTTCGCACAAATCGAAGATTTCGTTCCAACGCACTTTGCCTTCGCCAATCAGCGCTTTATCGTTATCGGCGTCGTATTCCTTCAAATGCACTGTTAAAGCGCGGCCCGGATAACGCTCCAAAAACGGCACGATGTCGGCGCCGCCTTGCAAAGCGTTGCCCGAATCGAGTTGCATTACAACGTCCTTCACGGTGTTGCCGAAAAAAGTGTCCCACGGCAATTCGCCATCCAATTCGGTGAATTCGGTATGGTGATTGTGATAGCCGACCCAACAATCCTGCTTTCGCACGTTTTCGGAGATTTCGTTGAAAATCTGCGCAGTTTGGAGCCATGCTTCGCGCGACTGCGTGTATTCGCGGCCAAGTCCAGGCACGATTAAATACGGATTGCCGAGCGTTTTGTTGAAGTCAATCGTTTTTTGCAGTTCGTCGCCCTGCAAAGTTTGAAGGCCGGTGTGTGTGCCGCAGCATTTGAGATTGTTGTCATCAAGCCATTGCTTGATTTGCGGGGCCTCATGGCCGTAGTAACCGGCGAATTCAACGCCGTCGTAGCCCATTTTGCCAATCGCTTCCAGCACACCGGGCAAGTCGTTTTTGGCGTCTTCGCGAACCGAATAAAGCTGCACGCCGAGGGGAATCTTTGTCATGAATTGTCTCCTGAAGGGAAACTTTTAAAGGAAACCACAGATGAACGCCGATGAACACAGATTGAGAGAAGAAATTTTAAAATCTTGCCGGGCCAGCAAAATGAGTTTGGTTCTGCCCAAAATATATTTTGGGCAGAACCAAATGCAAGATCAGCCATGCAATTTCTTGGTGATTTGCGCGACGTGTTGCCCTTGAAACCGCGCTTGCGCCAATTCGTTTTCCGAAGGCTGACGCGAACCATCGCCTGCGGCTAAAGTGCCCGCGCCATAAGGCGAACCGCCGCGTGCTTCGCTGATGTCCAGCAATTGCGGGCAGGAATACGGCAGTCCCACAATCACGCAGCCTTGATGCATCAAAGTGACAATTACGCCGATTAGCGTGGTTTCGTTGCCGCCGCCAGTGGCCGTTGCGGTGAAAGCGCTGCCGACTTTGCCAACTAAAGCGCCGCTCATCCACAAACTGCCGGTTTGATCCCAAAAATTACGCATCTGCGCCGCCATGTTGCCAAAACGCGTCGGCGTGCCGACGATGATCGCGTCGTAATCGCCCAGTTCTTTGGGCGAGGCAATCGGCGCGTCCTGTTCTACTTTGGCGCCGACAGCACGCGCTTTGTCTTCGTCCATCAAATCCGCCACGCGCTTAAGCGTCACTTCGACGCCTTCCACCGTTTGCGCGCCTTCGGCCACAGCTTTCGCCATTGTTTCGATGTGACCATACATCGAATAATACACCACTAAAATCTTCGCCATGAGTTGTGTCTCCTGATTTTTGAGTCGCCGTTTTACACCAGAGTGCGCTTTGATTTGCACTCAAAACGGCGCCACTCTTTAGTAGACCATAGTAGAATCCCTTGCGTATGCTTGATGCCACAGCAAATGGATTCGCCGTAACCTCAACCGATGCAGAGATTTTAATTCGCGCGCGGCAATTGACGCGCGTTTACAAAGTCGGCGGGCAAGAAGTGCGCGCCTTAGATGGTCTTGACCTCGACATCGCGCGCGGCGAATTTGTGGCGCTCGTCGGGCCGTCGGGATCAGGGAAATCCACTTTGCTTTCGCTCATTGGTGGCCTTGACCGGCAAAGCAGCGGGCAGATTTTCGTGTCCGATATTGAACTGGGCGCGGCCAGTGAAAAACAATTGGTCGCTTATCGCCGCGAACGCATTGGTTTCATTTTTCAATCGTTCAATTTGCTGATGATGCGCAGCGCCGCCGAAAACGTGGAAACGCCGCTGACTATCGCCAATGTGCCGCCCAAAGCGCGCCGGCAACGCGCTTTGGAACTTTTGGACGCTGTCGGCTTGAAACAACGCGCTTCGCATCGCCCAAACGAGCTTTCCGGCGGCGAAATGCAACGCGTAGCCGTGGCACGGGCCTTAGCCAACAAACCGCTTTTGCTGCTCGCCGACGAGCCAACCGGCAATCTCGATTCGCTAACAGGACAAGGCATTATGAACTTGCTGCGCGAAGCCGTTGCCAGTCGCGGCGTGACGATGATTTTGGTGACGCACGACCCGCAAGTCGCCAGTTTCGCTGACCGCATTGTCCATCTGCGCGACGGCAAAATCCAACGCATCGAAGTTTTGAAACCCGGTCCCAATTCAAAATGACTTTCAAAGATAAAACACTCACAGCTTGGTCAAATTTAGGACGACGCAAAGTGCGCACGGCGCTCACTTCGGTGGGTGTGGTGGTCGGTATTATGACGCTGGTGACGCTGGTTTCGCTGGCGACGGGCGTGCGGATTCAGGTGCAACAGCAGTTCGAGAAAATCGGCTTAGACCGCGTGGTGGTGCGCCCATCATCTGAAGGTGGCGGGGGTTTTGGAATGTTCGATTTCGGCGAGCGCACCAAACCGATCACGCCCAGCGACATCACGCGCTGGAAAAGCTGGCCGCAAGTCAAAGAAGTCGTGCCCGAAGTGGATATGCCCGCTGGCGTGAAGGCGCGCTTGATTTGGAAAAAAGACAGCACACCGGTGCAAATCGGCGGCGAAAATCCGATGCGGCGCGGCCCCTTTAGCGACCCGCCGGAGCCGTTAGCCGGCAGTCTTGATGTGTTGCAAACGCCCGGCAAAATTGTGGTGAGTCGCCGCTTTTTGCGTCATTGGAAAATCAAGAAAAACGAACAAAAAACGCTGCTCGGCCAAAACGTCGAAATCGAAATCAAAGCGCCGCGCGGTCAAACGCAAAAATATCAATACGTTATCATGGGCGTTTCCAATAGCGGCTCGCCCAACGTGCAAATTTCCACATCCGACCGCATCGCCATCAAAAACTGGTGGTATGACGAAAAAGATTCGCTCAAAACCGATGGCTACGATTCGGTGACTTTGCGCTGCGCCGATGTGAGCGGCGCCAAATTACTCGTCGAAAAATTGCGCAAGGAAAAATGGCGCGTCGAATCTATTGACCGCATTTTAGATGTGGCGAATCGCATTTTTTCGGTGATCACGCTGATGCTGTCGTTAGTCGGCGGCATCGCGCTTTTGGTGGCAAGCATCGGCATCGTGAACACCATGATTATGTCCATTTACGAGCGCACGCGCGAAATCGGCACGCTCAAAGCGATGGGCGCCTCGCGCGCTGATATTCGCTGGATGTTCATGATCGAAGCCGGTTTGATCGGCATGATGGGCGGCGTGAGCGGCCTGACGCTCAGTTGGATTTTGAGCAAGATTCTCAATCGCGGCGCGCTGTGGTATGCCGAACATCACAAGCTGCCGATGCCCGAAACGCTGTTTGTCATCACGCCGCTTTTGGCCTTGCAAGCTATCGGTTTTGCCACACTCATTGGCATTGTCGCGGGCCTTTATCCGGCCAATCGCGCCGCCAGCCTTGACCCGCTTGTCGCACTGCGACACGAGTGAAATAGTCGCGCTCATGTGAAACGGAATGCCTTTCAAATACAGGAATTTTATGCTCGCAAAATCTTCTCATGCTCTTTTGGGGTTTGCCTTGTCCGGCGCTCTTTTGAGTGCGGCGTTTGCCCAAGCACCCGACACAAATTCCTTTCGCTTGCATAACGGCTGGCAAATTACGCCCGCCGGGACGCATGAAAAAACCGGCGATATGCTGCTCGGCTGCGCGCTGAGTCCCGATGGCAAAACCTTAGCGCTGACTAATGTCGGCTACAACGCGCATCAATTGCAAATTGTGGATGCGAACACAGGCAAACTTCGCCAAACGCTGCCTTTGGGCCGCGCGTGGAACGGCGTAGCGTGGCGCGGCAACGAAACGCTGTATATCGGCGGCGGCGCTTCGCCTTTTATTCACGTTTTTCAGAAGAGTTTCAGCGGAAATTTTGTCGCCGCCTTTGATTTGCGCTTGCCGGGCT
>JANMKN010000164.1:0-14070 GCA_031372065.1 Abditibacteriaceae bacterium | reverse complement strand
CTCTCCCCGCGAAGCGAATTGGGGGAGAGGGCCGGGGTGAGGGGAATCAAAAAGGAAAACTATGAAAAAATCGTCATTATTTGGAGTGGTCGGTGGTGTGCTTGGCGTCATTGTTGTGCTGGGCGTTTTGCGCAACCAAGTCAGCGACAAGCCAGATGCAGTGCCTGCTGCCACAACCGCGCCCGATGGCAGCGGAAAAACTGCCTTAAAAACGCTCGAAGTTGGTTTTTTGCCGGTCACTTGTCATTTAACCTGCCCGGTTACGGACTTTTCGACTAAAACCACGACAACCGGCGCGCACTTCATCTCGAAGCGCTTTACCAATTTCCCCGATGTGGTGGACAATATCAAAAGCGGGCGCTTACAAGCCAGTTTCATGATCGCGCCGCTGGCGATGAAAATCCGCGAACAAGGCGTCAAAGTCAAAATCGTTTATCTCGGTCATCGCGACGGTTCGACGGTGATGGTCAAGAAATCCAGCACCGCCAAATCATTGCGCGACCTGCGCGGCAAAAAGTTCGCGATTCCCAGCAAAGCCAGCAATCAATACTTGGTCATTCGCAAGTTGATGGACGAACAAGGCGTGAAAGAAAACGAAATCAACTTCCAGATTTTGCCGCCACCCGATATGCCGGGCGCTTTGGCGGCGGGCGCCATTGATGCGTATTTCGTCGGCGAACCGCACGCCGCCAAAGCCGAACTCGACGGCACAGGCCGCGTGCTTTACATGGCGAAAGACATCTGGCCGCATTTTATTTCCTGTGTGCTGGTGGTCACCGAAGATTTGATTAACGAACATCCTGAAACCGTCAAAGATTTGGTGCGCGGCATCGCCGAAAGCGGCGAATGGGCCGAAACGCATCGCTTGGAAGCGGCCAAATTGGTTTCGCCTTACTTCCGCCAAAAAGAAAAAGTGGTGCGCTATGTTCTTACGACGCCCAAGAATCGTGTCAGCTATCGAATGCTCACGCCCAGCGACGACGAAATGCAAAAAATCGCGGATATGGCGCTCAAAGTCGGCGTGTTAGCCAAACCACTTGACGCCAAAGAGATTGTTGATCGCGAGTTTATTCCCACCAACATTAAACCGGCACCGATTGACGAGAAAACCATTCCCGAAAGCAAATCCTAAGAAACCGTCTGAGAATAGCCGCTATCCGCTGCGCGGACGCAAAAACAGCGTAAAAACGGCGCTATTTCCGCTAAAAGTAGCGTCGTTTTTGCCTCCGTTTTTGTGCATCCGCAGGATTAGCGGCTATTCTGAAAGGAACATCATGACTTGGATCAAGACAATTTCGCCGCGCGAATCGCCCGAAGTGGCGGCGGCTTTAAGCGGGCAAGCCGACCTGTATCCCAAAGAATACACGCCCGAAGGCCAAGCGCAAATGCGCGTGCCCGAACTTGTCGCCAACGATAGCATTGTGCTTTCGCATTCGCTGATTCCCGATGCGATGCGCCATGCCTTTTCCGCGTTCGGCGCCATGATGAGTCCCGATTTGCCCCTGTCGCGGCGTCAACACGAAATGATCGCCGCCACCGTTTCGGCGCTTAACCGCTGCTTTTATTGAGTGGAATCGCACGCAGAGTTTCTGCGTATCGCCACTTTGGATGAAGAACTCGCCGCCGCTATTAAGAAAAATTGGAAAAGCGCGCCCATCACCGACGCCGAACGCGCCATGCTGGATTATGTCGAGAAACTAACGCTGCGCCCGGCCTCGGTGGGCCGCGATGACCTCGAAAACCTGCGCACGCACGGCTTCGATGACACCGCAATTTTGCAAATCAACCTCATCGCCTCCTTTTTCAACTACATCAACCGCGTCGCCGATGGTTTGGGCGTCGGACGGGAATAAAAACAAAACGCCGCTTTCCTTTTGGAAGCGGCGCTTTGTTTTTGCCGTTGTTTATGCGATTCTCGTGTTCCAAAGAACCCTATCGCGATTGCCGCCCGTGAAATGTTGTCTTCCGGCTGTGAAATGTTGTCTTCCGGCTGTGAAATGTTGTCTTCCGGCTGTGAAATGTTGTCTTCCGGCTGTGAAATGTTGTCTTCCGACTGTGAAATGTTGTCTTCCGACTGTGAAATGATACCTTCCGACTGTGAAATGTTGTTCTCCGGTTGTGAAATGCTGTCCTTCGGCTGTGAAATGCTGTTCTGCGTGTAAAAAAAGTGATTTTCCGCGTTCTCTATCTTGTCAATACCGTTCAAAAACGATGTATAATCAAGCTGTAGTTACCCCTTTTGTTGTTCTATTTTACAGGAGGAATGTATGCATAACATGCCATCCACGGAAAGTGGTAATGCGCCTGCTAAGGCGACAGGCACCGCAAAAAAGCCCAAGTCGCAACTGAACCAAAAACAGTTGCAAGAACTGGAAAAGGCCGGAAAAATCTGCCGTGCCGCCAAAAGAAGCGTCTACGCCACCAAAATGGCCGAGCGCAATGTGACGACGACGCTGGTGGAAACCACACTCACCAAGATCAAGACCTGTAGCAGCACCGCCCAAAGTGCTGCCAAAAGCACCCGCTCGCGCAAAACCGCGACGAAAACCGAACTCGCCGCTAAAAAAGCGATGTTGGCCGGTGTGCAAAACATCCAAAGCGAAGCGATTCGCAAGCATCGCGACGACAAAGAAGCGCTGGACGACTATGCCGTGAATCAGAACTTAAGCGAAGCGAGCCGCGCGACCTTGGAAATCACCATTCCCGCGCTTCTCGAAACCGCTGGTGGCGACGATTTGCCCGGCATAGATGACCTCTTCATCGCGGGTGTGCAAGCCAACTTCGACGCATGGATGGCCGCCGACGAAACGCAAGGCACCGCCCAAAGCGACGCCACTTCGCAGCGCACCGACCGCGACAAGATGATTAAAGAAATCATCAAAGTGCGCATAGACATCCAACTCGCCGCCGACGCATTGTGGCCCTACACCGACAAGAAAAACGCCGCCGTCCGCCGCGTTTTCCTCCTCCCGCCGGATAGACCATTTAGACCGTAATGTAGTGAAAAAGTGAAAATAGGTTTGTCGAAAACAGTGAAAACCAGTTTTCGCCAAACCTATTTTGGTCAGAATAATCGCACAAAGAAATTAAGGTTAAAATCAATCTATGACTCAAGACTACCCTTATATTCAAACCCTTAGCAATTTCGACGAAGGCATCTCTGCGTATGCCATCCAACCTGTTGCCGAAGATGAAAGTGCCGAACTTCCTGAAGAAAACCCGATTATTGCCTTTGGGCCTTTAGGAAAAATCAATATCTTTGTTGGTGCAACCAATGCCGGAAAAAGTCGCTTTTTGCGCACTTTGGCAAAGTGTGAAAGCTTCCAGTTCCTCACTCACGAAATACATTCCCAAATCTGGCGAGTTATAGAACTCTCAGATTTTATGGCAAAGTCATCTGCGAGCCTTAACTTTCATGTCGCCCAAGAGGGAAATAATTATACGGGTGGTCTGACGGTCTATACACATATGCCGGATTGGGTTCGTGAGGCGTTTGAAGGAATAAATCCGAATGTCTCTTTTGACGTCACTTTTGATTCCGACTATTTTAAGGGAATATCCTCTAATCTACTGGTTTTTCTAAATCAAAAACTTATTTCTATCCCAAAAGGCCATTTCATTAGCCAAATTCAGTTTCAACAAGAAGCACTTTGGCTAAGAAACCTTATCAAGGGATTAGCTAAAATGATACAAACCAAAAACAGATACGTCTCCGCTCACTTTGATACGAACTTAGTTGGTGAAAACCAGAGCGTTTCAGCTAATCTTCGTCAGTTTTCGTGGAAATATAAAAATGCAAACGACACATGGAAGCAAGCCTTTCTTGATTTTTGGGATGCGTTTGATATTCTTAATCAATCAGAAACTCTCCTCGCTATCCAACCGCCAAAACGCTATTACATCCCTGTTCTCCGTTCCGCTGTTAGCCTGCGGGACACAGAGGGGAAACGTCTCACTTATGATATTTTCGAGGAAACGGTTAAGCGAAATTACAAACTCGAAGAATCCGACCTCCAAATATTTACAGGCAACCGGCTCTACGACACAATTGCGGACGACATTAGAGGGGATTGGAAAATTATTGATCGTTTTCGCGATTTTGAGAAATTTCTTGGAGATTCTTTTTACGAGGGGCGAAAAGTAGAAATTGTTGCTCGTTCTCCTAAGTATGCGAATGACCAAGGTGAACATATTTGCTTACGAGTTGACGGAGAAGGAGAAACAGCTCGCGAGTTACATCATTTAGGCGATGGCATCAACACACTGGTTATTTTGCTTTATCAATTGTTCATGGCCGAGCCGGGGAGTTGGATTTTTATTGAAGAGCCTGAACTTAATTTGCATCCCGGTTTGCAGCGTGTCTTTTTGCAAACATTAATCGAAAACGAAGCACTTCAAAAGCGTAATTTACGGGTCTTTTTCACAACGCATTCTAACCATCTGCTCCGTATGACATTGCGCGATGGCACCATCGCAGCCAAAGACATATCGGTCTTTGCATTTCAGCACCGAGAAGCGCAAAAGGATCATTTTTTAATTCGCCCATTGGTCAGCGAATATCACGATGCCCTTGCCTTATTAGGAGTCCAAAACGCTTCGGTATTGTTGGCCCAATGTGGAATTTGGGTTGAAGGCATCACAGACCGTCAATATCTCCGCGCATATTTGGATGCCTATCAAACCAGCGATGAATTTAAGTTGAAAACAATGCGTGAAGACACGCATTTTGCGTTTTGGGAATATGCAGGTTCAAACCTCTCTCATTACTTCATGGGCGCAATTCCACGAAGAGGAACGCCAGAAGCCGAATTATATGAACAGGGTAAGAAAGAAGTATTAGGGCGAATCGAGAGTAGCGCACTGTCCAATCGCATTTTCCTCCTTGCTGATTGTGACGAAAAGAAACAAAGAAAACATGATGATCTGAAAAATCTGGCAAAGAATCGAGGTAATTTTGTGTATTATGTAACGCCGTGCATCGAAATCGAAAACTTGCTGTCCCCAACGGAACTGCAACGATGCTTGCCTAAATTCTTTGGCAAGGATTCACTGCCAGCGGTTTCGTTTACGCAAGCGGACTACAAAAACACACGATTAGGGAGTTTCCTATTTGAAAAATATCCCGATTATTGCCCTGATGGTTGGATTGCAGACAGCGGAACATTAATCTCCGGCAAGAAAACGCGCCTTTGCGAATCGGTGATACCACACATCAAATGGGACACGATGAGTAAAGAGGCAAAAAATCTTACCAAGTCGCTCTATGAATTTATTCGCAAACACAATGATATTTAAATGATGCTGCCTCTATTATGCATCACCTCATGTATTCAATACGGTATTAGAAAAACAAATGAGAGCGCACGATTTTGAGGAACGGCATCATTGGATAGGCGATTCAATAGAAACCGAATCGGCGGCATTTCAAGTCGGCAAGGCGCGGGCGTTGGAAAAATTACTTCGCTTTACCAGCCCCGATTCCGATGAGGCGGGTTCCGTTGTATTGAAGCACAACGGTGAGGAATTTGACTTTCAAATCGGCAGTCGTGACGAAGTGGAAACGCTCCTCCCGCCAAACGAAATTGTCGCCGTTTTGCATTCGCATCCTGACGGTTTTCCGCACAGTGTTCGCGACTGGTTCAATCTGCTTAACGAGCCTCTCATTGACCAATCTCATGTTGTCAGCGCGCATCGAACCTACTCATTGCATAAGCCGTCCAATTGGATTGGAGTTGACATAATCAGCGAAGGGGTGATAGAAGTGGCTTTGTCTAATGCCTTGACTACCATCGCCATTGAGCAATTACAGCAAAACTCCAACTTGACAGAAGCTGAATTCTATGAACGCGCTACTGGATTGATGGCAAAGCAATATGGCATAATTTACCGTATTGGAGAAAGGCGGGATTAACCATGACTACAATTCGCACCAGTGGACGAAAAGGCCGGGAGCAAATGCAACAGGCTTTGGAAAAGGCCAAGTTGAACGCCAAAAGAATTGTCGAGGCGGAGAAAAACGCTAAGGCGCAATCGCAAGCATCAAGCAAAGTTTCCGCAGATACGGCCACTTCACTCCAACAGAAAGCGGCTTAACATCCAAGAAAAAAGCGGGACGCGAATGATTCGCGTCCCGCTTTTTGTTTTGGTTTCATCAATGTATATTTGACAAGCCGAGGAAATTATAGGCTTTAGTGCGATAGTTTATTCATAAAAACCTACTTCAATATATTCACGGCGCGGGCGGCTAAGAGCGCGATGATTGCCAGAGAAATTGAACTTTGCACCATCATCAAGCCTTTGGCCCAGCGTGATAAAACCGGCACGTCGGTGGGCGAAAGGGCGGTGCTGGTGTTGAAGGCAAGGAACAAATAATCCACAAAGCCCGGTGACCAGTTGACGGCATCACAACTAATTTTGTCTTCATCGGAAAGCGTCATTTGCGGAAAGAGAAAAGCGCCATCGGGATGGCCGGGCCGCACATCGCGGCGATGCGGGCCACCGGCATCCAAGCGCCAATACCACGAGGCGAAAACTAAAATATTCGTCACCCACAATGCGCCCGCCGAACGCAGCAAAGCACCGGGCGATTCTTTGTGTGTCGGCAAGGCCATCACCAGCAAAATTAGCGACCATATCATCGAAATCGTGACTGAGCCATTGACAAGCAACGCCAAACGATGATTGAGTTCAAAGTTGCCGCGTTTGTAGGCGGCATAAGTGGGAATCAGCAGCATCGTCACTAAACACAAGACAAACCAACGCGGCCCCGTCGCTACATCGCGCGGCAAGGCGGCGTGCAAGCCACCCACCGCAAGCAAAGCCATCGCCGCAGGCCAACGCGGTTCAAACGCATAGATTAAATCTGGCTCGGTAGAAGAATCCATTGTTTTGCAAATTTACAAACCCGCGCGCCAATTGCCGACAGCCTCCGAAACACGCAAGGCGCGATTATAAACGCGCAGATTGGAAAGTTCCTGCATAAATTGGCCGCTCAAATTTAATTCGACATTTTGCGGCGTGCATAAATCGGGATTGACACGGCCCCAGCCAAATTGTCGCTGCGTGCCGCCATCGCACAAAACGCCATCAACAACAAACATCAAAATGCCCGGCCCGCCATCAGCGATAACCGCGACATGATGTTTTTTTCCGATTTGCAAAAGGCCTGCATCGCTGCGCCAATTTACTTTTTCCTTCGCAAAATCAATTTGCAAAGCGCCGTTTTCAACAAGCGATAACGCAAAGGTGCCATGCGCTTCCAACAACACACGTCCCGCATTTAAATCTTGCGGCGTCCACCAAAAATCAAAAGCAAAACCGTTGGTGGCCGAGAACTTCAACTCGTGCGGTAACGGGCCGGTGAAATCTATCGCCAAACCATCGCGCGCTATGGTTTTGTTTTCGTGCTGATGCCATAAGCCTTCCAAAAGCGAGGCGTCAATTTCATGCACGCGCGCGATAGTTTTTTGCGTTTCGGTTAAATAATAGCGCCCGTTTTCTTCGATGAAATCGGGATAGCTAATGCGCGTTTTAGGGTCGGGATCGTAGAGCGCAATTTCCGGTTGCGACCAGTGAATGAAGCCCTCTTTTTCGATGCCGCCGCACAGCCATGCTGGGTTGCGGTCATCATACCATTGGCCGCCGTGATTGTGAAACCAATAGAGAAACTTGCCGTTACTCGCTTTCCACACAAAATTCGCGGCGCGCGGATGCTTGACTAATTTGCCGCCGGGCGCATAGCTCATGTAACTGGGCTTCGTCCAAGTGTGCCCATCATCGCGTGAATAAGCATGGCAAGGATGGCCTTCAATCGTCCGATAAACGCAATAAAGCGAGCCATCGGAAAGCGGCACGATGCTTTGCTCTTCGGCGATGAGCTTTTCGACGCTGCGCAAGCCAATATCGCCGTCGGGCAAGGTTTCCCAGCGGACTTTTTCGGGGTCGCGTTCGACTAATAAATTATCGCTGCGCAAAAAGACGCCTTCGGAGCGCACCATAAAACCTTTGCCAAAGCGCCCGACTTTGTGCAGCGTGACATAAGCCGCGCCTTTGTGAATAAGCGGCCTGCCGACGTGCCAGAAAAACCGAATGGTGCCGCCATACGGATTTTCGCGGTCAATTTGCGTTTCGCGCACCGGAATTTCGTAGCGATTCACCGACCAACTTTTGCCGTTGTCATCGCTAAATTTCCACACAAAATGACCAAGCGTGTCCACACGTTTTTCCTTGCCCAAATCGGAAATCACTTCGCGCACATTGTCGGTGTTGTGATTATAAAACGCGCAGATTCGTCCGGAAGGTATTTTCAAAACCGTGACATAAGAAGCCTCCGGCGGGCCAGCCGGTTCGATGTCAACCAATGGCTCCCATGTTTTGCCTTTGTCTTTCGAGCGCACCGAAACAACGTGCTGTGTTTGCGCGCCTTCTTCGCCGTGCGCAGTCGTCATGCAACACAGCCATGCGCCGTCGTCGGTGTGAACCACATAAGGCTGATCGCAATAATGCTCGCGCGGAATTTCCAAGCCGTTACGGATGTTGCGAAACTCGTTCATAAATTTTCAGGGGCGCGAACGACCATCTTCGCGCAATTTCTTCAGCAGGGCGGCCATTTCCTGCGCTTTGGCCGTATTTTCGGCAGCGATGTTTTTCGTTTCGCCGATGTCATCTTTTAAATTGAAAAGCTGCCCCTGCGGGTCGGCGCCGCTTTCGGTGTTGGTGGCTGCGAATTTTTTGGCGCCTTTGCCCGGCTCAATGTATTTCCAATCGCCTTGACGCAGCGATAACAAGCCCGCGTGTTCGACTAATCGATCGCGCCCGATTTTCGATTCGCCGAGCATCGCGGGCATCACATTAAAGCTATCCGGCGCATCATCGTCGGCTAATTTTTGGTTGGTCAACGTCGCGAAACTCGCCAAAAAATCCACTTGCGAAATCAGTGCATCGGACACGCCCGATTTAATGTGCCCCGGCCAATTGGTGATAAATGGCACGCGCGTGCCGCCTTCAAAAGCGCTATATTTTCCGCCGCGCAATGGCCCCGCTGCTTTGTGATCGCCCAGTTTCATTACGGCGCCATCTTTGTAGCCGTCATCAATGACCGGGCCGTTGTCGCTGCTGATGATGAGCAAAGTATTGTCGCGCAGTTTCAAACGCTCCAACGTTTTCACAATTTCGCCGACGCTCCAATCGAATTCGACAATGGCATCGCCGCGCGGCCCCATCGGAGTTTGGCCGACAAAACGCGGATGCGGCACGCGCGGGACGTGAATATCATGCGTCGCAAAATACAAAAAGAACGGCTTATTGCGCTTTTGCTTTTCGATAAACGAAACAGCATGGCTGGTGAAAACATCAGCCATGTCTTCGTCTTTCCACAGCGCACTTTTGCCGCCTTTCATGTGCCCGATGCGGCTTACGCCATTGACAATGGTTTGGTCGTGGCCGTGGCTTGGCTGCATCTTCAAAAGTTCGGGATGCGCTGCGCCGGTTAATTCATCATCGAATGGCTTTTCGTAGCTGACTTTTATCGGGTCGTCCGCAGCGAGATTCTGCACGCGCCCATTTTCGACATAAACGCACGGCACGCGGTCACCTGTGGCCGCCATAATAAACGAATAATCGAAACCGACTTCATTCGGGCCGGGTTTGACATCGCCGTTCCAATCGGGGCCGTTTTCAGCGCCCAAACCGAGATGCCATTTGCCGACGCAGCCCGTTGTGTAACCGGCTTTTTGCAGCATCGAAGGCAGGGTCGTGCGGCCCGGTTTAATGATAAGTCCGGCATCGCCCGGCAAAATGCCGGTGCCTTTTTGCCGAAAGGCATATTCGCCGGTCAGCAAAGCAAAGCGCGACGGCGTGCAAGTCGCCGAAGGCGAATGCGCATCGGTGAAACGCAAACCTTCGGCAGCCAATTTATCCACGTGCGGCGTTTGCACCCGCGTCGCGCCATAGCAACCGAGGTCGCCATAACCCAAATCATCGGCATAAATAAAAACGATGTTCGGCGTTGCGGCGCGGGCGAGGGACACGAAAAACAAACAAAGCGTCAGTGAGAAAATTAATTTTTTCATGGGCGTAAAATTCGAGCTTTAGACAGCGTTTTTCAAAAGTTGGCGCGTTTTTAGGCTGCAAAAGGGCTATGCAGCTTGTCGCCGCACGCGTAGAGTTCATTTCCGCAAGGGTGAAGGCCCTGAGCGCGCACATAAAGCGAAGCGCCGCAGTCGTTGAGCGCGTTGCCGCAGTCGTAAAGTCAACCGCCGCACTCGTAAAGCGAACTGCCGCAGTCGTTGAGCGAACCGCCGCAGACGTAAAGCCCGGTGCCGCAGTAGTTGAGATGAGTTCCGCAGAGGTGAAAAAACGCTGCCGCACTCGTTCAAACGCGCACCGCAAACCTAAAAAAGGGTTCCGCAAGCCTAAAAAGCAGTGCCGCAGACATAAAATAGAGCGCCGCACTCGTAAAATCGGGAGCCGCAGTCGTGAAAGGGCAGGTTCACACCTGCAAAACAGGAAAGACAAGGGAAAAAAGTATGACCGGACGAGAAAAACTTGATATTAGGGCCATTGCGTAGACAAGACGCCGAGAAAGATGTAACTGAATAAACAACCGAGAAACAGGCTGCGCCATTGTTGTTTGACTGGGGTTGAAGGGCTTTTTAGCCACATCACGAGCGAGACAAAAGTGCCGGGAATGACGAAAAGGCCCATCAAGGGCAATCCAGTAAGCAAAGTGGAGATCACTGTCAACAAAAATGGCCCGGCCATCAGGTAAATGTTCAGCCAGAGATTTGGTTTCTCTTTGTTCATGAGGGTTCTATAATCAAACCACGCTTGACCAAAGGGCACAAAGTTCACAAAATGACTTGTGTTCATAGAGGTCATGGTGCGCGTTTGCTTCAGGCCGGTTAAAACCGACCTCTGCAAGAGCAAAAGCCACCGTCGTGGCTTCAAGAACCTCATTCGCACCCCGTTTTTTAGATTTTTAGCCCGCGAAGGCGGGCTTTGCCCTTGCAGAGGTCGGTTTCAACCGGCCAAAGGCAAACCCACAGCACTGTTTATAGAGAGGACACTATGCCCGAAAATTCACCCCACAATCTTTTCGACTCACTGCAAACTTTTGAGGTCGCCGCCGGACAAAGCGCGCAATTTTACTCGCTGCCGCAATTGGAAAAACAAGGTTTTGCCGTCTCGCGCTTGCCGGTTTCGATTCGTATCGTTCTCGAATCGGTTTTGCGCAACTGCGACGGAATAAAAATTAGCGAAGACGATGTGAAAACGCTCGCCTCGTGGCAGCCAAACGCCGCGCGCACCGATGAAATCCCTTTTGTGGTGGCGCGTATCGTCTTGCAGGACTTTACCGGCGTGCCGTTGCTGGTTGATTTGGCCGCCATGCGCGCCGCCGCCGAGCGTTTGGGCAAAAATCCCGGCGTTATCGAGCCGCTGGTGCCGGTGGACTTGGTGGTTGACCATTCTGTGCAAGTCGATTTCTCGTCCACTTCCGATGCGCTGCGACTTAACATGGAAATGGAATTCAAGCGCAATCAATCGCGCTATGAATTTTTGAAGTGGGGAATGCAAGCCTTCGATACTTTTAGCGTGGTGCCGCCCGGCATCGGCATTGTGCATCAGGTCAACCTCGAATATCTCGCCAAAGGCGTGCTTTTCAAAGACGGCGTTTATTATCCCGATACGCTGGTCGGAACCGATTCGCACACCACGATGATTAACGGCCTCGGCATTGTCGGCTGGGGCGTGGGCGGCATCGAAGCCGAAGCGGGAATGTTGGGTCAGCCGGTGTATTTTCTGACGCCCGATGTGGTGGGCGTCGAATTGTCGGGCAGCCTGCGCGCGGGCGTGACTGCCACCGATTTGGCCCTGCACGTCACCGAAATGCTGCGTAAGGCCAAAGTCGTCGGCAAGTTCGTCGAATTTCATGGCGCTGGTGCGGAGTCGCTGGCGCTGCCGGATCGCGCGACGATAGCCAACATGGCGCCCGAATATGGCGCCACAATGGGCTTTTTCCCGGTGGACGAAGAATCGTGCAGATACCTCGAAGCCACGGGCCGCACCGCAGAGCAAGTTTCGGCTTTCCGCAATTATTTCAAGGCACAAAATCTCTTTGGAATGCCGCAGGCGGGCGAGATCGAATATTCCACGCTGCTTACGTTAGATTTAGCCGACGTGGTGCCCGGCGTGGCCGGCCCGAAGCGCCCGCAAGATCGCATCAACTTGCCCGAACTCAAAGAGCGCTTCATCGAATTGTTCCAAAAGCCAATTGCCGAAAGCGGCTACAACAAGCCCTTGGACGCTTTGAACCAGCGTTTTCTGACTACTATTGGCGTAAACGGCAAATACAGCAAAACCATCAAAGGCGGCGGCGCGCAGGCTAACGAATCCGCGCCGGAAGCCATTGCCGCCGAAGACGGGCACGCTGTGGCTGGTTTGGAAACGGAAAAGGACACCGCCGAATTAACTGAAGCCGAAATGATGGACAGTCCCACGCCGTCTCACCTTTCCATCAGTGAAATTCCGGCGGATGAATTTCCGCGCGCTGTGGCCGATTTAGGTCATGGCGATGTAGTAATCGCGGCGATTACATCTTGCACCAATACCAGCAATCCCAGCGTGATGTTAGCCGCCGGTTTGGTGGCGAAAAAGGCTGTCGAAAAAGGCCTGAGCATCAAGCCAACCGTAAAAACTTCGCTGGCGCCCGGCTCGCGCGTCGTAACTGAATACCTCACGAACAGCGGCCTGATGCCGTATCTTGACCAAATCGGTTTCCACGTCGTCGGCTACGGTTGCACGACCTGCATCGGCAACTCAGGGCCACTTGATCCGCGCATCGAAGAAATCGTCACCGGCAACGATTTGGTCGTCGCCAGTGTGCTATCGGGCAATCGTAACTTTGAGGCGCGTGTGCATCAAAACGTCAAGGCCAATTTCCTGATGTCGCCGCCCTTGGTGGTGGCTTTCGCGTTGGCTGGCAATGTCGCGATTGACATGGTGCATGAACCCCTTGGCCAAGGCCACGACGGCCCCGTTTATCTCAAGGACATTTGGCCGACGTTGGACGAAGTGCGCGACCTTTTGCAAACCTCATTCGATGCCGATACATTCCGGCGTTTGTATGCCGATTTCGCCGCCGAAAATCCGCTGTGGAACGACATTCACGCGCCAACCGGCAATCTTTATGAGTGGAACGAGCAGTCCACTTATATTCAGGAGCCGCCGTTCTTCGAGAACTTCGGCATGGAAGCCGGCACGATTTCTAATATCACCGGCGCGCGTCCCCTTGCCATTTTCGGCGACAGCGTGACCACCGACCACATTTCGCCCGCCGGTGCCATTAAGCCGAGTTCGCCTGCCGGCCAGTATTTGCAGGCCAACGGCGTCCAGATCGAAGACTTTAATTCGTATGGCTCGCGGCGCGGCAATGACCGCGTGATGACGCGCGGCACTTTCGCCAACGTGCGCATCAAGAATTTGATGGTGCCCGGCAGCGAAGGCGGTGTGACGAAATTGCAGCCAACGGGCGAAACGATGAGCATTTACGACGCCGCGCAAAGTTACGCCGCCGACAGCAAGCCGCTGATGATTTTCGCCGGTCAGGAATATGGCACCGGCTCTTCGCGTGACTGGGCCGCGAAGGGCACTCGATTGCTCGGCGTCAAAGCCGTTATCGCGCAAAGTTTCGAGCGCATTCATCGCTCCAATCTCATTGGGATGGGCGTTTTGGCGCTGCAATTCAAAGACGGCACGACGGCGCAAACGCTGGGCTTGGACGGCAGCGAAACCTTCGATTTAGTTGGCCTTGACGATGTAAAACCACAACAGGATGTGACATTAATCATCCATCGCGCTGATGGCGTTTCGGAAAATGTTCCGCTGACTTTGCGCATTGATACGCCGATTGAAGTTGAATATTATCGCCACGGCGGAATTCTGCCTTTTGTGCTACGGCAGTTGGTGAGTTAATTTTTATCGGCTAAACTGGATTTATCCACCAAATTTTTACGACGGGGGGCTTCGGACGAAGCTCCCCGTCGCAACGTCTCTCCCATTGATTTGTTGTTA
>JANMKN010000134.1:0-3426 GCA_031372065.1 Abditibacteriaceae bacterium | reverse complement strand
GCCAATCACAATGGCGGCTTCATCTGGCGCAATCGTCACACGATTGGCGCAGTTATAGCCCACTTGCGTCAAAACCAAACCGCTAAAGGCCACAGGTTCAATATCCGCAGGCAATTTCCACACTTGCGACCGAGGCGTCACAGCAGGCGAAACGTGCCCGCCGTGATCGTAAAACATTTCTTCAACACGCGAAACCGTCGCGAAAACCCTGTCGCCAATTTGCAAATCGCGCACACCAGCGCCCAAGTTTTCAACAACGCCGACCTTTTGATAACCGGGCACATGAGGAAACGGCAACGGGTCGTTTTGGGTGCGCGGCGTATCGCCGCCAATGCGCTCGCCGCGAATAAACGAGCCTTCGGTGCCGTTGCTAATCCACGAATGCGTAACGCGAATCGTCACATCATCCACGCCCGCTTCGGGCACTGTAACCTTTTGAAATTCAACCGTCCACGGCGCCGTAGCAACAACAGCGTGAGCTTGCATTATTTTTGAGTAAGAAATTGGCGGTAAAGCGCTTCGATTAAGCGCACATCAGTGAGGGTGTCTTTGGCGCCGGAATGAAACGCTTCGCCGCTACGCACATGGTGCAGAAAATGTTTGGCTTCTTCGCGGTAGCTCCACGCGGCAGGCGCGAATTCTTGAACGAGTTGCGGCGCGCGATTGCCATCGCCAGCGCGATAAATTTCGACAGTGGCGGGCATTTCTTTTAGCATCAGGGGCGGCGCCTGGGTGCGCAGCCAACCGCCTTCAAAATAAATTTGCGTGTGTTCTTCCCAGCCGTGAAATTTGGTGTAGGCGCTTTCCAAAACGGCGCGCTGCTTGTTGATATTGAGAATCACAAGGCCGGTCATGCCATCGGCGTTTAGGTCAACGTGCGAGACGCTGACTTGCAGCGATTCGCTGGGTTCTTCCAAGAAAAAACGCAGCAAGTTGATGTTGTGCGTCCATTGCTGTAAATAGCCGAGATACGAATTTTTATGTTTTTCGGGCAGCCAATCGGGGCATTCATCGGGAGCGGGCGGCGCGGCAGCAGAGGAAGTTTCAAAAGGCACATTAGGGTCTTGCCCAAATAGCCAGTTGCCGCCAAAACCGTGATTGCGCGCCAGAACGAAGTTGCCCACCTCGCCGTTTTTTTTCCACGCGTCGAGATGCTTTTTTAATAGCACATTGCCGGAATCGTAGCGTTTCATGTAGCCGACCATTAAACGCGCGCCGCTTTTGGCTTCGGCGTCCACCAAACTTTGCGCGCGTTTGAGCGAAACGGCCATCGGTTTTTCCATGAAAACGTGTTTGCCCGCGCGCAACAAATCTTCGGCGATGCCGCCTTGCAGCGCATACGGCGCCGACACGCCAACCGCTTCGATTTCAGGGTCGTTGGCTATCTCTTCGTGTGAAGAATACACTTTCTCGATGCCATAACGCGCCGCGACTTTTTCGCCTAATTCGGGCCGCGCTTCGGCCACAGCTATAAAACGGCAATCGGGCAGCGAAGCAAAATTCGGAATGTGAATGCGCTGGCCGACAAAACCGCAGCCAACATAAGCGAAGCGAACAGGATTATTCATGGAAATTAACCACAGAAATTAACCAACTTCAGGAAATAAATCGCCTTGTATCACATCGCCGATTTGCAGATTGAGCGGGTCGGTGACGATGTGGCGTTTGCCGTCATAGGTTGTGCAGCGCGGCATGAAAATAACGATGTGCGCCACGCGTGGTTCGTCGGTGAAGTTCGGCGTTGCCATGTGCGCGCAGCGGCCATGATGAAAAGTGCAATTGCCCGCGCGAAGCGGCACTGTGATGCGCGGATTCCACTGCAAATCGGGGCAGAGATTGAATAAACTGCGCGCATCGGCAAGGTTTTGCGCGGTTAAATCGGTGCGGCGATGGCTGCCCGGCAAAAATGTCATGCAGCCGCGTTCGACGGGCACATCGCACAAGGCAATCCAGCAGGAAATCGGGTTTGGCGAATCGGCGTGCGGCCAATAAGGTTGGTCTTGATGAAACTCGGTTGGTTTCTGATTGTGCGGCTGTTTAATCAAAATCTGATCGTGCCACAAACGCAATGGCGTGCCCGCCAGCTTTGTCGCAACCGCCGCGACATTGGGATGCAGCGTCAGCTTTTTCATGGCGTCGCTTTGTGTCCATACATTAACGTGCTGATCGAAAATACCACGCCCCGCCGACAAATTATGCGTTGCGCGATTCGCTTCGAGCGCCGCTTCGCGGAAGTCTGCGATTTCGTCCGCGCCGATGATAGCGGGAATCTGCACGAAACCGTTTTCTCGATAAAAATCAATTTTATCCTGCGTCAAATTTTCGGAAGTTGTCATTTGTTTGCTTCTTGTTCTACTCGTCGTTAAATCGTTGCAAAATAACATCGCGCGCGCTTTCGATGCCGCTCCAGCCGCCGGCTACAAGTGTGAACGGGCCGCGAAAATCATCGGGATACGGCAAGTCCAGACAACTGATGAAATCGTCGGCATAAATTTCTCCGCTATCAGCGAAATCGGCTTTGGCGTGGCAACTTGTCGCAAGGGGTGCGATGGCGGCGAGACGGTCATATTTATCCGGCCCGCTCCAGTTGCCGAAATCCAAATTTAGTTGCACGCGTTCTTGGGTGTCGAGCAGCAATCGCTTCACTGAAGCGGGCGTTTCGAGCAGGGGAAACCAGTTTTCTGTAGTGAGTTGCACTTTCAAGGCATCGGCATAGCGCGAAAGCAAGCGCAGCATTAAAGCGGCAGTGGAAAGGCAGCCTTCGCCCTTGGTTTTGCCCGCGATAACGCGCGCTTTTTGCGCGCCCAAACGCGAGGCAACGGGCAGCCAATCGTGAATCCATTCCAAATCGTGCGGGCCGGTTTGGGGGCTTGTCAAGTCACCATCGTCTATCAAAAGCGCGTGCAGCGTGACACCGGAGATGTCCAGCTTTTCGCGCAGGGCTTCGAGATAATTCTTGTCGCGCGAGGGTAAATGGAAATGGCAAACTTCCATCGTGCGGATGCCACGCGCTTTTAAGGCGGCGGGCAGTTCGAGTAGCGAAAGTTCGCCCTTATTGTGCGTTTCAATCGGAATTTGCGCGTCGGCGGCCCCATAAAACGCGGGCTTGCCCAATTCTTCATGCAACGCCCACGACGAAACGGCAATGATTGGTTCTTTCATAGTGGAGAATTGTGATACGCGGCGAGTTTAATTGTGTCGCGCCCCGGCGCAAAGTGCAAAAAAGCGCCTCACCATTGCCAGCGAGGCGCTTTTTTGCACTTTGCGTGGTTGTAAACGGAAATTTATGCTCTGCGGCGCTGTAGTTGTTGCTTGGGAGTGCCCATTTGTCGTTTGTGGTCGCACCCATATTGTTTGTGGTTGCACGCATATCGTCTGTGGTCGCACCCATATCGCCTGTGGTCGCACCCATATCGCCTGTGGTGG
>JANMKN010000109.1:0-1629 GCA_031372065.1 Abditibacteriaceae bacterium | reverse complement strand
GGTTTGCTCATCCGCGATCCGTTTCGCTACACCGACGACGTCCTGGTGATTCCGCCTGTCTTCATCAGCGCCTTGCAAATGCTGGATGGCAAGCATTCTGAAGGCGAAGTGCAGAACCAGTTAACGCAAGTCATCGGGCGACCGTTTCCGATTCATCCGCTGCACGAGTTTGTCGAAGTCTTGCGCTCGGCGGGGTTTCTGGAAACGGAAGAATTTGCTGCGATGCGGGCGCAAAAGCATACAGAGTTTGCCGCGGAGCCATTTCGTCTACCCTCACACGCGGGCGCGGCGTATCCCGAATCGCCTAGTGAGTTGCGCACGCAGTTGAATAATTATCTGATGACGATTGTGCCGCCGAATCCGGCTCCGATCATCGGCATTGCCGCGCCGCACGTCAGCCCCGAAGGCGGCTGGCAATGTTATGCGGCGGCGTACAATCGGTTGCGCGGGCTGAAAGAGCAGTTGCAAGGCAAGACGATTGTCATTCTCGGCACCTCGCATTATGGTGAGCCGGAAAAATTTGGCCTCACGCGCAAAAGCTTCCAGACACCTTACGGTACGGTTAACACGGACACCGCCTTAGTTGACTGGTTATTGCAACGCGCGGGCGACGCGATCAATCTGGAAGACTATTGTCACTCGGTCGAACATTCGATTGAATTTCAGGTCGTGTTTTTGCAACATATCCTCGGCAATGACTTCAAGATTTTGCCGGTGTTGTGCGGTGCCTTTGTGCAAAGCTTCCTGTCCGGCCAGCCGCCAGAAGCGGGCGATGGCGTGCGCAGCTTTTTTGAGGCGCTCGGCGAACTGGCTGAGTTACGGCGCGACCAGTTGTTTTGGGTCTTGGGCATTGATCTGGCGCATATCGGACAACGTTATGGCGATGCGTTGGAGGCGAAGGCGGAGCAGGGCTATTTACGTGAAGTGCGAGAAAAAGATTATGAGCGGCTGCGGCACGTGAACGCGGGCCAGAGCGGCGAGTTTTTTGAGTTGGTGGTGCGCGATTACGATCCGCTGAAATGGTGCGGCTTCACGCCCGTGTACACGTTTATGCAAGCCATCAAACAGGCGCGTGGCGCAGTTTTGCAATACGACCAATGGAATATTGATGATGCCTCAGTGGTGAGTTTTACGGCGATGGAATTTACGACCAGCGCCTAATGATGCGATGAAAAAGCTGAGTAACCTTTTTACGATTACGCCGGAACAAGTGCTGTCAGCCTATCAGCACGGCATGTTTCCGATGGCGCGCGGACGCTTCGGCGAAATCCATTGGTATATTTCAGAACCGCGCGCCATTATCCCGCTGGATAAATTTATGGTGCGCCGTTCGTTGCGCAAAGCCTACCAGAAAACTCCCTACCGAATCATGTTCGATACGGCTTTCCCGGCGGTAATTCGCGCTTGTGCGCGGCACTACGAAGTCGAAGGCGAAGAGGTGTGGTTGAGCGATGAAATGATTGATTTGTATTGTGAATTGCAGCGCCGTGGGCACGCCCATTCGGTTGAAGTGTGGGAAGGCGATAAGTTAGTCGGCGGATTGTACGGGATTGCCATGCATGCGGCGTTTTTTGGGGAATCTATGTTCAGTCGCGTGCCGTATGCTTCGCAATTCGCTTTGTTGGCCTT
>JANMKN010000108.1:0-19877 GCA_031372065.1 Abditibacteriaceae bacterium | reverse complement strand
TCGCCGAAGCCGAGCGTGACAATCGCTAAATAATCGCCGCGCAATCGCAAACTGGGCAAACCGACAACATAACCAGCAATTCCTGCGAAAATCGCGGCAGCCAGCAGCGAAATAGTGAAAATCAGAGGTTGGGGTAGGGCTAATCGGGCTTGGCCCAAAACTGAAACGTAGCCGCCAACATACGCGCCGATAGCCATAAAACCAGCGTGTCCCAGTGAAAATTGGCCCGTTATGCCATTAATCAGATTCAAACTAACGGCCAGAATGACGTTGATGCCCGCTAAAATGATGATTTGTAAAACATAATCGTTGAGGCGTTGCTGGAAAAGTTGCTGTAACCCGATCAAGGCCACCATAGTTGCCGCTGCGCCACCTATGCGTAGAGGCATGATTGCCGTCCAATAGGGCAAAGATTTTTGGGTGGAATTTGCGGTCATGCAATTGTTTTCAGGACTTAAACTTTTTCGGCCACATTGCGGCCCATCAATCCTGCCGGACGCACCAGCAAAACGATAATCAAAATCGCAAACGCGATAGCATCTCGATATTGCGAATAACCGTAAGCGACCACCGCCGTTTCAGCGCCGGACATCAATAATCCACCCAAAACGGCGCCGGGAATGCTGCCAATGCCGCCCAAAACGGCAGCGACGAAGGCTTTCAGGCCCACTAACAGGCCCATCAAGGGGTCAATCGTTGGCGTATAAACCGAATTTAGCACGCCACCGGCTGCGGCCAAGGCCGAACCAAGCGCAAACGTAAAAGCGATCACGACATCGGTGTTAATCCCCATCAGCGAGGCCGCGTTGCGATCTAACGATACGGCACGCATGGCACGGCCCATTTTGGTTTTTGTCACGATGAACTGCAATGTCAACATTAATAAAAATGCGACGCCGATAATTGTCACTTGCACCAGAGTCAAGTTGAAATTCGGCTGATCTATTAGGTTTGTGGCCGGAATAAGCGCTGGAAACGGCTGCGGGTCGGGCGAAAATAGGGCCTGCCCGCCATTTTCCAAAAGTAGAGAAACGCCAATGGCCGTGATGAGCGCCGCCAATCGTGGTGAATTGCGTAAGGGGCGATAAGCAAAGCGTTCCAACGCCAAACCGATGACCGCGCAAGATAGCATTGCGACGAAGAAAACCAGAGCAACCAATACCCAGTGTGTAAAATCGTAAACCGGATTTTCGGTGTTTAATCGTTTAGTCAAACCCAGCCAACCCGCCGAGTAAAATCCGGCATACGCGCCCAACATATACACGTCACCATGCGCAAAGTTGATTAGGCGCAATACGCCGTAAACCATCGTGTAGCCGAGCGCAATCAGCGCATATATCGCGCCTTGCGTCAGTCCGTTGACGATTTGTTGGAGGATTTCCATTGGAGGAAAGTTAAGAGTTTTGAGTTGTTCCGGATATTCTATTGCAACTCAAAACTCTTAACTTTGTTAGGGATTTACTGTGGCAACGTATTTGAATTCGTTGCCTTTGACTTGCAGCATCACAGCGGGTTTGATGGCGTTACGCTTTGCATCAATGGTGATGTTACCTGTGACACCGGGAAAATCTTTGGTGGCGGCAATGGCGTCGCGGATTTTATCGCGGTCAGTGCTTCCTGCGCGTTCGATGGCATCGCACATGAGTTTTGCGGCGTCGTAGGCGCACGCGGCTAACGAATCAGGCGTCGCGCCGTAGTTCTTTTTATAATCCGCCACGAATTTCATAACGCGAGGGTCTTTACTTTCGGGGGAATAGTGCGAAGAAAAATAAGAGCCTTGCACTGCGCCTTTGCCAATGGTTGTCAGCTTTTCCGAATCCCAGCCATCGCCGCCGAGCAGCGGCTGTTTCATACCCAAAGACCGCGCCTGAATTGCGATGTTGCCGGCGTCGGTGTAATAGCCGGGAATGTAAATCACGTCCGGGCTTTTTCCTTTGATGCCAGTCAGTTGCGTGTGAAAATCCTTGTCGCCTTCGCTGTAGGAAGATTTTGCTACGATTTGCCCGCCGTTTTTGATGAATTCTTCTTCAAAGAATTTCGCAAGACCCACGCTGTAATCGTTTTTTACATCAGTCAGGACGGCGGCTTTAGATGCTTTCAAGGTTTCTTTGGCGAACTTGGCGCCGACGGTGCCCTGAAACGGGTCAATAAAGCAAGTGCGGAAGATGAAATCGCCTTTTTCGGTGACAGCAGGGTTAGTGGAAGAAGGAGAAATCATTGGCACTCCCGCGCTTTGGCAAATCGGCGCGGCAGCCAAAGAGCGCGAAGAAGCTACTTCTCCTAAAATCACCAGCACATTTTCCTGCGTTATCAGGCGTTTTACTACCGTTGCGGCTTCATCGGCGACGCCTTTGTCATCAAGGGCTGTTACTTTGACCTGCTTTTTAAGAACGCCACCGGCTGCATTGATTTCGTCCAGCGCCATCTTGATGCCGTTATGGGAGCTTTTTCCGAATGTTGCCGTGCTACCAGTCATCGAACCATATTCGCCAAGCAAAATGTCGGCGCCTTCGTAGACTTTTGCTTTCATCGAATCGCCGCCGCCAGATGTCGGCGCTGCATTTGAATTGGCGGTATTGGGAGCCGCTGGCTCCTTGCAGCCGACGAGCAAAGTCGCGCCAGCGAGGGAAGTAAAAAACAGTGTGTTGAAAATCTTCTGTGACGATGTGAAAGTCCGCATAAAAAACACGTCTCCTGTGTTTAAACGTCGCTTAAACCGATTGCCGATTTTAACAAAGGTAGCGTCCTGACGCCATGAGAAAGCAGAGCCGCTTTGTGGTCAGATGAAATGGCGTATTGAAAAAGCGAGGCCAAGGGCTGTTTTTGCTATCTCAGCAACCCATGACCTCGCTTGGTAACCGCGCTGCTTATGCTTTAGCTAATTTTGAGAATTTCAAAATTGATTGGGCCGTTTGGCCCTTCGACCTTGACGGTTTGCCCGACGCGCTGGCCCATCAGAGCGCTGCCAATCGGCGAATCGGCGGTGGCGCCGTGATCAACGGAATCAAGTTCGTCCTCGGTGACAATGACATAAATTCGCTCGCGATCTTCGTTGCCGCGTTTCACTGTAACAGAAGTGCCTATGGCAACTTGTTCCAGAGTGGCACCTGCTTCCAGCACAGTGGCATCATCAAGGCGCGATTCCAGTAAGGAAATGCGCGCTTCCAGCATTCCCTGACGATTTTTGGCGTCGTGATAGGCAAAATTCTCGCGCAAATCGCCTTGTTCGCGGGCTTCGCGAATTTCGTCTGAGACCTCAGCGCGTTGTTTTTTTAGTTCGTTTAATTCGCTCGAAAGCCTGTCATAACTTTCGCGCGTTAAGGTTTGTCCAATTGCTGCCATGAATAAATTCCGTCTCCTTTAATTCCCGAAAGTGTAGGCTTGCAGGGCGGTTCTTTCAACTTATAACAATTTTTGTGGGATTTTTGAGTCAGAGCGCTGCTATACTGAGCGGCGTCCGCAAAGGAGCAGGTGTTACACCAAGTTATCAGCGATGTCTACGAAAAACGGTCACGCCGAATACGGGAGCATTACCCATTCGCCGTGTGAATTTCCAGAAATTTCCATTCCGCCGCGCGTTTTGATGGGCGCGGGGCCATCCGCGTCTTATCCCGAAGCCTTAAGCGCTATGGGGCGCAATACGCTCGGCCATCTTGATCCGGCTTTTCTTGCCATCATGGGCGACATCAGCGTCATGCTGCGTCGCGTTTTTAAAACCAACAATCGCATTACGGGTGCGGTTTCCGGCACGGGCACCGCTGGTATGGAAGCCGCGCTTTGCAATCTCATTGAACCCGGCGATGAAGTTCTGGTTTGCGTCTTTGGCTATTTCTCCAACCGCATGAAGCAAATGGCCGAGCGTATGGGCGCCAAAGTGACGGCCATCGAAATGCCGTGGGGCCGCATTTTTGAGCCGGAGCAGATTGAAACCGCGCTCAAAGGCATGAAAGCGCCCAAAGTGGTTGCGGTGGTTCATGCCGAAACTTCCACGGGAATTTTGCAGCCGATTGATGAAATTATTCAAATCGCTCATCGTTATGGCGCGCTCGTCGTGGCCGATGCGGTGACAAGTTTGGGTGGCTGCCCCGTCCTCATTGACAAATGGCAGGTAGATGCTTGCTTTTCCGGCACGCAAAAGTGCATCGGCGCGCCTCCGGGCCTGTCGCCGATTACGTTCAGCGACAACGCCATGCAAAAAATCCGTGACCGCAATGCGCGCGGAAATTTGGTGCAAAGTTGGTATTTGGATATGTCGCTGGTGGAAACCTATTGGGGGGATACCGGCGGCGGGCGCGCTTATCATCACACCGCGCCCTCTAATGCCCTGTTTGGCTTGTATGAAGCGGCGCGTATGGTTTTGGTCGAAGGCTTGGAAAATCGCTGGGCACGCCATGAATTACATTCGCGCGCTTTGATGGCCGGCTTGCAGGAAATGGGCTTGGCTGCCTATGCGCAGGAAGGACACCGCTTGTGGCAGCTTAATGCCGTGAAAATTCCCGAAGGCATTGATGATGTGGCGGTGCGTGCCCGTTTGCTGAAAGATCACAATATCGAAATCAGTGGCGGCTTGGGCGATGGGAAAGGCAAAATCTGGCGCATTGGCACCATGGGCTATTCGGCACATCGGGACAACATTGAACTGTTGTTAGGGGCGTTGGATTCTATCTTGTGGGAAATGGGCCATAAGTTCCAACGCGGCATTGGTGTAGATGCGGCTCATGCGGTTTACGGCGAACACGAAGCAAAATCGGACACGCTTCCTGTCGGCACTGGCGAAACTATCGGCGCGGAGCAGATAGTTAATTCCTAAATTATGGAAAACAATCTCATTTCTGGATGCAGCTTTCACCACGTTGCAATTCGCACGGCAAATTGGGAGGCCTCGCTGCAGTTTTACACGCAAGGCCTCGGCTTTAACCAGAAAATTACTTGGGGCGAAGCGCCGCGCCGCGCAGTCATGTTGGATACTGGCGATGGCAATTATTTGGAAATTTTTGAGCGCGATGCCATCGAAAACGGCCCCGATGACAATCGTGCCTCAATTTTGCACTTTGCATTACGCGCCAACGATGTGGATTCTGCTGTCGAAATCGCTCGTAGCGCTGGTGCCGAAGTGACGCTGGAACCGAAAGTTCCCGAACCGTTCACTCAGATGGGCCTAAAAACCAAGATCGCTTTCATCAAAGGCCCCGACGGCGAAATTGTCGAATTCTTTGAAAGCGACGCGTTGTAAAATTTGCTTTAAGGAGGCAATCAAATGGAAGGTCACTGCATGAAGTGCAAGGAAAAGCGTGAGATGAAAGACGTAAAGATGGAAACGATGAAGAATGGCAAACCCATCGCCAAAGGCATCTGCGCAGTCTGCGGCACGAGGATGTCCAAGATCGGCGCTGCGAAGTAAGCAGTTTTCAGTGGTCGGTGTTCGGGAGTCAGTTTTCTGTCTTCTGACCACTGACCACTGACCACCGTTATGAAATTCCGCACATTTCCCAACACAGATTTGACCGTCAGCGAAGTGGGCTTTGGCGTGTGGACGGTTGCCACCAGTTGGTGGGGCGAGAAAACCGACGACGAAGCCATTGCCATGCTGCGCCGTGCGCGCGAATTGGGCATCACTTTTTTCGACACTGCCAACACTTATGGCAACGGACGTGGCGAAACTCTGCTGCGTGATGCCTTTGGCGTCAATCCTGATGGTGTCGTTTACGCCACTAAATTTGGCTACGACATTTACAACGAGCCTCCCGAAGCGCGGCGCGGCCAAAATGAACTGCCGCAAAACTTCGAGCCGGAGTTTATTCGCTATGCTTGCGAGCAAAGTTTGCAACGTCTCGGTGTGGAAGCCATTCCGCTTTGGCAAATTCACAATGCCCGCATGGATTCGGTGCAAAATGACGATTTGTGGGCGACTTTAGAAGAGTTGAAGGATGAAGGCAAAGTGCTGCATTATGGCGTTGCACTTGGCCCAGCCAATGGTTGGGTCACCGAAGGCATTGCCGCAATGCGTCATCGTAAATTCACCGTTTTGCAGGTGATTTACAATATGCTCGAACAATATCCGGGCAATGCCTTTTTCCCCGACGCCCGCGAAAAGGAAATTGGACTATTAGTGCGTGTTCCGCATTCGTCCGGTATGCTGGAAGGGCGGTATACAGCCGATACAACTTTTCCCGCTGGTGATCATCGCCGCCATCGGCCCAAATCGTGGCTGACCAACGGCCTTCAGAAGATCGAAACTCTTCAGTTTCTCACCGAAGGTCGCAATATGGCTTTGGGGCAGGCAGCGATAAAATTTATCCTGTCAGAACCGTGTGTGACCAGTGTTTTGCCGAACATCTACGATTATCAGCAACTCGAAGAATTCGCCGCTGCGCCAGACAAAGCCGATTTAACCGATGAAGATTTGCAGCGCATCTCTGAGCTGGAAATGATCAACTTCGGCGTCGAAGAAGAAATCGGCACTTTCAAAGGCGAACCAATGAACACTCTGGAAGCATGGGAAGAGCAACTAAAAGTTGCCGCCTAAGCCTCGTTCAGAGCTACAAGAAGCTACAATGTTTCTTGTAGCCCGCATTGTGGCGAGTAGGGAAGAGGGGGCAAGCAAATCTGGTTTGAACACCTATTTGCAAAGTGAAAATTTGTCACTTGCAAGGCCGCTGCTGTCCCGCTATAATTTTTCAGGCCGGAACGTTTTGGTTCAAAAATTCGGCGCCATCGTCTATCGGTTAGGACTCCAGATTTTCAATCTGGCAAGAGGGGTTCGACTCCCCTTGGCGCTATTCATTTCCTCTTAAGAGTTCCCCTTCTCGTATTGCAAACTGTCCATTTGATGGGCAGTTTTTTGTCTTTCGGCAGAACTGAGTGGCTCAAGGAGACAACTATGCGCGCACAGCGGCCTGGTGACATTTTAGTCGTGGACACCGACGAATATTTCCTCAACGACATCGCCGGATTGCTGCGTAAACTGGGGCACCGCGTAGAAACAGCAACTTCCTCGCATACAGCCGGTTTACTGCTGGAAAAATCCTTCTTTGACATTGTAGCCTGCGCGTTTCGACTTCCCGATCAGCGAGGAACACGGCTATGTCACTTCATCAAATCCAGTGAGAAACACAATGCCACTTTTGTTGCATTAGTGTTGGATTTAAGTCTGGATACCAGTGAAGGCGAAAAAGTGTTCAAAGAACACTTTTCGATTGAGCAACGCGAGTATGATGCGTTTGCACCAGATGATATTATTTTGAAACCAATCCGCTCGGTGGCTTTAGCGGGTCGCTTGCTCAATTTATTGCGCATGAAGCGCTATCGGCAGGAATGTCAATTATCTATAAAGTCTCTGCAACTCGTTGCTTGTGGGATCGAAGAGCAGCTACCAGCAAATGAAAAGCACGGACAACGCCTTGCTTTATTGGCTTTTGATTTGGGCGCCGCTCTGCAATGTGATGATTATGCGCTTGGTTCCTTGGAAAAAGCAGCCTATCTGCATGATATTGGTATGGCGGTTGTGCCCGGAGCAATTGTCAGCAAAAAAGGGCTGTTATCGCCGCAAGAAGCACTGTTGATGCAAGCCCATACGCTGCGTGGTTGGCAAATGTGTCAACCCGTAAGCGGGCTGCGTGCCGCACTGGGTATTATTCGCTGCCATCATGAGCGACTTGATGGCAGTGGTTATCCCGACCAAAAGAGTGGTGATGATATTCCTCGCTTGGCTCAGATTTTTGCCATTCCCCACATTTACGATGCACTACGTTCGCCTCGACACCAGCGTGCCGCCATGAATGATGAGCAGGCCAGAAAAGTTTTGGCGGACGAAGTTAATGCTGGCTATTGGAATGAGGAATGTTACCGTGCTTTTGTCAACGATGTTTTGCCAATGCTACCAGAAAAGTTGAAGCACGCAAAGTTGGACTGGCCGGTTTAATTGGTTTGTGCTGATAACTTGATGCTGACAATGAAACTTACACAATCAGATAGCAATAATCAGATTAAATAAATCAATTTGACGCATAGAACGGAAAGGAGTGAACTGATTATTAATGCAAAATGCTGCTTTAGCCGAAATTTTTGACCGTATAGCGGATTATCACGAACTGGCTGGCGATAATCCCTTTAAAATCCGTGCCTTCCGACGCGCTGCTGAGTCTGTGGTAAATCACGACGAGGCTATCGAAGATGTGGCCGAGCGAGGTGAACTGGAGAAGATTGAAGGCTTGGGGAAGGGAACCTCGGCCATCGCCCGCGAATTTATTGCGACAGGTCAGGTTCGATTGCTTGAAGGCTTCCGGGAACAATTTCCCGAAGGATTATTTGAACTTTTGCGCGTTCCAGGACTTGGCCCCAAGCGCGTCGCCACGCTGTTCAAAGAAGCACAAATTGCTTCCATTGAAGATTTAAAAGGCGCCATTGAAAATGATAGTCTAAAAGGCATCGCCGGATTTGGGCCTGCCGCGATCAAAAATTTGCAAACCGGCTTAGAGCGCCTGGCCCAAGTGAGCCGCCGTTTGCCTTTAAGCGACGCACTTAATTTGGCTGGCACCTTAGCGTATGCTTTGACGAATTCTTCGGGCATCCAACGCGTCGCCATTGCCGGTTCCATTAGGCGCGGCTGCGACACGGCAGGCAATATAAACCTCGTGGTCGAAACAGAAAATCCTCATGATGCCATCGAATCGCTGATTCATCTGCCATTAGTGCTGGTTATTGAGGAGCAGGATTCGAATTCCGCTACTATCCGTGTTCGTCACGGTGTGGCAGTTCATTTGAAATGTGCTTCGCATGATGATTTTGGAGCGCGCTTATTTTTTGAATCAGGATCAGCGGCGCATCTTGCCGAGGCGCAAAAACGTGCTGGCGATTTGGGCTTCGATCTGCGGCCCGATGGAATTTTCGAAAATGAACAGCGAGTTGGCGGTGCCGAGGAACGCGAAATTTATCGGTTTTTAGGTGTGCCTTTTATTGAACCTGAATTGCGCGAAGATCGTGGTGAATGGCTCGCTGCCATGCGAGGTAGCTTGCCAGATTTGGTCAAGCAACAAGACATTCGCGGTGAGTTGCACGCGCATTCGACATGGAGCGACGGGCGGCACACGATATGGCAAATGGTTGAAGCCGCACAAGAGCGAGGTTATGAATATCACGTCATTTCCGATCATTCCAAGGCTCTTGCAATGGCGAACGGTTTGAATGCCCGGCGTTTGCGCGAGCAAGCCATAGAAATCGCCGAAGTGCAAAACGAATTTCCAAAAGTCAAAATCTTACGCGGGATTGAGTGTGATATTATGCGCGACGGCACGCTTGACTTGGACGACGATATTTTGCACGAACTCGACATCGTCATTGCCAGTGTGCATTCTGGTTTTAATTTAGATGAGGCCACGCAAACCGCGCGCATGATTAAAGCCTTGTCGCATCCCGCTGTGGACATCGTAGCGCATCCGACAGGCCGCGTTTTGGGCGTGCGGCCCGGTTATGCCGTCAATATTCCCGCTTTAATTGAGGCCGCCTGTGAAACGAACACAGCTTTGGAAATTAACAGTAGCGAGCGCTTGGATTTAAACGATGAAAACGCCTTCGCTGCGCGTAAAGCCGGCGTAATACTGGCAATAAACACCGATGCGCATTCAACCCGAATGCTCAATAACGTTCGGCTGGGAATTGTGACCGCACGGCGCGCGTGGTGCCGCAAAGAAGACATTTTGAACACAAAATCGCGTGAAGATTTACTGTTGTGGCTCAATCGGTGAGTTTTATAAACGGCTGCGGCGCCATTCGCCAAGAAATAAACTGCCGGGCAAACTGGCTAACCAAACTGTGGCTTGTAACAGCAGCGACCACGCCAAAATTGTGCTTTGTGGGGCTTGATTGCCCAAGGCCGCCACCGCAGCGGCTTCGCGCACGCCTAAACCGCTAATTCCAATGGGAATCATGGAAGTGAGAGACAGCATGGGCACCAGCCACAGAAACGTTGTGATGGGCGTTTGCAATCCGGCAGCGCGTGCCAAAAAAATGTTGATCGCTACTTGCGCCGCTTGAAAAATAAAAGAAATGCAGAAAGCCATCAGCAGCGTGGCCCAGCGTTCGCGTTGTGCGTAGAAATCAATTTCGCGGTGCAGGCCGGCCCATTTGCTTGCAATTTTTTTAGTCCTGCCTGTAACTATATTTTCCAAACGGTAAGCGGTGAATCGCAGAACGATAAAGGCCAGCGCAACAAGCGCTAAGACGCCGAAAATTCGCAGTAAAACGGTAGTTCCCAGCGATGATGAATTGGTGCCCCACAAAGCAATCCCAACTGCGCCAATGGTTAGCAGCGCTGTTAATCCGGTGAGGCGTTCAACTAAAATGGCAGATGCCGCCGCCGCTGTTCCGCCACAACGCGGGCCTGTAATCAGAGCGCGCACACCATCGCCGCCGATTGTTGTTGGCAAAAACAAACTGCAAAACATTCCCAATAAGTAGAGACGGGCACACTCTAAATATGAAAAATCTGCGCCACGCGCCTGCAAAAGCATTCGCCATTTAGTAATGCTCAGACATTGTGAAAGCCAATAAAACATCACCGAAGCAACGGGCACCAGAGGCGAAATATTGCTGATAGCACCCAAAAAATGTTCTGGTTTGGCTCGCGCCAAAAGGAAGACGACAACGCCAAGGCCCAAAATCAACCGAATAATCCAGCGAGCGGCAGGAGATTTCAGCCAAGATTTCACCAAATTATTCATGGCGCGGGCGGCAAACCATGCAGAGGATTAGTATCTAAGGCGGCTTTGCGCGGCGCAGTGTAATCGAAGTGGAAATCCTTCGGACAGGGGCGATTTGACACGATTTTATAATCGTTATTGCGTGCCCATGTGTAAGTGCCCTCCGGCACCGAATAATCATCGCGACGCCAACGTAGCATGACAAAAACGGGTGACTTGTCCTGAAAAAACCGACTCAAATCCAAATTGGTGCCTGTGGCATCTTTCGATGTAACTTTTGGAAAAAGCGGGGAGGCTTTCAATGCGTTTTCTTCCAACCCTGATGTATTATTGAAGTTGACGAAATAAACAGGCCGCGCAAGGTAGAAAATAGCTGTTGGCTGAAATGAACTGGTTTGAATCACTTTGCTATCACTCGTAAGGTGAGGTGCCAGAGCGCGAAACATGGCCGAGGCGTCTTCGTAGAAAGTCAACTTGCCCGCGAAAACGAATAAGCATACCGAAAGCGTTGCAGCGCCCGCAAATTGGGCCGTAATTACCTTCCAAATCTCGTCACGTTGCCAAAATCGCGTGATAGCTAAAGATGACACAATCAGAATAGTGCTTATCGCGAGAACGAAAAGTGCTCCTTCATGGCGAGGCAACGTTTTTCCATCTAAAAGAAAGGCTGCCAAACCGCCAATGGCGCCAAGGACAATTAACCACAGAGCAATTAAGACAGGTTTTCTGATGCTTTTCACCGATTGCAAAATGCCATGCGCTAAAAGCAAACATAATGCGGGAAAAGCCGGCAAAACGTATGTGAATAATTTGGTGCTGGACTTAGAGAAAAAGACTATGATGACTAAAGCCCACAACCACAAAAACCATTGCGCGTGCCGTTCTTTTGTGTCTGTTGATAACTTCAAACGAGCGAAGGCTGTTCCTAAAAACGCTGTCCACGGCAACAGCCCCGTGATTACAACAGGAATGTAATACCAAAATGGTGTTTTCTTGTGAAAATCCTCGCCACCGGCGAAACGCCCCAGATTTTCGGTGATGAGAAAATGTTTGGTAAATCCCGGCTGGCTTTTTTCTATCGCAAAAAACCAAGGCGCAGACATCAGCGCAGTTATCATTAAGGCAATAACGAAACCTAACCAATTAATGCGCTGCCATTTTTTTGTAAATGCAATATACAAAAATCCGATAAGTAATGGCAAAGCGACGCCTACAGGCCCTTTGGCAAGCATCGAAAGTCCCATGCCAAAGCCAGCAATATAATAAGCCCGCCAGCGCGCCGAATCATCTTCAATCGCCAGCCAGATACCCCACAGGACAATTGTCGTGCTGCCCGCCAGCAACATATCGGTGTTGCAAGTGTGCGCCATGGCCGCCGGTGCTGCGGCTGTTGACCAAATGAGGACGCTCGCGATACCTGTCTTTTCGTCGAACATCGCACGACCCAAAGTCCAGAGAATCAACAACACTGCGAAAGCTGCTATTGCCGCGCCGAGGCGTCCCGCCGCTTCGGATGGCCCGAATAGCTTGAATGCACCGCCAGCCAGCCAGTAAATCAGCGGCGGCTTGTTTAAGCGCGGAATGGTATTGAGATGGGGCACCACCCAATCGGCGTGACCGTTTTGCACGCCGCCTATCATTTCCAGTGACGCCGCCGCATATCGCCCTTCATCAGGATTCCAAAAAGGCGCATAATTCAACGTGCCAAACAAGAGTAGGGCAGCAACGAGTAAAAGCCAACGTGGGTTTTTAGTCACAACGTGAAACTGTGCAGGGCAAAGCCGCTTTAGCGAACCGAATTCACCAAAGGCCCCATCGGGCCAATGCGAGTTTCGATGACATCGCCAGATTTGAGTGGGCCAACACCAAAAGGTGTGCCAGTCATAATGCAGTCGCCAGGTTCGAGGGTTATGGCTTCACTAAGAAACGCTACCAATTTTGCTACGCCAAACACAAGCTGATTAGTGCTGCTATTCTGTCGGATTTCGCCATTGACACGGGTTTCGACTGGCAGATTCGTCGAGTCGAGTCCGGTGTGAATAAACGGGCCAAGTGGCGCGTAAGTGTCAAACGATTTGGCCCGTGCCCACTGCGATTCCGAGTATTGTATATTTCTGTCGCTGATGTCCTGCCCGATGGTGTAACCCAGAACATAATCCAAAGCGCTTTCTTCGGTGGCGCCTTTGCATGTTTTACCGATCACGATAGTCAGTTCGCCTTCGTAATCCGTATTGTGGTCGGGATAGGCGATTTCGACAGTTTCGTTGTGTGCTATGACTGCTGTTGGTGCCTTAAACCACATCAAGGGCACATCGGGCACGGGCTTGCCGGATTCCTTGGCATGATCTACATAGTTCAAGCCGATGGCAAACAACTTTTTTGGCATAACTGGCGCTAATACCTTAAGTCCCTCCAAGGGCGCACTTTCACCCGTGCGCTCTGCGCCGCCAAATAAATCATTCACAAAATAAACTGTGTTGTTCTCAACTTCAGCATGGCGAGGCTCATTGTTGATGAGAAAACGTCCGTAAACAGGCATTTCAAATAGTCCTTTTGTTGGATTCAAAGAGATTTTAGCAGATTTTTTACATTTCATTTTAACCTAACACAATTATTTCGAATAATCATGTTTAATAAAAATCAAGCTGCTTGAACGACAAAAAACCATCGTTCAGATCGGGAGTGTGGACGATTAAGAGTGTAGGCATCGAACACATGAAGCAATCGCCAATCGGTTTTCCTTAAAAAATCCTCAATTTCAGGAATAGTATAAGCACGCTCACGGTGAATTTCGGAGAATTCTGTGAGACTTCCATCAAAATTTCTCCGAGTAAATTGCATTTGAACTGTGCAAATGCGTGTTTTTTCATCAAAGCGCGCCTTCCAATTATATTGCAGCGGTGTGGATGATTTTCGCGAATTCTGTGAGAACAGATTGGCTTCAAAAGCCCACACAGAGTTAAAGTCAAATACGAAAATTCCTCCTGTTTTTAAATGTTTTCGGATACAGGAAAAGGCGTTTGTAATGCTTTGATTATCCAATATGTAATTGAGACTGTCGTAGAGGCAAGTCGCACTGTCAAAGGTCTTTCCTAAGTTAAAATTTGACAAATCGCCTTGAAAAAAATGCATCTCAGGGAGAACATCGCTAAGGGTAGACTTCTTTTGCGCTTGCTGAATCATAGGCGCCGACAAGTCAATTCCTGTAACAGACAAACCCAGTTTCGCCAATTCTAACGAAAGATTGCCAGTTCCACAGGCGCAATCCAAAACTTCATATGGCTGATATCCAACGAATTCAAAAAGCGTCACGACATATTCGGCCCAAAAATCATAGGGCACTACTTCCATAAGGTCATCATAATGAGCAGCGATTTCTTGAAATTGAAAACTTGACATTGAGGTGAGTAGTTTAAGCTGTGGACGTGCCAGATGGCACCTAGAATTGTGGTGAGATATTTGAATTTTGCAAAGTTAATTTTGCGGATTCGTTAGACCTCGCACAATTCGGGCCGTCGCAAACCATCGGCCAATATGAATAATTTCTAACACAACTATTTCATTGGCATGGGAAGCTCCTTCTGAAATAGGAAATATGTTGGGCAATTTTACTAAGAGATTCTGCCATACCGCATATTCTGGCGCGTGGGGTGGATAAAGCTGATCGTGTGTGCCTATAGTGCAGCGTTCTATCACATTCTCATCAAAAGGGGCATCTGGCGCGAATGAATCAATTAGGACGCTCTCCCGGTGCATGGTTTCGTCCACCCTCACCACGAATCGGCCTGAAGTCTCATTTTCCAGTTGCGATATAAATTCGGTTTGATAACCAAGTAATGAAGCAGCGACTTCTGGATGCGTAAGAATTGAAATTGTTTGCTCTGGTGCTTTAATCAAAGCACGAAGACGCCGCCGAATGTCTATTGAAACTGTTTCGGCAGTCTTTAACCTACCTGAACCACTGCAAGTAGAGCATAGCTCATACATTGAACGCTCCAGCGTTAACCCTTCACGGCGGCGGGTGATTTCCACCAAGCCTGATGGCGAGAGTTGAACGATATGCGTCTTAACTCTATCCAATTTTAAGGTAGCCTCTAAAGCATCTAATACCTGAACGCGATCCTTAGTCCTTTCCATATCAATAAAATCAATGACGATTACACCACCAATATTCCTAAGTCGAATTTGCGTGGAAGCCTCTACCACGGCCTCCAAGTTTGTTTGCAAAATGGTCTCTGCGACCCGGTCTTTACCTGTAAAGCGACTGGTATTAACGTCAATTACAGTTAAGGCCTCGGTTTCCTCGATTATCAACGAGCCACCGTGGGGAAGAGTCACTGTATCACTAAAAATTTTCTGGTAATCTTTATTAACATTAAAACTCTCAAAAATGGGCCTTTTTTCGGAATAAAGTTGTAAACGCGGCAATAATTCAGGAATGAAATTCTTCATCATTTCGGAGCAAAATTGGAACTGTGTTTCATCATCAATATAAATAGCCTCTGTATCCAAGGACAAGCGATCACGAACTAATTTACCCAAAATACCCAAATCCTTATGTAAACAGCTCGGAGGTGTAACGGTTTTAGATAGAACCTTCAAATTCTGCAACTGTGCAAGAAGATTTTGGAGATCATTTTCGATAGCCTCTGACGAAATACCCTCAGCCTCAGTGCGAACAATTAACCCGCAATCGAAAGGGCGAATTTTTTCGATAAGATGGCGAAGACGATGGCGTTCGGCTTCCGACTCAATTTTGCGCGAAACACCAACAGACTCCGACGGAAAAACCAAGACAATAAAACGTCCCGGCAATGAGATGCGCGTTGTCAGTCGCGGGCCCTTGTTTCCAACACCGGGCCGTGCAATCTGAACCATTAAAGGCTGATTAACTTTGAGGTTCTCAATTTTAACGTTAGCTTTGGACCGAGATTGGTCTGTGGGAAACCAGTGAATATCTCTGAAATGCAACAAGCCGTTCTTCTTCTGCCCGATATCCACAAAAGTGGCCTCCATACCAGAAAGAACATTTGAAATGGCAGCCATATAAATACTGCCAAGATCACCAGCAAATCGTTCCACATCTAAATCGTGTAGCCGACTATTGCGGACTTCTGCTATTCGGAGTTCAGGGTTTTCGTAGTTGACTAAAAAGAGGTTCTTGCTCATTCTCATTCTTCTCAATCCTACTATATATCTGTAAACGGAACATATGAATTAAGAAGCATATATCGTATTTTTATGTATTATTATTTCAAATGATTTTAAAAATCTCTAATTTTAATAATACATAAAAATATTTTATAGGAATACATTATTTAATTTAAATTCCTAAAGATTGTTTTGATCATTGACCTGACACAATAGGCGTTATGTCAGGTTCGGCTAAAACGCCTATTGATGAGAAGCGCCCGCACATTGGTTTGATGTCACCAACTCACTCCAAACACGCGCGCAAGCTGAAAAAAGGAGGTTTGAAAGAATGCTGAAACGCTCAAGTTTTTTTGAGATGCAAACGTTTGAGGAGGAGGGTTCGGATTTGGGCGACGTGGACATGGAAGCACTGCAAGACACATTTCGCGCATCATTTGTCTACGATGACGCAATGACGCATTTCGGTTTTGAAGTTGGCGATGTAAACGACAACGTTATTGCTACGCACGGCCCGTTCCTCGCGTCTGATGTTGACCATGTGACCTACGATGGATACCCTGTCATAAAATGGCACGTCGTTTCTAACCACTTTAACGCAGGGTATGTTTATCGTTTTCGCGTCGTCGCAGCTGATTACGATTGGACTGCATAGCACACGCGTATGTGGGCATTAAAAAGCCTACAGCGCGCTAACAATTTTCAATGATCAAACGCTCACGCTTCTTTGAATTAGCAACGTTAGAACAGCCTACAGACGCGTTCGACAAAGACGTTTTAGTTGATTCAAATAGCGTGACGTGGACACCGGACGCGACAACCGTAACGGTGAGATTTCCTCACTCTGTAGAAAATTCTCATTACTACGTCATTTGGTCTAAAAACTCAGCGCTTGCAGGCGACGTTCATCGCAGCAAGGCAGTAACGTTACCAGAAGGCGCGGTATTAGGATCGATTTTGGAATAGCTGATTTTCGGGCTTACGCCTGAAACAAAGTGGAGTTTCAAACTGGTTTCTAATCCCTACTTGTTACGCGGCGAACAATAGAATTTTTCATTAAAAATCATTGTTTGTTGCTACCAACGACGCAGAGAAAAACGATTTTCCGAGGAACTGCGCGGCGGCAAATCACAAGGTTACGCAAAGAAATTTCGAGAAATCGTTACTTGAGATTTTGGCGTAAAAATTTTCAGAAGGACGGTTTATTTTTTCATCATGCCAGATTACAGACTTAAACTCGCAATGTCTCAGGGTGGGCGCGGTTCTCGCGACACTCACAGCGTAGTGTTTCGGGTGGCGCCGGAAGGCGCTTTTACTCGCGCCGCTGCCAAACAGTTAGGGCTTGACTTGGCGGCTGCCTTAGCCGTGGTGACGTTTCAGACCACGAATTTCTTGCGCGCCACATTCACAGAATTGGACGCGAATAGCCGCTCAGTGCGCTATAGCTCGTTTTCCGTGCCTCTCTCAGAAACCGGCAACGCCGCTTATGATGTCGGAGATGGTTCAACTGCTGAACAGGTTTGTTTAGCAATCGAAAAAGCCGCGCAGTTGGGCAAACCCGGCATAACGTATCTTCGCCATGTGTTGAGCGCGCAAGAATACGCCGATTACTTGAACGCTGGAACGATTCCGCCCCGTTTCAGCGTGTCGCCAGTTGGACAGTATGGCGCTGGTGATTCTCTAACAGAGAACATCGCAAAGGCGTTTAACGATAACAACTTTGTAATGAAGTTGCCTCCGCTTTCTGTCAATGGCTTTGTGACTGAGCGCGTGGTGGAAACCATCGCCGCGCAAGATTTTCGCATCATCAAAGCCACGAAAACCCGCACTTCTCCGATGAACCAAATTGCAGAAGGCGTGCAACGTCAGTTGAATGAGTGGGCGCGTCAGGCGTGGCGTATGTGGAATCGTTACACGCAAGGCAACCATCCTGCGAATGTGTTGGCAGCAATTGCGGCTATCGTTTCCGCAGCTTGGGACACTTACAACGCGTTGCAGGCTGCGGAGCGTATTTTAGTGCGCCCGCCGTCGTTCCCCATGTTACCGGGTGCATAAACCCGTAACGTTACTGTTAAAGCAAATAGCCCGAAACATTGCGTTTCGGGCTATTTTAAATTGTCTATCCTGCGAGAGTCCAACGCCATGCCTACAACATCAGGAAACCCTGCAACCATTACAACTGCCACAGCGCAATATCTGTTTCGCGTGTATCATACGCCGATAACCCACACTTACAGAGACAGGTTTAAAGGCTATCAGGCAGAGCATTTGCCGGATGATAATGGTTATGTCTCTGTTTTTGAGTTGAATTACAATGACCATTTGTTTTCGATTCCAGCGACCACAGAGGCGATGGTAGACACGGCGAACCGTCTGGCGTATGCTGAGGCGCTTTTGTATGTGAATAGCTATATCCACTTCGTTGTGGTGTGGTTGGTAGAACAGGCACACGGCATATTAAAATCAACGCCGTGCGTTGTTTTGACGCCCTATTATACGCATCCTGAAATTGTCAACGATGACGCTATTCTTAGCACGCGGAATAGCCCGCTAATTCCACAACCAACGCGGCCAATTCAAGGTTTTTATGGCATCCCATACGATTTTACTAACGAAACGGGTTTTCGCTCGTATGACCTTACAGCGCGCAATCCAGACGGTTATATAAAAGACGCTTTTATAGTTTTGGACGTGGCGCGCGAAACTGTTAAAGGTCGTATGCGGAAGCAATGGTTTAAAGGTGTCTTAGGAGAAGATGATTATTATTTCGAGAAAAACGGCGCAATCAAATTAACAGATTTCGGCAGCGCTGTTTTAACTCGTTTCGCGTGGTTTCAAGCGACGTTAGAAACGATGCAATATACACACTCAGGATGGGTGGCATACCCTGACGGCAGCATAGAGGAGCAAAACACGGCGCTCACTACTCGGATTCCGAACCTCGCAATAGATGCTGCGCAAAAGCGGCGAATGAACATTTATCGGCAGTATGCCTTAAAGGAAATTTATCGCGTTTGGTGGCAATGCGTGATGAAAGTCGGATTTCTGTTACATCAAATCGAAGTTGCTGGATTTTCGGAAGAACAGACGTTTCCGCAGGGACAATTTCAAAACGAACCGCCAATAAGCTACACATATTGCCCTACTCGTCAAGTTGTAGAAATCATTCAGGAAGTGGTTTATTTTCTGAATTTCGTTGCCATTGCTTGCGGTAGCACTACGCTGGCGTCGTATATGATGAATAATCCTCAATTCACGCAAGCGGAGTATTTTGAGGCGATTCGGGTTTATTTGTTTGGTGGCACGCCTGATAGTGATCACTCAAACCGTGTCGTTGTTGAAGATGAATTAAGCAGCAGCTATATCACATTTTCGGCAATCCAAGACCTTACAGGCGGCGTTATCAAGCGCCTAATTCAATATGGCGGCGTTCACACATTCAACGAGTATGGAGAGTGTTTTTCATCTGGCACGCCGCGCACAGAAGGCCGTTATTTCTCAGCGGCGCTTCACAATGCGTGGTCTGCCCAATACACGGCAACACAAGGTCATTTACAGGCCATACACGCGCTTTTATTCACTTGGCAGTTCCAATTTCAACCTATCGAAAAAACGCGCCGTGCAGAGCCGTTAGCGGCCAATAAAACGGCACAGCATCCCGAAAAGGTTTATCATTCGTTTGATGCTGAATTAAAGGCTTGCATGGAAGGCGTTGAAGCTGCGAGGCTCGAAGGGCGCATAAACGAGACAGTGCCGGAATTTACGCCACCACGGACGTGGAACGTGACTGTAGTCAATCCGCGCGCCGGTGAAATTGCCGACGAATTGCACAGACAGAATGAGGTGGCAGCGTATAACGCGAAACTCGCAGCGATTGAGGCGCAAAAACAGCAAATGGCAGCCCAGCGCACGGCGGCACACGAAAGCGAGCGTTTAGCGCTGATAGCGAAAATCGAAGCAGGAGACGAAGGCCAAGACCCTGCTGATGTCTGGGATTATAGAAACTGGCGTCGCAAGGCATTCTGGGTT
>JANMKN010000067.1:0-15316 GCA_031372065.1 Abditibacteriaceae bacterium | reverse complement strand
GCGCAGTTTGCCGCCGGCTTCGTTGATGCGCTTCACTTCGTCTTGTGGCACGCTGGAACTGCCGTGCATCACCATCGGAAAACCGGGCAGAATCTGCTGAATCTGTTTAATCCGGTCGAAGTGCAAGCCTTGTCCGCCGCTGAATTTGTAAGCGCCGTGCGAGGTGCCGATGGCAACCGCGAGGCTGTCGCAGCCGCTTTCGGTGACGAACTTCTCGGCGTCGGCGGGGTCGGTCAGGCAGGCGTTTTTTTCGTCCACAGCGACGTGTTCTTCCACGCCGCCAAGCATTCCAAGCTCGGCTTCAACTGAAACGCCTTTGGCGTGAGCGCGCTCGACCACGCGGCGCGTGATAGCGATGTTTTCATCAAGCGGATCGTGCGAAGCGTCAATCATCACGCTGGAATAAAAGCCCGAATCAATGCAGTCGTAGCAGGTCTGCTCATCGCCGTGATCGAGGTGAACCGCGAAAATCGCTTCGGGAAAAACTTCTTCCGCCGAGCGAATAATGCCTTCGAGCATTCGCTTATCGGTGTAGCTGCGTGCGCCTTTCGAGAGCTGAATGATAAACGGCGCCTGCGAATCAATGCAGCCCTTGAACAAGCCCATGGTTTGTTCAAGGTTGTTGATGTTGTAAGCGCCCACGGCGTAGTTGCCATAGGCGAGGTTGAAAAGTTCTTTGGTGGTAACGATCATCGAAATGGTCTCCTGTTTTCTTGCAGGCAGTGTAGCAATCATCTTCATTCTGAAAAAGGCGCGTTGGCATTACACTGTTAAAAGAAAAGTCGAACGATGCGCAACACAAGGTTCATTTTTATGCACTATCTCAAAAAAAGGGGCCGCTGGATTTTGCTCGGCATCGCCCTCTTCGCGGCACCCGCGCTTTATTCGCAGCAACCAACAGAAACTGAAGTCGGGCCGCTGAAAAACCCTCTGAGCGACAATCGCAAAGCGCCATTTATTCTCGATAAGCAAAAGCAGTTGGAGCGTTTTTCGTGGTGGGACAACCGTGACAGCGCATGGTTTAAAGCGCGCATTCCGTTTTGGGATTCGCCCGATGGCGCCATTGACGCGACCTATTATTACCGCTGGGAACTCGCTACCAAACACATGACGTATGGCTCGCCCGAAAGCGGTTACACCTTCACCGAATTTATAGACCGCCCCAACTGGTCGGGGCGTTATGGCGCCATAAGTTGCCCACTGGGTTTGCAAATTTATGAATTGCGCTGGCTTAAAGATAGAAGAATCACCGATGATTTTATTCGCTATTGGTTCAACACGCCGGGCGCGCAGCCGCGCAGCTATTCCAACTGGTATGGCGATGCGGTTTGGGCCAATTATTTGGTCAACGACGACGAAAAGTTCCTGATAAATCGCTTGCCTTCGATGGAAAAGCAATATGATGGCTGGATGCAAGAACATTGGGACAACGCACATCAAATGTTTAAATGGAGCGGAATGCACGACGGCATGGAAACCAATATCGGCTCGCGCCAAACCAAATACGGCTTTGATGGCGGCGAAAGCTATCGCCCGACACTCAACGCTTACATTTACGGCGATTTAAAAGCAATGGCGCAAACGGCGGCCTTAGCAGGCGACACTACAAAAGCCAAAGACTACGACGATAAAGCGCAAAAATTAAAAGCGCGCGTGCAAAGCGAATTATGGGACACACGCCGCCAATTTTTCTTGGCGCAATTTGCCAATGACGAAGAAAAAGACGGCCATACCATCAAAGCCAAAACGCGCATTTACGACGATGGAAAATTCGCGGGCGATGCACATGGCCGCGAGTTAATCGGCTTTGTGCCGTGGCTGTTTAATCTGCCCGATAAAAACAAAGGCTACGAAGTCGCGTGGAAAAACATCGTTGATAAAAACGTCTTCTTGGCGCCGTTTGGCCTTTACACAACCGAGCGAAACGACCCGCTTTTCTTTGTGGCGCAGGGTTCGTGCGTGTGGAGCGGCAACAACTGGCCCTATGCCAATGCGCAAACGCTGCAAGCGATGGCGAACGTGCTGAATGATTACCCGCAAAACGTGATTTCCAAAGCCGATTATTGGACGGTTTTGCAATCGTATACGCGCAGTAGCCGCAAAGATGGCGTGCCTTATTTGGCCGAAATGTCCGACCCCGAAAATGGGCGCTGGACGACCGATAATTTCAATCACAGCGAGCATTATTTTCACTCCTCTTACAACGATTTAATCATCACCGGCCTCGCCGGTTTGCGCCCGCGCGCCGATAACATCATCGAAGTCAATCCAATGGCGCCCGATGACTGGGATTATTTTTGCTTGGACGATTTGGCCTATCACGGCCATCGAATCAGCATCGTGTGGGACAAAAGCGGCACGCGTTATAAACGCGGCTCTGGTTTGAGCCTATGGGCCGATGGAAAGCGCATCGCCAGCGCAAAAAAGCTCGGAAAAATCAAGGGCGAACTGCCCAAAACGATAAATAGTGTCGCACTTCCCGATTCTAAAACGTGGCACAATTTCGCAGTCAACAATGAAGGAAGTTATTTTCCGCGCACGCGCACTTCATTTACCAGCGACGGCACTTCGCCGGGTAATTTAGTTGATGGCGTTTTCTACTATACCTCGCCACGCCCGCTCAATCGCTGGACAAATGAAGGCTCGAAAAGCGCTGACGAATGGATTGAAACCGACTTTGGCGTGGCGCGAACTGTCTCAAAAGTGCAACTCTATTTTCTTGATGATGGCGAAGGAAAAGCTGTGCGCGCTCCACAATCTTGCGATGTGCAATTCTGGGACGGCGCGCAGTGGAAAAGCGTCGCGGGGCAAAAACGCTCGCCGACTTTGCCCGAAGGCCACCGTGCGAATAATGTCGAATTTCCAACAGTATCAACCACCAAAATGCGCGCCACTTTGCAGCCGCAGAATGGCGCGGCGGTTGGCCTCACCGAATGGGAAATTTGGGGCGAAGCGCCATTGCCTTTGCCCGAAGCGAAACTGCAAAACAACTTGGCACGCGAGGCCAAAGCCAGCGCCTCTTACACCAGCCGCTTCGATACGATAGGCGAACTCAACGATGGAAAAATCGAAATGAACGGTGGGCGCAATCGCTGGACAAGCTACGAATCGCCCAACGAAAATGATTGGGTGCAACTCGATTTTGCCATGCCGCAAACCGTCGAACGACTCGTCTTTTGCCTGTGGGCCGATGGCGGCGGCGTGCGCATTCCCAAAAGGTTTTCAGTTCAATATTGGAAAAACGGCGCATGGCACGATGTCGAAGAAGTGCGGCGCGACCCGGCGCAGCCGACTCTTTTAATACCCAATGAAATGATTATCAAGCCAGTGCAAACTGATAAACTGCGCGCCACATTCGTTCATAATTTACCCGGCAAAACCGGTCTGACCGAATGGATGGTTTTCGCGCCAGATATAACGCCTTAAATTCCCAGTGGCTGATTTTTACGGCGCGATGCGCGAAACGGGGTCGCTCCACGGGCCGGGGCCTAAAGCGCCGACGGCTTGGATGCGAATCCAGTAGCGCGTGCCCGAAACCAAGCTGTCAAAAGTTGCTTTGGACTTGCGGCCCAGCGGTTTGGTGTATTGCCATTTGGCGGGGTCGGGCGTATCGCCGATGCAAATCTGGCCGGCATAAGATTGCGCGCCGGGCACGCTATCCCAGTGCCCGTCTAATTCGCCCTCTTCATCGCCGGTCGTCACGGTGAGATTTTGCACTTTTCCTACTTCCTGCGACGGGCCGGGTTCGGCTTGCAGTTTGTAGTTGGTGGACAGCAGTTTCGACTCGTCGTCGCCGATTTGCCGTTCGGCGTCGTTTCCGGTGGCCGCGTAAACGCGGTCAAAGTTGGTTTCGCTGGTGTCTTTGTCGGTTCCGGCCTGAATCGCCTCGCGTTGCTTGTCGGAATGGATGGTTTCTTTGGCCGCCAAATCGTCGGCAGCGGCTTTGATGTTATCCGCCAAAGCGGTGCCGTTCGTCAGGTTGACATTGCCGCGCAAACCGGCTTCCACATCGCGTCCGCGCTGAATCTTTTGGGGAATCGTCAAGCCACGCAGACTGGTTTTCAGTTGTGCCATGTTATCTCCTATAGGACTAAAATTCTGAGCCATTTTGCATTATAACCACGCATTTTGCCCCGTTCAAGTCTGCAAATGCGCTTTCATCGCCGATAATTGCTGTTTCACCCGTCGAAAATGCCATTTCACCCGCGACGAATGCTGTTTCACCGGCCACAAATGCGATTTCATTCACGACAAATGCAGCTGCACTCGTGACGAATGCAACTGCACCGATGACGAGTGCAACGACATTTTCGACGGGTGAAACGACATCCGCGACGAGTGCAGCCCCATTTTCGGCATTTTTGGCCAAAAATGCCTGTTTTTATGCTCAAAAGCCGCTTTTGCGTGTCCTTTTATCAAAAGTAATAGGTTAAAATTGAAGTCAGGCAGGTATCCCAATGAATAGATTTTTGCTTCTTCTTTTGTTTGCACCTTACTTTGTGGGATGTAGCAGAGGTGATTCCGCAAAAGGCACCTACGGCGGCAAACCTTGGCGCTCGCTTACAGGCTACAATTTAGAGACTTCTGATGTCGCCTTTTCGCCAAACGGCAAATGGCTGGCTGTTGCTGGTATTAATAGCGCCACAGTGATTGTGAAAGAAAAAGGGCGCGTTCGCAGACTGGAAGGTCAAGATTACGCAGTTAAAGTGTGGGATACAGCAACTTGGAAACTCACTAAATCCCTACGGCTGGATGACACAATTGGCCATGTAGTTTTCTCGCCTGATAATAAGTTGCTTGCGGCAAGCGCAGGAAATAATTTGACTATATATACAACAAGCGATTGGAAAATCACACACACAATTCAATTGCAACAAGAGTTTAGTCCTCTCGCATTCTCGCCGAACGGAGACGTTTTAGCCGCAGGAAACAGATTATTAAGCACCACAACGGGGAAAATGCTAAGGCAAATTCCAACGACAGGAGATGCCTATTCTGTCTCTTTTTCTCCTGATAATCAAACCTTAGCCACAGGATGTTGGTCAGGCAAAGTTCAACTGTGGGATTGGAACACTGCGAAGGAGATAAAGGTTATCCAACCTGCGATAAATACGGCTGCTTCCTCAACTCTGGAAACATTAATCTCTTTCTCGCCTGATGGCAAGCTCTTAGCAACTTCGTGTTGGGGAGAAGCAAATGTGCAATTATGGGACGCTTTAACCGGACAACAAATACGCTCCCTGACTGGTGGCAAAACTATCTTTATGGGAAAACTTGGTAACGCTGTTTCTGGAGTAGATGCGGTGGCTTTTTCACTCAACAGCAAAAAAGTTGTTACCGCCAGTGCGTCAGCTATGAAGTTGTGGGATGTGGCGACAGGTCAAATTTTGCACACATTTCATGGCGAAAGCGATCGGTTTTCTGCCTACCATGTGCAATTTTCGCCTGATGGTAAGCTGGTGGCTGCGGCAAGTCGAGGCATCAAAGTTGATCTGTGGAAGGTGCCCTAAAGTCATCAGCCCAATGTGGAATTTATTCAGCGAAAGGTAGGTTAAGGCGTTTATCCATCCAACATCATGCCCTACGAAATTAAAATCACCCAATCGGAGCCGACTTGCACAGCAGTCATTCGGGGCATTGTGCGCCTCGAAGAACTGGCGCAGTTTGTGCCGGCAGCTTGCGGCGAGGTTTGGAACTTCATAAAGTCTGCCGGTCTGCCGCGCCCCGGACGCCATGTGGCCTTATATTTGGATGCGCAGGGTTCAGTCGAGGTGGGCGCCGAAGTAGCCGAGCCGTTTGTCGGCAACGAGCGCGTGCATTGTTCGCAGTTGCCCGCAGGCCGCGTGGCGACGGCCACCCATTTTGGCCCCTACCAAAACCTTGGCGAAGCGCATAGCGCCATTCGCGTCTGGTGCGACGAGCATGGACACTCAATTTCTGGTGTTTCATGGGAAATTTATGGTCACTGGGAAGAAGATTGGAACGACGATGCGTCCAAGATTCGCACGGATGTCTTTTATTTGCTTGAGGAAGCAAAAGGCTAATCATCGAAAGAAAACAAAATCATGTCCACAAACACTATCCGACTGCACCGCGTTATTCGCGCGACTCCTGAAAAAGTTTATAAGGCGTTCCTTGATGCCGACGCCCTGAGCAAGTGGATGCCGCCCAATGGCTTCACCGGCAAGGTTCACCACATGGATGCCACCGTGGGCGGAACATTCAAGATGTCGTTTACAAACTTCGGCACCGGCAAGAGCCATTCTTTCGGCGGCGAATATCTCGAATTGGTGCCCAATGAGCGCCTCCGCTATACCGACAAATTCGACGACCCGAACTTTTCCGGCGAGATTCAGATGACGGTCACCTTAAAACCCATATCGTGTGGCACTGAGTTGAATATCGTGCAAGAAGGCGTGCCTAACGTGATTCCAGCAGAACTTTGCTACCTTGGCTGGCAGGAATCGCTGCACTTGTTGGCGAAACTCGTCGAAGCCGAAATTCCTGAATAAAGCTCATGACATTTGGAAAGTTATAGAGCAGGGCTTGCGCCCAATGGCATAGGCTTTGACTAAATCGCCTTTGAGTTCCAGACGAATGTCATACCAGCGTCCTGCGCTTGAATTTCAACCGGCAAAACCACATCGCCCACGTTAGCCGAAAGCATTTGCTGCATATAAATCGGTTTATTCATTAAGTCCTCACTTTGTTGATGATTCTGGCGAAGTTATGGACATTATTGACGATCTTATACGCCTCATTAGCCCTGTTTTACAACGCAATTAGGCGTCACAACTCAATTGTCTAACGTTCCAATTGCATTGGAGCGCGGGCGTTTCGCGCGCACCCGGCATTCAAAAAGCGGGCGGGACGCCCTTGCCCCATTTTCTACACACCTATCAACTCACGCGTGGCTTTAACTACTTCGTCCGGCGTGATTTGGGTGAGGCATTTTTTGTGGTCGGCGCCTTGCCATTTGCATTTATTGAGCAAACAAGGCGCACACTCGACGGGATGGCGCACAATGCGATGTGAAACGCCGCGCGGGCCGGTTTCCTGCCAGTCTGTGGGGCCATAGATGCCGACAACGAGCGTTTTCATGGCGGCGGCGAGGTGCAAAATGCCGCCGTCGGAACCGATGCATACTTTGGCTTGGCCACACAGCGCGGCCAAAAGCGGCAGCGACAATTTACCGCCGAAATCGGCCCAAGTGCCCGCTAAATGGGCCGTCACTTGCGGCGCGCTGCGTCCGCCCACTAAAACCACCGGCCAACGCTTATTCAGTTCTTGCAAAGCCGTTGTCCAATGCCCTAAATTCCAATCGTGGATGGTGCCCTTCTCGCGTCCGCGCTCGCCGCTGACATTGGCGATGATAAATTCGCCTTGCACGCCTTTTTCGTCCAACAAAACTTGCACAGCTTTACCATGTGCAGGAGAAATTTGCAGCAAACCGCCATAATCGAGTTGGCGTGGCGCACAGCCCAAAGCGCGCACCAAATCTAAGGCGTTGTCAATCGAAAACGGGCCGTTTTCCACGACGTGATGCGACAGCAACGCTTCCATTTTCGCGCCTTGATAACCAACGCGCACCGGCGCTCTGGTGGAAAAAGCCAGCAGCGAACACTGGCGCGATTGCGAAAACGACAAGGCTATATCGAAGTGTGTCGTGGCCAATTTCGCCATCAGCGCGGCTTGCCCCGACATTCCGCCTTTGGGGCGCAGTAGCAACTCGTTAATGTAAGGCGAATCTTCCAGCAACGCCGCCAAACCGGGCCGCACGACGGAACAAATTTGCGCATCAGGAAACTCTTCACGCAAGGTGTAAAGCGCTGGCAAGGTGAACAGCAATTCGCTCAAGCCATTGAGATGCAGCGTGGCAATGTGGCGAATCGGCGGGCACAAAACCACGGGCGCCGCTTTGGAAACGGCCATCGTTGCCGCGCCTCTGGCGGCCATCATCGAAGCAACGCGCTCGTCTTTCATGCGATGAACAAAACACAAAGGACACCAAGAATTTCACAAAGAAACACAAGATACGACATCGTTACTTTGTGTTTCTTTGTGAAGTTCTTTGTGCCCTTTGTGGTGAAAAATTAAGTCCGGCTGACTTCGTAAGTCAACAGCGAATGATCGAGGCAGATAAACGATTCGCGCGAGGGCGAAACGGAAATCAACGAAACCGGCACATCAGAAACTTCTTCGAGGCGCTCGATATAACGGCGCGCATTGTCGGGCAAATCGCTGAAACGGCGCGCATCGCCCGTCGGCGTCATCCAGCCGGGGAAGGTTTCGTAAACCGGCTCGCACTCGCCTAATTGCTTGAGCGAAGTCGGAAAATGATCCATCGCCTCGCCTTTATACAAGTAGCCGGTGCAAAGTTTGAGTTCTTCAAAGTGATCCAGCACATCCAACTTCGTAATGACCAAACTGCTCATGCCATTGACGCGCGCAGCGTGGCGCACCAGCATGGCATCATACCAACCACAGAGGCGTTTGCGGCCTGTCGTGGCACCAAATTCGTGGCCGATTTGACGGCATTGTTCTTCGATGGCGCTTTCCATCAAAGTGGGAAACGGCCCATCGCCGACGCGGGTGCAATAAGCCTTGGCAATGCCCGCCACATGGTCAATGGAGGTCGGCCCAACGCCGCTGCCGGTGCAAGCGCCGCCCGCGATGGTGTTGGACGAAGTAACGTAAGGATACGTCCCGAAATCAATGTCCAAACCGGCGCCCTGCGCGCCTTCAAATAGGATATGCTTGCCCGCGCGGCGCGCTTTATCAAGAATAACGGAACAATCAGTCACAAAAGGCTTAAGGCGCGCGGCATAAAGCAAATACTGCGCTAAAACCGCTTCGGGATGAGGGCGCTGTTCTTCAGTGAGGTGACGCAAGCCGTGCGTTTTATCTTCCCAGTTGGCGGCGATTTTTTCGGCCAACAAATCTTCGTCGAAAAGATCGGCCACGCGCACGCCAATGCGCATCATTTTGTCAACGTAAGTTGGCCCGATGCCGCGCATAGTGGTGCCGATTTTGCGCGCTGGATTGGCCGCTTCGCGCGCCGCGTCCAACAAGCGATGATACGGCAAAGTCAGGTGCGCGCGATCACTGACGAACAATTTGCCGTCGAACTCAAAGCCGCGCTCGGCAAGGCCGTCAATTTCTTCAAACAGCGTCGGCAAATCAATCACGACGCCATTGCCGATCAAGCACGTTTTGCCTTGCACAAAGCCGCTGGGAATGAGATGCAACACATATTCCTGACCTTCGGCGATGATGGTGTGCCCGGCATTGGCCCCGCCCTGAAAGCGGACGACGACATCAGCGCGCTCGGCCAGCAAGTCCACGATGCGGCCCTTGCCTTCATCGCCCCACTGCGCGCCCACTACGACTATTGAACCCATGTTTCTCCTGCATTCCGCCCTTTTCCATCCAAGGACAGTGGGCAGTGGGCAGTAGGCAGTGGGCAGAATTCTCTGATCACCGACCACTGCCCACCAACCACTGAAAAGGCTTGGGATACGGCGGACAAACCTTATAATTGTAGGCTATCTGAGTGGCAAGCGTCAACGCGGAGGCGAGCGAAAAACGAAAGTTGGGAAAACGGGAATTGGTAAACTGGCTTCTTGAAATTCTCATCGCCCTTTACGCCAATTCCGTATGCTCCCAATAAAAAACAATTTTTCGCTTTTGCCGGATCAAAGCCAAACGGTAAAACGCGGCACACCTGAATCATTACAGCAACGGCAACAATGGTTTCTGCTCTTTTTTCTGGCATTTAGCATCTTGCCTTCAGCTTGTGTGCCAGCGCAAAACGCGCCGCCGGAAATCGCGGCGCAGCCATCTTCAACACTACCCACTTCAACACTGCCAGAACCCGCGAACGAAACACCAGCGCCGACACCTACTACGGAGCCAACAATTGAGGCTCCGGCAGAGCCGCCGCCATCGAATATCGTGGTGAAATCGCCGTATGATTTACCGCTCAAATTGCCCGGCGCCGCCGTTGTGCCGCAAGTTTCTAACGGGCGCGATTTGGCAGAAATCGCCGCCATTCGTGCGAAGCAACAAAAATATCCGACTTATGCCGCGCTGCGTCGCTTGGGCGATATTTATCTGAAAAACTTCGCCTTTGCCGAAGCTGCCAAAGCGCGACGTGCCGAGGCTGCCATGTATCGCGCCGCGCTCGCCAAAGAAAAAAGTGCGGCGAGGCAAGACACCGCGCTCAATAGCGCTTTAGTAGTGGAGCAAGAGGCCGCGCGTTATGAAACCAGCTTGCAAGTTTTTCGGGAGCGGCAGGCCAGCGATCAAGAAATCAAACTGCTTTATCGGGGCGCGAAATTAGAACCGATTGTCGGTTGTTACTTGGGCGCCTTTATAGACCGCGACGATCAACTCAAAGACTCTTATTTCGACGAAAACTGGCAAAGCCACAAGACCGCAGAAGAATTCACCAAAGTCGCAGGAGTCGCGCTCGCCAGCCATTTCATGTATGTCTCTTATGGTCAGAAGTTTCCGCTGAAATGGATTGAACGCTGCAAAGCCGCCAACGTGATTCCGCATATCGCGTGGGAGCCGACGGACATCAAGGCAGTGCGCGACGATGCGTATTTGCGCGGTTGGGCCAAGGCTGCCCGCGCTACCGATTGGCCGCTTTTTATTCGCTTCGCGGGCGAAATGAATGGCTTTTGGACTCCTTACAGCAAGAATCCCGCGCTTTACAAGGAGAAATTCCGCCTTGTGCATCGCGTCTTTCGCGAAACTGCGCCGCTGGCCGCCACAATTTGGTGCGTGGGCGCGATTCCCGTTGACACCATTCCCCTTTATTATCCCGGCGACGACGGCTGCGATTGGGTGGGCGTCAACCTTTATAGCGTGCCGTTTTACGATAATAATCCACAACGCCCGGCGCTTTTAGATAATCCAACCACGCTTTTGGAGCCGATTTACAAACTTTATGCGCAGCGAAAACCGATTGCCATTTGCGAATACGCCGCCAGTCACAGGGCCGCCGCTGACCGCAAGTTGCGCGAGGATTTCGCGATAGACAAGATGGCGCAAATGTATAGTGCCCTGCCCGCGCTGTTTCCGCGCGTGAAGATGATTAACTGGTTCGACGCCAACAACTTGGTTCATGCCAAAGCCGGGCGCCAACTGAACAATTACAACCTCACCGAGCGCCCGAAAATCATAGAGCAATTTCGTCAAATCGCCCAATCGCCGTATTTTCTCCGAGGCCCGGAACACTTGGCCGACCAACGCCCCGCCCTGCCCTTTGTCTTCAATGACAATGCGACAATTAGCCTCGCTTCCTCGTTCAATAACACCGCGCGTTTTGTTGTGACGCTTAAAACTTATGTATCACGTCCCAAAGTTTACGCGGCGCTCAACGACAAACTCGTCTACGCCTCGAATCGCCCCGGCGCGCATAATATAGATATAGATTTGACGACTTTAAAAACCGGCGCGCAAACGCTGAAGATTTCCATTTTCGACGACAAGAATCGGTTTATTACTACCACGCAACGCAAGTTCATCGTGTCGCCATGATAGAGAAACTAAAGAAAATTCAGTGGTTGATTTGGCTGGCATTATTATTCGCCGGCGATTTCGCCATGACTGTTTTGGTGTCGCAACGTGTCGGCTCCATTGCGACTTTTGGAGCCTATGCCTGCTTTAGCGCCATTGGTTTGTTCTTGCTCTGGCAACGCTGGCCGCAGGCCAAAGCAAGTTGCAACATTATCACTAATATGAGACGCCATAAACAAACGCGGCACCCTTCTCCCGGTGAACAGCAAGAACAAGTAGAAGCGATGCGTAATGCAGCATTCTACGGTTTCAGTTTATTCTTGTTTTTGGTGCCCGGTTTTCTGACCGCAGCCGCAGGCTTTTGCTTACTGTTGCCGCGTGTGAGAGACGCCATAATGCCGAGCGCCGCTTCAAAATATCGTGTAACTAACTTCAGAATCAAAGGCCCCTACACTTTGCGGATAGAATTCGATGATAACACACGGCAAACCATCAACTTTGAGTCACTCTGGGAGCAATCAGCATACTACGAGGAATTGTCGGATAGAGAATATTTCAAACAAGTCGTGATAGATGAAGAATACGGCACGCTTGTCTGGCCGGATGGCTTTCATTTTCCCGCCGATCTTCTGCACGATTGGTCAAAACTGCCTGAAGGGTTTTCATAGTAACAATCTAACGGTTCACAAACAAAAAAGCGTCCCGTTTCTTAAAACGAGACGCTTTTTGTTTAGCAGAAACGGGTCACAGCCCGCCTTACTTGACGATCAACGAACCCTTCATCATGTCCATGCCGCAGGCAAAAGCTAATTTGCCGCTTTTCTTCGGCGTGTAAACCACGGTGGCTTTTTCGCCGATCTTGAGGTCTTTTTTCCACTTGGCCGCTGGCACCGTCACGGTGTCGCCGCAACCGGCATCGCTCTTCAGAAAGAACGTCAACGCCACCGGTTTGCCCGCTTTGACGGCCACTTTATTGTCTTTGTAGCCTTCGGGCAAGGTGATAGTGATCTTTTGCGGCACCGGCTTCGGCGCGGGTTTGGCTTTGGGAGCGGCTTGCGCGAATCCGGCGGCAACAGAGACAGAAGCGATGGCAAGGAGCGCTGTTAAAATACGTTTTTTCATGGGCGCTTTTCACGTTTGGCGCTGGCCAGAGGTTTCCTTTCTCTGCAAAGGGCAAGGCGGGCCGGCTCTTTTACGCTGGCTCAATCAAACTGGCATCGTGGCGGCCATGTGCGATGGTTATGCCGTTGTCGTCGCGCAATTCGACTTCATCCAGTTCGTCTTGGGCTTCGGCGCCCGCAAAGGTGACTTTATAAGGTAGCGCCGTGGGAACGGGTTGGGTTTGCTCAAAGATGCCTTCTTTGAGAAAGAGAACGGCGGCTCGGTTTTTCAAAGACTCCACCATCGCCCACCAGATGACAACATCAACGCCCGACGTGCGGAAATTAAAGGGAAAGCGCGGCAATTCGCCTTCTTCGGGGAAAATGCGCGGCAGAGTTTGCGCCAAAGTGCTGCCGGGAAACTGCGATTGCACTTCAATGCTATACGAGTCGAGGCGTCCAATAACCGAAGTCGCTTCGCGTTCGTCTTCGATGACATCGCCGAAAAGCTGTTCGCGTTCGGCGCGCATCACCGAGAGGCGGGTTTGGAACGCTTCGTCCACCGTGGTCGCAAGACCGCCGATTTGAGTGCGAATCGCTTCTATATTAGCCAGCGATTTTCCGGCGATAAGCAGCGGTTTGGTTGGCGGCAACGCCTCGTTGACTAACTTCCAATGTTCGATGAAGCCGCCCAAAATGGCGTCGTAAGTGCCGGGATAGACCAAGCCAATTTGCGGAATCGTTTTGCGCAGCGGGCTGTTGTTGGGCAGTCGGGAGCGCGTCATTTTCTTGTAAAGCGACAGCACAAACCAGACACCATTGACATCATCGGCTGTGGCGCCAAACAAGGTGTCACGCTGGGCGCGTTGATTGCGTAAGGTGGTGCTTTCGAGCGTGACAATGGACGCTTGTTTGGCGCGGTAGTCTTGATACAAGGCGCGCAGTTGGGTCAGGCCAAAGCCCGTTTCGATTTCCCACGCGGGATGCTGCACCAACAGTTCTTCGTAGTGACCGGCGAAGTCGTTCATCACGGTTTCGCGCTCTTGCAGAGTTAAGCGGGGCATAAGTTCTCCTTATAATTTGTTTGAAAAGTCGGAACTGGAACTGGATTCCTCTCCCCACTGGGGAGAGGCGGGTGCCCTCTGGGCCGGATGAGGGGCACGAGGTCGCTTGCGACCTCTTCCAATACAAGAAATCCCCTCACCCCAACCCTCTCCCCCAATCGCTGCGCTGGGGAGAGGGAGGACTTTTCAAACTACTCTTATAACAACGTTTTCGGCGATATTTTTATTGTAGGCAAACCTGCGCCGCTTGTCTACTGACATTTATCCAAGCCGTGTATGCCTTCATCCAGCGCCTGTGGATGCTCATCCGAGGCTTGTAGGCGCTCGTCCGGCACCTGTATCTGCTTATCCAGAGCGCGTGTGCGCTCATCCGACGCGTGTGTCTGCTTATCCAGACCTTGTGTCTGCTTATCCAGACCTTGTGTGCGCTTATCCAGACCTTGTATGTGCTTATCCAGCGCCGGATGAGCACATACAAGCCTCGGATGAGCACACACAGGCGTCGGATGAACATCCACAAGCCTCAGATGAGCCGATAGAGATGTTGAATGAGAATATACAAGCCTCGGATAGGGGCCTACAGACGTAGGGTGAGCATCCACAGGCGCTGGAGAGGCAGAGACAAGTCTTGGAGGGGCTGCTGCAAGCTATCGCCACGCCTTCGCAGACCAAAAGTGCCCCACCACACGAGATAGGAATGCCGCCACACGTCGTATTCGATAGCCCGTCAAGCGCGAAATTATACCGAAGAGGAGTTTTTGCGGCTTTTCAGGCAAATTTGGGCACTTCCCAGCACAAAGGCGCGCTTTTACGGCGGAAATTTGCGGGTGAGTTGCATTGTTGGGCTACGGCGCGCGGCTTGGATGTGTGACATAATAGTCTTCGATGATTATACGAGCAATAAAAAATTCCCTTGTATATTCGGCGTTGGCCTTATCAACGCTGTCGGCTCATGCCGATTCGGTCAAGGATGCACGCCATTTTATTGTCGCGGCTTACCAAGCGATTGATACTGCTACTGCACATAAAGATTCAAAAACGCTCTTGTCTCAACTGGCTCCAAATTATCAAATGCTCAATATTAAAGGGCAAAGATTAACGCGGTCAGATGTGAGTCGGCATATGCAGATGTGGTTCTCTCGGACAACAGAGTTAAAGACCCATACCTCCGTTATAAATGTAAGCGTATCAAACAATAAAATCGTAGTAGTTGCCAAAGAATTCGGAAAAGCCTTTGGTATCAATTCACGCACTAAGAAAAGGATAACAATCATCTCTAACTCGTCGTTTCAGGACAGCTGGATAAAGATTCATGGTCGGTGGTTAAGGCAGAACACCAAAACATTGCGTCAGCAGATGACAGTTGATGGCAAGCCACTGAAGTTTTAATTGCTGCTCCCCTAATACCAAGCTAACAAGAGACTATGTTGGCAAGGGGTTCTCCGACCACCGGCAGCACAAAAGCGGGCGCCGCACGTGGGGGGGGCGCGTTTTTGTGGCGGGATGTGGGGGGAAGCCGTTGGTTTTAACGCCCCCCAGCACGTTTGGGGGGGTTGGGGCAATTTGGTCGTTTGGGATCTTTTGGGCGCTTAGGTAGGCTGCGGGTGGGGCGGGGGCCGCTGGGTG
>JANMKN010000065.1:0-3192 GCA_031372065.1 Abditibacteriaceae bacterium | reverse complement strand
GTTATAGAGCCTATCCTGACACTTTTGTCGGCGTTAATGGATATGTCAACCCAGCCAAAGGGCGAAACGCGGCAAATTTCGCCACGATTACTGCTGGTCGCTTCTTACCGGACGATTTTTTCCGTTTCGTGAAGCGACCCCAAGCTGCCTCCCTAACGTGACTGAATTTATAATCCCAACTGTTAGGAACTGCGTGCATCGGACGAAAACCAACACGAATCAACAAACTACGAACTGTGTCATTTTGGCTTGATTTTCCCAACAGCAGCCCTATCCCGATGGGGCTAACAAAAACGATAATAAAAAATATTACAGCAGAGGCGATAGGGTGGTTATTGAGTACTTCCGTGCGAAATAAATAAAAGATCACGCCAGACCAAAGGCCATAATTAGCACAACTCAGCGTAATAAAGCGGAGGAAGAGAAGTTGTGCATCTTCCTTTTTCTGTGATACAAAAGCCGACAGCGTCCACTGAAGGATAAAACCCGGCACTAAAAAAGCCAAGGTATAAAACAACACATCAGAACTTTCTAAAGTCATATTGTCTCTTCTTTCATTAACCAGTTTAGCGATAAATAACTATTGCTATGAAGGTTCATGCGCGTTAATTCAAAGACGGGCCGTCTTGCTTAATAACAAAAAATTCTTGAACCGATTTAACCCATATATGTTCTTTGGTTCGGTGTAATTCGCAGATCAGCAAATTCCGCTGTTTAATTCGGATAACGTCTCTGGCCACAGTTTCGGCCTCAAATTGTGTGTCATAAATCAATGCCTCGCTTGGATCTAATATCCAAACAGTTCGTCTGAGGTTAGCAAATTCTTCGATTTTATACAAATAATCCCCATCAGCTTGATTGCAAATCACATATTTTATTGGAGCAATTTCTGGCCCTTTGATGTCGGGTGGTAATTCTCGACCAAACGCTTCTGGGAATTCACGGCGTTGGGCTTGCCGATCCGCCTGTGGCAAAACTTCGATTTCTTTTTTAATCTGCCAAGTTCCATTCTTTTGTTTTGCCTCGCGGATAAAAACAGTTGGCGAATCCGCGCGATTTCTCAACAAATGCACAATGCGATTCGCAATACGGTCCGCATTTTGAACCGTATGGAAGGGGTGTGCTTTGCTGATGTCTTCCGCCCATTTCATATCTTTGGCATCCGGCGTGATTAAATAGCCACCTTCCGTAGCTGCGTAAATCACAAATTTGATCATATTTCACCCGATAAAATTGCCATGTCCTGCTTCGCTTGCTGCATTTGCTCACGATAGTAATCTATGTGAGTTTGCGCTATGGTGTGGCGCGTCACGAGGGTGAATGATTCCTCGCCAATTTTGATGGTGTTTTCCTCTTGCCAGAGCGGGACAAAATAATCGAAAAGCGCGTGGTGATTGGGACACAAACAAAGCATATTCGATTGATCGTCTGGGCCATCGTGCGGATGACCCAGTGGTCGCAAATGATGCACTTCGCAGTAATTGCGGCCTTCAATTTGGAGTGTAAGGCCGCAAACTTGGCAATGACCATCGTATAAATCCTTGAGTGCCTTGGCTGCTGGCGTATCACGAATAATGCGCGAAACAAGTGTTTCAACACGCGGCGCTGGCATAAAGGATTGAGGCGGTAATTCAATACCAGAATCCGAAAGAGGTAATGCCAACTGCAAACTAACGGGAAACGCCAATTGTGCTGAATCTAATTGTGTATCTGAACCTGTGGAAGTATTTACGCGAACGCTTAGTGGTGGACGAATCCTCTCATACATATCTGATGAAGACTGATATTTGAAACATCCCTCCTTTACCATCTCGCTAAAACGACGGGCAATATAAACCTCAGTAAGCTGAAGATCTTCGTCTGTCCAGTCATTTAATCCTAATGCGACGCAAATTTCTGCTACTTGGAAAATGATAGCCTTTTTCCAGAAAAGTTTGTTGTATTTCTGTGCTTCCTCCCACAGGAAGGAATACGTTTCGGAGGCAGATAGATTTAGGTCACGGATTTTCAAAGCCGGTATCATCAAGGGTTGACTATACAACACTCAATGCTTGTCAACTCGCGTTAAAATAATTCTTTTGGGTGGAAAATTGGGAGATACGGAAAACGAACTTATGGCAAAGAAACTGTTAGCGTGCAAATTGTCATCGCACACTCAAGAACACATTGGTAACGTAACGATTGTAGAGGCCACAATCGTCGAGCATCTGATGCAAATGTTTGGTTGTCGCGAGGGAGATTTTCTGGTGCCGGCTGGGTGTGCCGTCAATAAAGAGGTGCATGATGGAGATGTCCTCTTGTTTCGCCCCGGCATTCTGCCAGAGAATGGGGCCATTTGCTACGTTTTGATTGATGGTTCTCCGTGGATCAAGCGCATTGTGCAGGGCAAGCAGGCAGACGAGATTGTATTGTGCGCTCCTAATCAGGATAAGGAACCAATTACCCAGAAATCAACGGAGACTGATGTGGTTGGCGTTTGCGTTGGTTTATTGAGGGCCTATTAACTCACCGCAACTGGCGTTTCAAAGCCTTCGAGCGCATAATGCGACATTTTTGAGGCCAGCAGAGCAGACGCCGCAGTGATCGGCGAAAGTTCCAACAGCAAAAGCGCGCCGTCTGGGGCCGTGCCAATTAGCAGGCCGATGATTTTTTCTTCAGGCACAAAACCCGGCTGTCCCGGCGTGCCCAATGCCTCGCGCGTAATTTTTTCGTAGCGGGCCAAAGCCGTAATCTGAGTAACTACGACATCTTCCTCCTCAGCCGCTTCGATGGTGCGCAAATCCGACCACAGGCCACCCGCGAGAACGCGCTCGAACAACTGCGGGGAATCACCGCCGGCCACATCGTAGAAGTCTTCCCCTGCACCCTCCCAGCCGGACAGCGCTAAGGCAGGCGTAGCAATCGCGCCGCGATCAACCCACTCGTCTTCGACCAGTGCCCAAATGTGACCATCCGCCAAGCCGACCAGCCACGTTTCATCGCTAAAGCCAAGGCTCACAATTTCATCGCCGAACGTATGCAGCAATGTAGGCGCGTCGGCAATATCAGCGGTCGAATAAAGTTTTTCCGCGCACGCGATCATGAGACGCTCCAACTCAAAGCGCGCCGCATTAACTACTTCGTCCAGTGTCCAGAGCAATTTAGGGCTTTTGTAAGTCAAATCGTAGGCTGCGGTCTGCTCAGATTCTAATT
>JANMKN010000052.1:0-5911 GCA_031372065.1 Abditibacteriaceae bacterium | reverse complement strand
TGCTGGAACCAAAAACGCAGCGCCCAAGCCGCGCAGTTGTTGAAATTTATCGCGCAATTGAAACAGGAAAACGCTTCACCAAGTGTTTTGGCGATAGGCGATTTCAACGCTTACACCAACGAAGCGCCGCTGCGTGCTTTGCGCGAGGGCGGTTTGCAATCGCCGCTGCAAAGCGCTACAGATTATTCGTTTTCTTACGATGGACGTTTTGGGTCACTCGATCACGCGTTTGTCACGCCGGAATTAGCGCCGAGAATTACCGGCGTCGCGGCGTGGCATATCAATGCCGATGAGCCAAACCTTTTGGATTATAGCGAAAGCCGTAAGAAGCCCGAAGAATCAGATTTTTATCGCTCGTCCGACCACGACCCGCTGTTGGTTGGTTTGGATTTTTAAGGACAACTCAACTGTTCATAGAACGCAAATTTCGCAAATAAGCGCTAATTTTCGCAAATCTTTTTCAAGTGAATTGCGAAAATTTGCGAAATTTGCGTTCTATTAAAAACGATTTGCAACATGAAAAAGCTATTTCCAGTTGTTTTCTTATTTTGCGTGGCGTTTCCGGCGCGTGCGTGGTGGCCCAAAGGTCATAGCTTGCTTTCGCACGCGGCGATTTTGGCTTTGCCTCCTTCGCAGGGCGCGAATGAAGGCGTGCCGGATTTTTTTCGCGCCGGATGGCAAACCATTTATCACTGCACTCAAGACCCCGACGTTTTTAAAAACCGCGCTGTCTCGCATTTGTCAGACCGCGAAACGCCGGAGCATTATATTGATTGGGAAGCGCTGGGCGATTTGAAACTGCCCGAAAAGCGCTCGGATTATATTGCGCTGTGCTTGAAAAACAACCTCGACCCGCAAGATATAGGCACTTTGCCGTATTCGCTCATGGAAAGCACCGAGCGCCTGATGATGGCTTTTGCAGAGCATCGCAAATGGCCGGAAAACCCGTATGTTCGCATGAAATGTCTGATTTACGCCGGCCATTTGGCACATTATGCGCAAGATTTGGAAATGCCGCTACACGTCACTATTCATCACGATGGCCGCGCCAAAGCCGACGGCAAATCGCCGCGCAGCGGCATTCATGCGCGGCTCGATTCGGTCATCGAAAAGTTGGCTGCAAAGCAACTGCTGAATACCGTTTTGCTATCGCAAAATCAAAAAATTGGGCCATTGGAAGGTAATTTGTTGCCCGCTGTCCTCAAAGAAATCGAATTCAGCCGCACCCATATTGATCGCGCCTATGAATTGGAAAATGCGCTGCCGCCCGCCGATGAAAAACTGGATTGGAATGCTGATGCACCCATCATCGAATTTGGTTTAGCGCGGGGCCGCGATGCGACTCGATTCACGGCAGCGCTGTTTCTTACCGCGTGGAAGCGCTCTGCCGATGTTACTTTGCCAACGTGGCTCGAACGCGAAGGCTAAAGAGGGTTTCAATAAAAAGCCCGCCGCGCATTTCGTGCGGCGGGCTTTTTTGTGACTATCAGCTGAGTCATAAACGAGCCACCTCAAACGCGACACGATTGCGCGCCGCCTTGTTTCTAACTGCGTGACCGCATTCGGCGGATGCCAAGTGCCCGAATTGGCCCTCAGCAAGAGGATTGAAGCGCACCGAAACGGTTTCGTCCAAACCACCCCATCCCCGACCCTTCCCCTTGATACGGAAAAGGGGAAAGGAGAACTAAGCGATTCTACTCTGGAAAAGTAGAAAATCATTCGAGAAAAAGGCGCTAAGACACCCTTCCCCTTTTCCGTATCAAGGGGAAGGGCCGGGGATGGGGTTATTCTGCGGTATAATTGCGTTTTAGCCATGAAATCCACTGTTTTTTTCAATCTCACGCGCGGCCTGACTGGTCTGGCGCTTTTGGGCAGCGCTGTCGCGTTTGCGCAAAATGGCGCAAAACAGCCCGCTTCAAAGCCAATTTTGGCATCCAATGACGGCCTAAATCACACCGTCACGCCGTTTTTCAATGAAAACTGCGTGAAATGTCATGGCGCGGCCAAAGTCAAGGGCAATTTGCGCGTGGATAACCTCGCGGCAGATTTTCTTGACCCCGCGACGCGCGACAAATGGGCGGACATCGTCAACGTTTTGAACGGCCACCAAATGCCGCCCAAAGCCGAAAAACAGCCGCCCAAAGAGCAAATCGCCTCGGTTGTAGACTGGATCACCGCGCAAATGGTGCAGGCCGAACTCATGCGCCGCGACGGGCAAATCGTGCTGCGCCGCCTCAACCGCGACGAGTATAAAAACACGATTCGTGATTTAACCGGCGTGGACTTTGACGTGTCGGGTTTCCCTGCCGACCCTGCGGCGGGCGGCTTTGATAACAACGGCAAGGCGCTGACGGTTTCGCCGATGCTGATGGAAATTTACATCGAAGCGGCGCGCAAAATTTTGGATCGCGCTCTTGTCGAAGGCGAGCAGCCCGCGACGATAAAATGGCGCTTCGAGCCGGAAGAAGGAGAAGGCGACGACCATCGCATCACTTTGCCCGACAAACAGCGCCCGATTGTGCATGGCGGCAAAAATAAAAAACAAAACGGCCTGACAATTATGCATCGTGCCTCTTGGGATTTGAACCCGAACGCGCGTGATTTTGCGCTCCCCGTCGAAGGCGATTACATCATTCGCGTGCGCGCCGGAAACAGAATTCCGCCACGCGAGGAAGTTGTCGCTTCTGCCGAGAAAATTTTAGCCGCGCGCCGCGACGAACAAGACACCAAAAATCCGAACGGCAAAAAGTGGACGCAGGAAGCCTACGAACACGATTTAGAACACTTCAAAACCGACCGGATGTATGATTACGGCGCGCCACGCTTAAAACTGATTCAAGAATTGGGCGGACAGCCCAAAGTTTTGGCCGAATGGGATGTGGACGCGCCCCAAGACGCGCCGAAAATCTACGAATTTCGCGCACGCTTCACCAAGCAAAGAGTTGGACTGACTTTGGAATATGCCTACAGCATTCCGAGCGTGCTGGAGAATTTCTGGATGCAGGGCCGCGATGAATTCGCGCGGCCTGAAATTTATCTCGACTGGTTTGAAATCGAAGGCCCCGTTTACGACGCGTGGCCGCCTACCTCGCACACGCGCCTTGTGCCGGTTTCGACCCAAAAAGACGAGCGCGTTCAAGCCCGCGAGGTTTTGCAAAAATTCATGCGCAAAGCATGGCGCCGCCCAGTTAGCGTCGAAGAAATTGAGGGCAAATTAAAACTTTTCGATGCCGTGCGCCAAGACAAGCCCGGTTTCTTGGAAGCCATCAAAATCCCGCTGATCGCGGTGCTGTCTTCGCCGCATTTTTTGTATCTCGAAGAGCCTTCGGCGAGCAACGCGCCGCGCCCTTTAACCGATCACGAATTAGCCGCGCGATTGTCGTATTTTTTGTGGAATACCACGCCCGATGACGAACTTTCGCGCCTTGCCGATGCGGGCACTTTAAAGAAGCCCGAAACGCTTTATGCGCAAACCGAGCGCCTCTTAAAAGACCCGCGCAGTGAAGCGTTTGTGCGCAATTTTGCCGGTCAGTGGCTCGGTTTGCGCGAAGTGGGCGCCAACCCGCCCGCCAGCGATTTGTATCCGCAATATGACCGGCATTTGGAAGTCAGTATTATCGGCGAATCGCAGGCCTTTTTCCGCGAAATTTTGCGCCGCGATTTGCCCGCGACCAATTTCATCAAAAGCGATTTCGTGACGATTAACGAGCGTTTGGCGCGTTTTTACGGCATCGAAAACGTGCGCGGCGACGAATTTCGCGCCGTAAAAGTGCCGCCCGGCGTGCATCGCGGCGGCGTGGCAACGCAGGCCAGCATTCTCACCATCACCAGCAACGGCACGCGCACCAGCCCGGTCAAACGCGGCGTGTGGGTGCTGAAAACACTGCTCGGCACCGACCCCGGTTTGCCTGTTGCCAACGTCGGCGATATTCCGCCCAAAGTGCCCGGCGCCGATAAAGCCACGGTGCGCCAGCGCTTGCAAATTCACCGCGAACAGCCGCAATGCGCGCGCTGTCACGACAAAATAGACCCGCTTGGTTTCGCCCTCGAAAACTTCAACGCCGCAGGCCAGTGGCGCGAACAGGAAGGCTTCGGTTACAAAGGCCGCATCGAACGCAACGACCCGAAAATCGACGCCAGCGCGCTCATGCCCGATGGCACCCAATTCGTCGGCGTCGAAGGCTTGCAAGATGAACTGATGAAGCAGCAAGATTTGTTTTTGAGCGCCTTAGCCAACCGCGTTTACACCTATGCCTTGGGCCGCGAACTTAGCCTCGCCGACGCGCCCGAAGTCAAAGCCGCCGCCGCGCACATGAAAAAGAACAACACCACGCTGCGCTCTCTCATCCGCTTCATCGTCGGCTCCCAAGCGTTTCGGATGAAGTGAGGACAATGGACGAAAAGCAAAAAGCGCCGAGCGAAAAAAATATTGAGATTTTATTTGTTCGCCACGCCCTCAATCTATGTGGTGAATCAGCTACTTTGTTTGCTCCTTCAACACGGGAAGAATACAAAAGTGGCTACGATGCTAAATTTGTGGGACAAGGTTGCCGTGAGATTTATCTGCAATTCAAAACCCCGCGCATTCTTACAAAGGGTGGATTCAGCATTAGCCTGAATCCACCTCAACATAAGCGATTACTGAATTATCCGCCTGACGCGGCGTTTTATGTTTTTTCGGCATTCACATCAAAGGAAGATTTGAAAGAACAGCAAATTCAATTGCCTAAGCCTAAAGACTTTTTAAATCTTTACTTAGCCGTTGAGGTTCACTCTATGCCGCTCACGACTGATTTCTTTCACTATTCTTGCTGCGCTTATAAAAAGCCTTGTAATGTGAAATTTAAGTTGGAACGTGATGGAAACATCCAATCTGCTCCGCATCAAGTTGACGGTAAGGCTTGTTACCAAGGGGCATCACTTATAAAGTCGTTTAAAAATAGAAGAATCGGGCAGACCTTATCAGGAATTGAATCGGAATCCAGAGGAGATGAGGTGCAAGTGAAAAATTATTTGACCTTGTTTGAACCAGAAGACTTTACCAGAGAAGGAACTAAAAACGGGCCAAAAGAAGACCAAAATTTTGGAATCTCTATACGGATAGTTGGTGAAAAATAAGCCAATCAAGTTTCTTAACTTACATTGCCTTCCTCACGCTTCGCTTGTGGCAGCGAAAAAATCGGCTTCGACACGCAAAAAGTAGGGATAAACGCCTAAAAATGGCTCCCAGACCGCAAAAAACACCTCCCGGAGCCATTTTTTACCTTCCCCGGCCCCAACTCAACACACCCCGACCTCAACTCTACAGACCCCGACCTCAACTCTACAGGCCCCGACCCCAACTCCACAGACCCCGACTTCATCTCCACAGACCCCGACTTCATCTGCACAGACTCCGAGTGGCTCTGCACCCCCCAGAGTGCAACTTACACCCTCCCAGAGTGCTTTTGCACAAGGCCAGAGTTCGTTTCAACACGCCCAGAGTGTATTTCAACGTGCCCAGTGTGCCATTGAACAGGGCCAGAGGCCTCCAAACACGGCCCCTACGCGAAAAGTTACACTCGCAACCTACATTTCACGCCTGTTTGAGGCATTTCCCTTCCTGTGTCACGAGAATCGCCATTGCGCTCTTACGATAAATACTTTTTGCCGCTGCTTTTATTAACAGCGGCGCTTTCGGCGTGGCGGCCTTTAATGGGCTACGATGATTTTTGGAATCACGCCGCCGTCGGGCGTTGGATTTTGGAAAGCGGGAAAGTTCCGCACGAAACATTGTTTTTGTGGACGGCTCAGCAACCTTGGGTCGCACATTCGTGGGGCACGCAGTTGTGGTTCGGTTTGCTAATGCGCGCTGGCGAAAACTTCGGGCCGCTTTTGGCTTTAATCTTCGCCGCGTTGATGGTGACCGAGC
>JANMKN010000032.1:0-63440 GCA_031372065.1 Abditibacteriaceae bacterium | reverse complement strand
ATCATCTGGAAATTGAAGTCACCAACGGCTGGCCCAACCGCCTCATCGGCGATGAGCAACTGCCCGACGACCGCGAATGGGATGGAATGCACCTCAAAGCGTGGCCGCAATGGGTTCTCGACGGCAAACCCAGCCCGACGGGTCGCTACACCTTCACAACGTGGCACCACTGGCGCAAAGATTCGCCCCTCCAAGAATCCGGCTTAATCGGCCCTGTTACGCTCCGCGCGGGGACGAAATTGGCGGTGAAGTGAGAGGCATTTATGAAAAACCAAAGCCCAGCACCTTTGACGTGTCCAAAATGTGGAATCGGCACGTTAAAACCAAGTTGGCGCGGAATAGCACTGGATTGGTTGGCATCAATGGCAGGAATTAAAGCCTATCGTTGCAGCCATTGCCAACAATTTGTGTTCCGACAATGAGTCCAGATTCTTCCTTGCAGGAATCCGGCTTAATCGGCCCAGTTACGCTACGCGCTGGGGGGAAGTTGGCGGTGAAGTGATATGGCAGGACAACCAAAATTTGCGCCTCGAATTCACGTTTTGTTGGCTAAAGAAGCGCCTTATGGCGTGGTCATTCGGCGCGGGCCGTCCAAACAGGTCTGCACTATCGGTTGGAACCGTGAAGAAGATACCTTCCAAATCGGCCAATGGCTCAAAGGCCGCATTTACGAACGACGGAGCGATTTGTCACCCGATGGCAAGCTCATGATCTATTTCGCTATGAACGGTGCGTGGACATCGGAATCAAAAGGCTCATGGTCAGCAATTTCGCGTGCGCCTTATCTAAAAGCTGTCGGTTTTTGGCCCCAAGGAAATTGCTGGTTTGGCGGTGGTTTGTTCGTAGACAACGACACATATTGGTTGAATGGAAGATACGTCCCGGAGCCGTTGACTAAGCCACCACTCAAGTTATCCGCTGGATTATCCAATTTCCAAGACTATGGTGGAGAGTGTCCCGGTGTTTACTATTTGCGTCTTTTGCGCGATGGCTGGACTCTGGTATACAAAAAATCTATTTCAAAACAGCATCAAATAACGGTCTTTGAGAAGCCAAATAACGACGTTTGGATTTTGCGGAAATTCGCTAACTCACAAATGGATGCACCTGAAGGGCGCGGTTGCTACAACGACACGCACGAACTCGAAAACATAAAAACCGGCGAAAAAATTGATGGTTTGGCTTGGGAATGGGCCGAAGTGGATGGCAAACGCATCGTTTGGGCGCAGGATGGGAAACTTTTTGCAGCGCGTCTGTGGCCAAAAGATATGGGTGACATTTCAATGCTACACGATTTTAATCAGATGACTTTTGAGCCTATTCCTGCGCCTTATTAAATGGTGAAACGAAGATACTGAATTCGTATCATCGGCACTTGGCGCGGTGGGCTTTTGATGCAAAACGAACTTAAAACGGGGCAAAACGAAGTTAATCTGAGGCAGATTAACTTCGTTTTGCCTCAGATGAAGCTCATTTTGCCCCTTCTCAAGCCCGATTTGCCTCCAATCGAGCTTCATTTGCCTCAGATTAACTTCGTTTTGCCTCGGATCAAGCTCACTATGAAGCAGATTGAGCTTGAGCTGAGGCAAAACGAGTTGCGCATTGAATGGCAACGTGCAATACGATAAAATCGGAATTACATCCCCGAAGGAGAAAAATCATGCCCCAGTTTCCCATCGCAGACGCGGCAGTCATGCAGTTGGCCGATGACATCGCCGACGGCATCGCGAACAACCCGACTGTTTTCGCCAACCCGCCCGTCACGCCCGCTCAACTGCGCACGACCAATAGCGAGTGCGTCACGGCGCTCGCCGAGCAAACGCAGGCCATCGCCATCGCGCAGGCCAAAACCAACGCCAAAAACGCCAAATTCGGCACGCTGACCGACGCCATGAAGGCGCTGTTGCGTTGGGCCGAAGGCTTGCCCGGCATCACCGAAGCCCAGTTGAGACTCATCAAATGGGGCAAGCGCGCCGCCCCGACCGCGTTGCAAAAACCCGCGCAATGCGGCGATTTTGAAATCGTTGGAATCAACGGACGCGAAGTAGATTTCGACTGGAAAAAGCCGCGCGGTGGTGGCAAAGCGGCGGGTTACAAACTGATGCGCCGCGCTCAAGGCACCTCTGCGTGGACATTACACGCTGTCGTGACGCGCGATGAGGCCGAAATTAGCGACCTGCCCACCGGCACATGGGAAATCGCCGTGATCGCCTTCAACGACGCGGGCGATGGCCCGGTTTCCAATAGCGCGCAACTAACGATTTAAAAGATTAATCTGACACCCCCATCCAATCCTGCCCGCAAGCGGGCGCCCACTTGCGGGCAGGATGGGATGGGGTTTTTTGCAGTTTGAGCAAAAACAGAGTCGCAGCCAATAAACAGCGGTTGAAATCTGGCAACAAAAGCCGTTGAAAACTCTCTACATTTAAATGAAAATCATTTGGGTATCCCCTCGCCGCACCAATTTGAAGGAGAAATATGACATCTGAAGAGAACGCGACACCAAAAATCTCGCGTCGGAAGTTTCTGCACAAGTCGTTTGCCACAGGCAGCGCGTTGGCCTTTCCGCTGGTCGTTTCGTCGCGTGTTTTGGGCTTGGATGGCGCCGTGGCGCCGAACTCGAAAATCATTTTGGGCGCTATCGGCATCCAGCATCGCGGCATGGATGTTTTGGGCGCGATGCTGCGCGAAACGGGTATGCAATTCGTGGCGATTTGCGATATTCAACGCAAGCAGCGCGAAGCCATCAAAGCCGTAGCCGACCAGAAATATGGCAACAACGATTGCAGCACTTACCGCGATTTGCGCGAACTGCTGGCCCGCCCCGATATTGACGCCGTGTTGATTGCCACGGGTGACCGCTGGCACAGCATGGGTTCGATTTACGCCGCGCGCGCCGGTAAAGACGTTTACACCGAAAAGCCCGTCGGCACTTGCGTTGCCGAAGTGCAGGCCGTGGACGATACCGTGCGCCGTCACGGACGTGTTTTTCAGGTCGGCACGCAGCGCCGCAGTATCAACAATTTTCAAACAGCCGTTAATCTGGCACAAAGCGGCAAATTAGGCAAGATTCACACTTTGCACGCTGGAATCGTCAGGCCGGGCGGCGGGCGTCAGTGGCTGCCCGAACAGCCATTGCCTCCCAAAGAAGAAGTGGACTGGGATTTGTGGCTCGGCGCGGCGCCGTGGCGTCCGTATAATGCTGGCTATGTGTCCGGCGGTTGGCGCGGTTTCGATGACTTTGATAGCGGCTTTGGCGTCAATGAATGGGGTTCGCATACGGTGGATTTGTGCCAGTGGGCCAACGGCGCCGACGACACTATGCCCGTTGAATATTGGACGGAGCCGGAAAAAATCGTCTGCCGCTATGCCAACGGCGTGAAGCTGGTGCTGGACTTCCTCAAAGACCCCTTTGGTGACCGCAGCCCGCAATACATCACGGCGATGGGCACTTGCCCGGTGCGTTATGAAGGCGACGAAGGCTGGGTTGAAACCGGCGATAGCGGCAACATCGAAGTGTCAAACGCGGCGCTCAAAAGCGAGTTGCTGGCGCTCAAGCGCGCCGGAGCGGGCACCGATCCGGGCACGCATACTTCCAACTTCTTCCAGTGCATTCGTTCGCGCGGCCTGACCAACGCCAACTCCAAAACGATGCGCCATTCGCACATCACCTGTCATGCGGCGGCTATTGCATGGAAGTTGAATCGCAAGCTGACTTTCGATCCGGCCAAAGAATTGTTCGTCAACGACGACGAAGCCAACCGTATGCTGTCGCGCCCGACACGGGAGCCATGGAAAATATGATCATCAAAACAAGATTCTCTTTTTTACTCGCCATCGCGCTACTCAGCGCTGAATTTGGCGTGGCGCATGCCCAAGTCGGCTCGCCGCTTCCCAAAGATGTCGAGACGAAGCTGATTGCAACTCTCAAATCTGACGCGGCTTTCAAAGATAAACAAGATGCTTGCCGCTCGTTAGCGATAGGCGGCACCAAAGACGCCGTGCCCGCGCTGGCGGCTTTGCTCGGCGATGAAAAACTCTCGCACATGGCGCGTTATGCCTTGGAAGAAATTCCCGACGCGGCTTCCAAAGATGCCTTGCGCGAAGCGCTGGGCACCGTCAAAGGTATGCCACTTGTCGGCGTTATCAGCAGCGTCGGCGCGGAACATGACACAGCGGCCATTGCCACACTTGCCGGATTTCTCAACGGCGGCGATGCGGACGTGGCCGATGCCGCCGCTGTTGCGCTGGGACGCATCGGCACTGCGGCTGCGGCCAAAGTGTTGATGGCGGCGATGGCGAAACCAACGCCCGCGATTTACGATGGCTTGTTGCGTGTTGCTGAATCGCTGCCACGCAAAGAAGCGGCACCGGTTTATGATGCGCTGCGCAAAGCACCGGCGCCGCAGCCAATTCGCATGACAGCCCTGCGCAGCGCCATTATCGCGCGGCAGGAGCAAGGTTTGCCGCTCTTGATGGAAGCGTTGCGCGGCAATGACAACGCGCTGACTTTGGCGGCCATTCAAGCCGCGCGGGAAACCACCAGCGCTGGGGCAACCAAAGCGCTGGCTACCGAAATCGAATCCGGCAAACTCGCGGCAGATCGCCAGCTTTTGCTGGTTCAAGTTCTCGGCACACGCCGCGATAAAGTCGCCGCGCCGCAGTTGATGGCCCTTGCCCGCAAAAGCGAAGGCGAATTGCGCGCTTCGGCAGTGAAATCCCTCGTGCAAATCGGCGACGCTGCGGCGATACCGTTGTTAGTTGAATTCGCAGCCGCCAGCGACGATGACGCCGCGAAAACGGCGCGTGCCGGCTTGGTCGGTTTTAAGGGCCGCGAAGCTGAAGCACCGATTATCGCCATGCTGCAAGCGAATAACAACAAAGCGCGCTTGGTGGGCGCTGACCTTGTTATTCAGCGTCGCATGACCGGCGCGATTCCTCAGCTTTTGGTGGGCGCCACCAATGCCGATGCGGATGTTGCTAACGCCAGCATTCGCGCGCTGGGCGAAATTGGCAGCAATGCCGACGCGCCCGCTTTGGTCAAAATTTTAACGGACGGCACTTCAACACAAGCCGCCGAAGGCGCTCTTTCGGCGATTTATGCGCGTAACCGTGATGCGTCCATCGTCGAGCCGATTTCAGTTGCTCTGCCCAAAGCCTCAACGCCCGCCAAGTTGTCGCTTTTGCGCGTGCTGCGACGCGTGGGCGGGCCGCAAGCCTTAGCGCAAACGCGCATTGCGATGGCCGATACCACAACGGAAGTGCGGGACAATGCCATTCGCAACTTGTATGATTGGCCCACGCCCGAAGCCGTGCCCGATTTGATAGCCATCGCCAAAGCGCCGCCCGCTTCGGCCAACAAGGTTCTCGCTTTGCGCGGCGCTTTGCGTTTGATTCCGCTGCAAACCGGCACGCCGGAGCAAAAATTAGCAAGCGTTAAAGAAACGCTCGCTTTAATCGAACGCCCCGAAGAAAAGCGTCTGGCTCTCACCGCTTTAAGTGGCATCCCCACCGCTGAGTCGCTGGCGCTGGTGCTGCAAGATTTGGCAAACCCCGCGCTCAAAGAAGAAGCCAGTTCAGCGGCTGTCACTATTGGCGAGCAATTGTCGAAAACGCAGCCCGCCATTGTTGCCGAGGCCATGACACAAGTTGTCAAAACCACTGGCGACCAAAAACTCGCCAAACGCGCTCAGGATTTGGGCGGACAGAAGTAAGAAATCCATACGATAAATAGGAACGCGGATTTCATACGCTGAAATCCGCGTTCCTATTTTAACTTTGCAGAAAGGGAAAACTCATGGCATTGAAAGTCGGCATGGTCGGGTTTCGGGGCATTGCGAATTCGCATATGCCCGCTTACAAAAACAATCCCTTGGCGGAATTGGTGGCAGTATGCGACGCGTTTCCGGGACGCGCCGAAGCGATGGCGGAAAAACACGGCGCGAAGTTTTATGGCAGTTTGAAAGAAATGCTCGCCAACGAAGAATTGGATGTCATTGACGTTTGCACTGGTGGCCTCGAAAACGGCAGTTGGCACTACGACCCAGCGATGGAAGCGATGGAAGCGGGCAAGCACGTTCTCGTGGAAAAGCCACTTTCCAGCGATATTCACCAAGCGCGCGAAATGGTCGCCAAAGCCACCGAAAAAGACATTTATCTGGGCTGCAATTTGAACCATTATTTCACGGAGCCAGCGCAACGCGCCAAGCAATATCAAGACGACGGGCAAATCGGCGAACTGGTGTTTTGTCTGGCGAAAATGGGCTTTCAAGGCGGCGAAACCGAAAATTATAAGGCGCCCGGCGCGGCCAAAGTGAAAGATTTTCCGTATTTTCACATGAAAGCGTTCATGTCGCACCCACTCAGTGTGATGCGTTATTACTGCGGTGAAGTGACGCATTTGCAAGCGTTTTTGGATCGCCCCGGTTTTCGTCGCTCGGTGGGCGATTTGTTGCTTTCAACGTGCAGTATCCACCTTAAATACGCCAATGGCGCTGTCGGTTATTTGCTCTCGCAACGCGGCGATGCTTCTTATGGCCTCGGCGGTTGGTGGAGCGTTGAAGTTGGTGGCACCAAAGGCACGTTTTGCATCGAAAACTGCGTGGAACAAGTAAGTTATTGGAAAGCGCACGACAAGCGTGGCCCCGGCCAGCCGGCGCACCATCCTGAAGGCAGCGAAGACGCGCCAGTTGTCACCAAATCGGGCACTATTGATTTTGGAGAAACATTTACCAATCGCCTTAACGCCTTTTTTGAAGACATCACCAACAACGTGCCCAAACCCGACCTTCGTGCTTCGGGCCGCGACGCCCTTGCCGTTTTGGAGCAAACCTTCGCTGTTATCGAAAGCTACGAAACCGGCGGCCAACTCGTGCGCCCCAACCCGCTGCCGCCAATGCCAACCGATCCTTCGATTTTGACTGATTGAAAATGATAGTCAGAGCGTGATGAAAAGGTTAAATGAGAATGGCAGAAGCACCGGAAAAACAAAGTTGGCTTGCGCGCAAGATAAAATTTATTGCGCGGGTTTTCGTCGCCTGCGTTTGTTTGTTGGGGATTGGCTTTTACAAAATCTTTTGGCGTTGGCCGTTGCCAAAAGATTTTGTTCTGCCTAAGGGAGCAAAAGTGAGCGTTAGCCGCTCTAGTTTTGTGCCTATTGGAATGTATAAAAGAAACATTCAATTTATTGACGGCTGGTGTCATGGGCACCCTAAGAATGTTGCATTCGCTTGGGCAAACCAATTGAGACAAGTGCCTGTATTTGACGATGATGGCGATAGAGCAACTGCTTTTTATCCGCCTTATAAACTTAAACCAGATGAGGTCACTAAAGTTATTGCAGAGTCTCGCCAGCCGGAAAAATTATCTGGCGGTTTTATCATTCCCACTTATACAGGCCCACCGGATAACGTGACTGAGGTTTACACTATGAATTATCCTCACAGCGAGTGCTATCTCGGCTACAGTATTTGGCTTTGGCCTGACGGCGAAGATACTCGATTCTCGATTTTAATTCGCAGTATAGGTGATCTGCCATGTTGAATGACAAACTTCTCCAACTTTCGCCGGATGACAACATTTTCGTGGCGCGTTGCGGCATCAAGGCGGGCGATAATTTGACGATTGACGGCGCGACTATCGCTGTGGAAAATTCGATTCCGCTGGGTTTTAAAGTGGCGGCGCGCGATATTGAAGCGGGCGAAAAGATTCTCAAATACGGCGCGCCGATTGGCTCGGCCAAGCAAGCAATTCGAGCCGGTGAGATTGTGCATTTGCACAATATGCAAAGCGATTATTTGCCGACGTATGACCGTGAAAAAGGACGTTTTGTAGATGAACATTGAAGCAAAAACCGCGTGGCAAGGCTACTTGCGCGCTGATGGGCGTAAGGGCATTCGCAATGTGATCGTGGTGGCGTATATGGTCGAATGCGCGCGTCATGTGGCGAGCGAAATCGCCGCGCCGTGGCGCGAACAGGGCGTTCATGTCATCGGCTTTCCGGGTTGTTTTCCCAACGGCTACGCGCAGAAAATGTTGGAAAAACTAACCACACATCCCAATGTCGGCGCGGTGCTTTTGGTGTCGCTCGGCTGCGAAAGCATGGATCGCAAAACGCTGGCGCAAACTGTCGAATCATCGGGACGGCCCGTGGAAACGCTGATTATTCAACGCGATGGCGGCACGCGTTCGACGATTAAAGCCGGGCGCGAATGGATTGAAAACACGCGGCGCGAACTGGAAAACACGCCGCGCGCAACCATGACGGCCAAAGATTTGATTATCGGCACCGTTTGCGGCGGCTCGGATGCGACCAGCGGCCTGACGGCCAATCCCGCTATCGGGCGCGCGTTTGACCAATTTGTCGCCGATGGCGCCATCACGATTTTTGAAGAAACCGGCGAACTCATCGGCTGCGAAAATATTATGGCAAGTCGCGCGGCCACGCCGGAATTGGCGGATGAACTTGTCGCTTCGGTTGCAAAAGCGGCCCATTATTACACAGTTTTAGGGCATGGTTCTTTTGCGCCGGGCAACGCCGAAGGCGGCCTGACCACGCAAGAAGAAAAAAGCATGGGCGCCTACGCCAAAAGTGGCGCTTCTCCCATTGCGGGTCTGATTAAACCGGGCGATGTGCCCGGCAAGGGTGGCTTGTTTTTATTGGATGTAGTGCCCGATGGCCCGGTGCGTTTTGGCTTCCCGAATATCAGCGACAATCAGGAAATCGGCGAATTAATCGCTTGCGGTTCGCACGTTATTTTGTTTGCCACAGGGCGCGGCTCTGTTGTCGGTTCGGCCATTTCGCCGGTCATTAAAGTGTGCGCAAATCCCGAAACTTATCGGCGCATGGAAGACGATATGGATGTCAACGCGGGCCGCGTTTTGGAAGGCGCGGCGACGCTGGATGAAGTCGGCCAAGAGATTTACGATTTGGTTTTGAGCGTTGCCGATGGGCAGCAAACCAAATCCGAAGAACTCGGTCATCAAGAGTTCATCATGGTTTACAAATCCTTCGAGCCAATCGGCCCTTCGTGTTTGCCCGTTTAATCAAAATGTTTACGCTCACCAGTAAAATCGCTTTGATTACCGTTCTTTGTTTTGCCGTGTCGGTGCGGGCACAACCGCCTGATAATCGCCCCGCCGGACGTCCAAAAAATTGTTCGCCTGCACTGGCTTTTTTTGACGATACCTTACGCGCATCCCTTGAAAATTTAGCGCCGGAGACAGTGTTCCGCTATAACGAGCGAGAGGATCTCGCTGTAAATTTCAAAAGCAGAAAATTCATGCTTCATCAGTTGGAAAAGGATGAGAAAAATCCGAAGAAAGGGCGTTACTTAGAGGCAATTGAATCCAATTCGCCGGATGCTGAAGGTTTTTATTTGGGGGCGAATTCGCAGGATGCAACGGGTTGGAGTTTCCGGGAGGTCAAAGAAAATTCGGAAACTCGGCTTTACTGGAAAGTGAGAACGTGGGAAGCACTGGTTCGGGGAGCCAAAGGCAATCAAGAAAAATTAGGGGTATGGTGCACTTTTGGCCCACTCATCAGTCCGCAAATCGAAAAGGCGATTTCAGACGCTTTTGCAGCCACGCAAAAGCGATACGGCCTTCCTACTCCGCCAGTAATTCTTGAACCATCAATGGCCGAAGTTGAGTCGCGCCTGCTGATGCGGCTGCGTGATTTAGTGCCGATTGAAAAACTCGAAACGATACGGGACAATCCCACCCAGGCGCGTATTGGCTATTTGAGTCGAAAATTTACGGTCTACTATTCCAGGCCGAATGGAGAGTTCAGCCCGAATGCTCATGAGGAATTAGGGCCGACAGGCAAAGGTTTTGTGATCGAACTGCAAAAGGGAGACGTTTACGTCAATGGAGGTGCTCGACTATTCACCGAGGCACCCGAAAAACTTGAGCTACACCAAGAGCCATACTGGGCGCGGCAGCAGTGGCACTTTGACATGGATGCAAAAACGGCAATTTATTGCGACGTAAAATTTGGTCGCGCTCTGGACGCCGAGGTCGTCAAAAAAATCGTCCAGGCAATGCGCGATGCCGGTGGTAAACAGTAGCAACCAGAATCTTTCACTAACCGCCACAGAATTATGTTCCAACTTGACAACAAAATCGCTTTTGTAACCGGCGCCGGCAGTGGCATCGGTGAGGCTATCGCGCGCACGTTTGGCGCGCAGGGCGCCTTTGTTTACTGCGCTGACCGCGACGAAGAAAATGGCACGCGTGTCGCCTCAGAAATTGGCGGCACGTTTGTGCTACTGGACGTAAGCGACGAAAAATCTTACGACGAAATCGCCGCACAGGTTTTATCCGAAAAAGGCCGCTGTGATATTCTGGCGAATATCGCCGGAATCGGGCACGTCGGCACGATTTTACAATGCGAAGGCGCCGATTTAGAGCGATTATTGGCCGTCAACGTGCGCGGCGTTTTCAACGGCTGCAAAGCATTTTTGCCTTCGATGATTGAAAACGGCGGCGGCGCCATTGTTTCGATGTCGTCCATCGGAGGTATCACCGGTGTGCGCGACCGTTTCGCCTATTGCACCACCAAATTCGCCGTCGTCGGCATCACCAAAGCGATTGCAATTGACCACGCCCATCAAGGCATCCGCGCCAATTGCATTTGCCCGGCGCGCGTCGAAACGCCGTTCGTTACGGCGCGCTTAAAAGAATATCCCGACCCGCAGCAAGCCTATCGTGATATGAGTTCCACGCAGCCCGTAGGCCGCATGGGACGCCCCGATGAAATCGCCGCCGCCGCCTTGTATTTAGTCTCCGACGAAGCCGCTTTCGTCACTGGCGAAGCCCTTATCATTGACGGCGGCTGGAATGCAGGGAAATAGAGGGAGGTTTGCAATGGCACGACGTATGGCTGATGCGACATTTCGCAATGACCAGTGGGAACACCGCTTTGACGAACACATCGCTCCTCTCAACCGAATAGTTGATGAACTGCGCAGCGATCCAGAACGAGGCTGGGCACCCTACATCGCACCGCTGTATGGCGGAGTTAATGCCCGGCTTTTAAGCGTGCTACGCGATCCGGGGCCAAAGACCCAAGACAACATAGGTAGCGGCTTTCTCTGCATGGAAAACGACGACGTGACTGCCGAAACTCTTTGTGGACTGTTTACTATGGCTGGAATTGGTGCGGAAGATATTATCCCGTGGAACGCCTATCCATGGTATATAAACCGCGCGCCTAAGGCCGAGGAACTGGATGCTGGTGTTGAGCCATTGAGGAAGATTATTGGCGAAATACCTAAACTCAAGGTTATCATGCTGCACGGTGGTGACGCTTTGAATGGATGGAAACGTCTCATTCGGCGTTATCCGACGCTGGTCGCCGAACGAAAACTGCGTGCAATCGCTACCTATCACACCAGTCGGCAGGCCTTTTGGCATTCTGACTCAGCAGTGCGCGAGGCCAGAAAAGCACATCTCCATGAGTCTTTTCACGAAGCGGCTCTCTGGCTGAAAAGTTAGTGAGACAGTGTTAACTGATGGCGGATGGAATGTCGGCCGGTAAGCAATTTATAATCTATTCCCGTGAGCGAACTTGTTTCTGATTCCCCGGCATCCTGTGAGATGCTGCTGGCGATGTTGATGGATGGCATCGAAATTTGCGCCGATGGCACGGCGGTTTTGTTTGCGCTTTGGTATCGAAATGAGCCGCTTCCGCAAACTGTGGCCGAGCGGCGCGGCGTTTTTCGGCATTTAGTCATGGAAAAGCGCTGTAAGCGCCTTGAAATTCACGGTTCTACCAGTCAAATCACGCAGATTGCGCGCGGCGGCGAATATGCCGTTGATATTGCCCGCTTTGTGGCGGAAATTGAACGCGACGTGCGCACCATTGAAGAACTTCTAACGATTGCCGAGCAGCAAAAAGGCACCGGATTGAAATGGGAAAATCTCTCGAATCCGCGCGGCACCAGCCTGTCAACTGCTATACAAGTGAAGGTTACAGGCAGCGAAGTCGAAATTCGGACAGAATTTGAGGGGCCGCGAAGCGACATAAAACTTCAGCTTGCGCCTGATTTTTATTGCTGATTATTGGCCTTTTTGCCGTGAAAATTTGGCCGTCATCGCGGCTCAGATAAAGCGGAACGATCCGTTCGATAAATTTGTTGCCGAAACGCGCGGTGGAAAAACAGACTGTGGGGTAAGAACGAGGCGCTCAGTGGAATGCGTTTGGTAATTTACGAAGGCCGTTTGGCACAGCATTAGATTGGCGCTTCTCACGACAACCTAATGCCCCCGCAACGCAAATAGTGGCGCCGCGAACGAGAAGATCGGCCCCGCGAACGCCAATGGAGGCGCCCTTTTTGGTTGCGGGCGCTCGGCAACGCGCTTTTAACCTTCCGGCCCGGCGGCGCGCAGGCCGAAACAACCGTCCCGCAAAACGGCAACTGGAATTCATTGGGCAGTGCGTTAGCTCGTTTAAAACAAAAGCGCCGCGCGATAATCATCGCGCGGCGCTTCTTTCGTTTTGATGAAGGACTCTAAAGCACTTCGCTGCTAACCGTGGTGCCGACTTCCTCGCCGCAACAGGCGCGGATGATATTGCCGTCCACTTCCATGTTGAAGACCACAATCGGCAGGTCGTTGTCCATCGAAAGCGAAACGGCGGTGGAATCAAGCACTTTGAGGCCGCCATCCAAAACTTGAATATGCGTCAGGCGTTCATAGCGCACGGCGTCGGCAAATTTTTGCGGGTCGCGGTCAAAAACGCCATCCACATCCGTCGCCTTGAAAATCGCCTCGGCGCCGATTTGCGTGGCGCGTAGCACGGCAGCGGTGTCGGTGGTGAAAAACGGATTGCCGGTGCCTGCGGCGAAAATGACCACGCGGCCTTTTTCCAGATGGCGCATGGCGCGGCGCGGAATAAAAGGTTCGGCGATTTCTTTCATTTCGATGGCACTTAAAACACGGGTGATAACGCCGGCGCGTTCGAGATAATCCTGCAAAGCCAACGAATTTTGCACCGTTGCCAGCATTCCCATGTAATCGGCCATCGCGCGATCCATGCCTTGTTCGGTGGCGGCCTTCATGCCGCGAAAGATGTTACCGCCACCACAGACAATGCCCAATTGAACACCGGTTTGGGTCACGGCTTTGATTTCTTGCGCAATGCGCGACAAAACCGCGCCGTCCAGCCCGTAACCGGCGGGGCCAGCTAAGGCTTCCCCGGAGATTTTTAACAAAATGCGTTTGTATTTGAGATTTTGGTTCATAAGTGCGCTCTCAGTTTAAACTGGACGGTGAACGATTTGCCGGTCTTGTTCCTCATAACATCCGAAAGGAAAATTTTATGGCGCGAAAAATTATCTTGTCAGCAGGCTTGGTTTTGTTGCTGGGCGGCGGCTGGTTATGGTGGCGTGCCACGCATCCTCCCTTGACCGATACCCAACAAATCGCCGCCAATCTCGAAGACATTCGTTCGTCGCTCGAAAACGGCAACACGGATCGGGCACTCGGCTACATGGCCGAAGACGCCAAATTTCGTGGACAAAGTCGCAGCCAGATGCGCAGTCAGCTAACCATCGGCAGCCTCATGTCGAAGGCCGATGTGCGCGTTAATTTTTTTAACACCCGCACCGAAGTCAAAGGGGCAACCGCTTCGACCTCAGGACATTATAAAGCGGATGAGCGCAGCCGCTTTGGCTACAACTCCTACGACGGCGATTTCTCTCTCCATTGGGAAAAACGCGACGGCCAATGGGTTGTCACTGACGGCACCGCCTCTGGCGATGTGCCGAATTAAAGGTTAGCGTGACCCGATGCCAGCGAAAGCGAAGTGCGTTTCGGCCAGCAGATCAATTTGGTCTAAGGCGCGTCCTGTGCCGATAGCGACGCAGGAAAGCGGGTCCTCCGCGACGTGAATGGGGATTCCTGTGTCATTCGCCAGCAGTTCATCCAAGCCGCGCAATTGGGCACAGCCGCCGGTCAGCCAGATGCCGCGAGTGATGATGTCGGACGATAATTCAGGCGGCGTTTGCTCCAAAACACCACGGACGCGGGCCACGATTTGATGCACGGTTTCCATCATCGCGCCACGGATTTCCTCAGAAGTTAATTCCACAGTGCGCGGCAAACCATTAATCATGTCGCGGCCTTTAACGGCGACAATGAGTTCATCATCCAACGGACGCACCGAGCCAATAGCGATTTTGACTTCTTCGGCTGTTGTTTCGCCGATAATGAGATTATGTTCGCGCTTAATGTGCCGCGCGATAGCTTCGTCCATCTTAATGCCACCCACGCGCGCCGATTCGGAAACGACTATGCCGCCTAACGCCATCACAGCGACATCAGTCGTGCCACCGCCGATATCCACCACCATGTTGCCTTCGGGTTCAGTGATGTGCAAACCTGCACCAATGGCAGCGGCCATTGGTTCTTCAATGGGATAGGCTTCTTTGGCTCCAGCGGCGCGGGCCGCGTCTAAAACGGCGCGCTGCTCTACTTTTGTCACGTTCGAAGGCACGCAAATAATCACACGCGGCTTAAACAAAAAGCGGCGTCCCAGCACCTGTTGGAAAAAACGCTCTAACATTTGCCGCGTGACGGTAAAATCCGCGATAACACCATCTTTGATGGGTTGAACGGCTTCAATGGATGTTGGCGTGCGCCCCAACATCTGGCGTGCTTTCTCACCGACGGCACTTAATTCTCTGGACTGTTTATGAACGGCGGCCACCGCTGGCTCGCGCAACACAATGCCGCGCCCGCGCTGATAAATCACGACATTGGCGGTGCCTAAATCAATACCTAAATCTTTGCTGAGACCAAACATCGTTTTCGTAAAAGCTGTCAGACAAAGCATAGCCCCTTGCAGTGGGTTTGCCTACCTGCAAGGGGCTATGAGTGTTTGTAAAGAAAAACTGCGATTTCAAGGAGAGAACAACTGCTGGCACTTAGCCGTTGACAACTTTTTGCTCTGGCTGTGCGCTTTCGAGTTGAACTTGACGCTTCGTGCCTTTGTGCCGCACAATATGAGCGCCCAGTGACTTCAACTTGCCGGTCAGGTCTTCATAGCCACGATCAATGTATTTGACATAGCCGATTTCCGTGCGTCCGGGCGCTGCTAAGCCTGCCACCACCAAAGCGGCTCCCGCGCGCAAATCTTTGGCTTCGACTTCTGCGCCACTCAGTTCCTTCACGCCGGTGACAAGGGCTGTTTGGCCCGCCACTTTGATGTCCGCGCCCATACGGAGAAGCTCATCCACAAAGCCAAAGCGCGCTTCATAAAGTGTTTCCTCTACTGCTGCCCGTCCGTTGGCGACGCACATCAAAGTCACAAGTAGCGGCTGCAAATCGGTGGCAAAGCCGGGAAACGGTGAGGTGCTGGTGTCTACAGCCTTAAGCGGGCCAACAGCGCGGGCGCGAATCCAGTCCTCACCCGTAGTGATTTCAACACCGGCTTCTTCCAACTTGTCAAGGAAAATCGGCAGATGCTTGCCGGGCAATCCGCGCACGGTGACATCGCCGCCCGTGATGGCTGCTGCCGCGAGATAAGTTCCCGCTTCGATGCGGTCATTGAAAATTGTGTGGTCGGTGCCACACAATTCCCGAACGCCTTCGATGCGAATAGTGGCGGTGCCAGCACCTTCGATTTTCGCGCCCATTTTGTTGAGGAAATCCGCGAGATTTTCGACTTCCGGCTCTCGCGCTGCGTTTTCGATGGTCGTCACGCCTTCGGCTAAAGTGGCCGCCATCATGACGTTGACTGTGGCGCCAACCGAAGAATGCCGTGGCTCCAAATAAATGTCGGTGCCGTGCCAGCGCTTCACTTCGGCGTGCATGGCGCCATGTTCAACCACAATATGCGCCCCCATTTTCTGAAAGGCGTTGATGTGATAATTGACAGGCCGGGCACCTAAAAGGCAGCCGCCCGGCAAGGGCACTTCGGCTTTGTGAAGACGGGCGAGCAGGGGAGCCGCGACATAGAAACTCGCGCGCATTTTGCGCACGAGAGCGTCCGGCGCACAGTGATTGTTGAGGTTTTGCGCGTCAATAAAGACGGTATGAGCGTCGCGACGAACATCGGCGCCCAACGCGCGCAGCATATCGCACATCGCTTCAACATCACTGATATGCGGCACGTTATGCAAGATGCATTGACCTTTGGAGGCCAAGAGCGCTGCCGCTAAAATCGGCAGCGAGGAGTTTTTGGAGCCGGAGAGTTCGACTTCTCCGCGCAGAGGTTGTCCGCCCATGATGACCAATTTGTCATGTTGGGCAGATTTGGCTGCTTCGGACGTGGCAGGTGTCCGGCTGCCCGCATTGGCGGCCACGAGTTTGGGTTGTGTCATTTGTTCCACTGGAAGCTCCGTTCGACCTCACGATTGATTCGTGATGGTCATGCTGTGATGTTTGCTACGTTTGTTGGCTGCGATGTTGTTGCGATGCCAAACGGCCTGCTCCCGCCTCATAACTGGGCAACAGCTCTATGCCACAGGTGAGACACGTCATCATTAAAAACAATTTGAAAAAGGGCATGAAAAAAGGGCATTCGCCGGTGGAGTCGAATACGTCTTACGGATACGGCTCCGGCGTCTGCCCTTTTCAATGGGTTAAAACCTGTTTATCACAAATTCAGTGCAAAGAGAATTGTTTAATTGCCAAAAGTTGCGCCTCGACACAAAAAAAGGCAAATTTTTATGCTTTTCTACACAAAAACTCTCCAGATCAGCGGTTTGATGCGAGTTTTACACGGGTTCGCGCCCGCTTGAGAGCTTTTTCGGCGTCGGCGCGATGCTCTTTGAAATCGTCGGTTACTTGACCGTCAATGCGCGATTGAGCGTTGTTCAAAGATTCCTGCGCGCGTTCGAGATTGATTTCGTGCGCAAACTCAGCAGAATCAGCCAAAATCATGGCTTGATTTTGAGCGACCTGAAAAAATCCTCCGCCAAGCGCCATTTTTTCTTCGGCGCCGTCAGGATCAAAAATTGAAACTACACCAGCATCCAGCGCGGCAATCAACGGCGCGTGATTGCGCAGCACGCCAAACGAGCCATCCAGACCGGGCAGTGACACCATTTCCACCGGGCCGTTAAAGATTTCGCGTTCCGGCGTGACAATTTGAAGATTGAAAATTCCAGCCATAATCAGCGTTTAGCTGTTAGCGGTTAGCTTTTAGCTTGTAGCCCGCAGGCTAATCGCTAATCGCTAATCGCTAATCGCTACTTCATCGTTTTCGCTTTCTCCACCGCTTGGTCAATGCCACCGACGAGGTAGAAGGCTTGTTCTGGCAGGTCGTCGTGTTTGCCTTCGAGGATTTCCTTGAAACCGCGCACCGTTTCTTCGCGGGTGACGTATTGGCCGGGAATCGAGGTGAAAACTTCGGCCACGAAGAACGGCTGCGATAAGAACGTTTGAATTTTACGCGCTCGTGCCACCGTTAGTTTGTCTTCGTCAGAAAGTTCGTCAATGCCCAAAATGGCGATAATGTCCTGCAAGTCTTTGTAACGCTGCAAAACCTGCTGCACACCGCGCGCCACTGCGTAATGCTCTTCTCCAACAATGTGCGGCTGTAAAATCGTCGAGGTTGAAGCCAACGGGTCAACCGCCGGGTAAATGCCGAGCGCGAACAGTTCGCGCGAAAGCGCGGTAACAGCTTCCAAGTGCGTAAAGGCCGTGGCTGGCGCCGGGTCGGTATAATCGTCAGCAGGCACATAGACCGCCTGAATCGAAGTGATAGCGCCTTTTTTGGTGGTCGTGATACGCTCTTGCAACTGCGCCATTTCGTTCGCCAAAGTCGGCTGATAGCCCACCGCCGAAGGCATACGACCCAAAAGCGCGGACACTTCCGAACCGGCTTGCGTGAAGCGGAAAATGTTGTCCAAAAAGAGCAACACGTCCTGACCTTCTTCATCGCGGAAGTATTCGGCCATCGTCAAAGCGGTCAGCGCCACGCGCAAACGCGCACCGGGCGGCTCGTTCATCTGACCAAACACTAAAATTGTTTGGTCAAGAACCGTTTTGTCGCGCCCATCGGCCATTTTTTGGCCGGGAAGCGTGGTTTCGCTCATTTCCACGCGCAAGTCGGTGCCTTCGCGGGTGCGCTCGCCTACGCCGCCGAAAACCGAAACGCCGGAGTGCTTTTGTGCCACGTTGTTGATGAGTTCGGTAATCAGAACGGTTTTGCCCACACCGGCACCGCCGAACAAGCCGACTTTACCGCCGCGCGGGTAGGGTTCTAAAAGGTCAACGACCTTGATGCCCGTTTCAAACGGTTCAATCGTTGGGCTAAGGTCTTCAAAGCGCGGCGAGGGGCGATGAATTGAATAATGATGCTTGGTGTTGACTTCGCCCAAACCGTCCAATGGCCGGCCCAGAACGTCAAAAAGACGGCCCAGAGTTTCGGCTCCAACAGGCACTGTGATAGTGTCGCCGGTGTCTTGCACTTTCATGCCGCGCACCAAGCCATCGGTGGTTTCCATTGCCACGCAACGCACCACGTTGTCGCCGAGATGCTGCGCTACTTCAATCACCAGACTGGTTTGGCCTTCGCGATCAATCGTCAGCGCGTTTGCAATTGCTGGCAATTGTTGCGGCGCAAATTCTACGTCCACAACCGGGCCGATAACTTGATTAATTTTTCCTTCTGCCATTGTTCTCCTTCAGAGAGTTTTGAGTTAGGAGTTGTGAATCAGGAGTCAAATCAGATCATCCTTATCAACTCAAAACTCTTAATTCAAAACTCCTACTATCCTTTTAGTGCTTCCGCGCCGCCGACGATGTCGAGCAGTTCTTTGGTGATGCCGGCCTGACGTGTGCGGTTTGCCAGCAAGGTTAACGATTCGATTTGTTCACCAGCATTCTTCGTGGCGTTGGTCATCGCGGTCATGCGAGCGCCAAATTCCGAGGCGACTGCTTCCATCAACAATTGATAAACCCTCGTTTCGACAAAGCGCGGCAACAACACTTCCAAAAGTTGCGGCGCTGCCGGTTCAAAGATGAAATCCATGGTGGCGCCGCTATCGTTTTTCGATTCCACGCTTTGAGTGCCGCTTATGCTTTCAACCGTGCCGGTGCTGGCCGATTCTTCGCGGCCCGGCGGCTCAATAGGCAAAAACTTCACGGTTTTCGGGCGCTGGCTGATAACCGATTTGAATTCGGTGTAAGCGATATGAACTTCGTCCACTTCGCCGTTTAAAAACATCCCGGTGATCGCTTCCGAAATGGCGCGAATTTCTTCATAAGGCCCTTGTGGACTGGGCGCAGCGAACGATTGGCTGACTTTGTAGCCGCGCTTAGTGAAATAATCCGTCGCCTTGCGGCCCACCGTAACAATTTTGATAGCATCACGGCCATTGCGCAGGCCGGGCGCCTCGCCTTCGTTCATCTCGCGCGTTTTGCGGTCAACGAATTGATGGGCCAAACGCAAAATGTTGGTGTTATACGAACCGCACAAACCTTTGTCCGCCGCAAGGACGACAATGCCCACCGCGCCCGACGGACGATTGTCGAGCAGGGGATGCGAAATCTCTGTCACATTAGGCGCCAAAAGCCCGACCAAGTTGGTCATGGTTTCGGCGTAGGGCTTGCCTTTTTCGACGCGTTCCTGCACGCGCCGCAAACGCGCCGCCGCCACCATTTTCATCGCCTGCGTGATCTGGCTGATGTTTTTTACAACGCGAATTTTTCGCTTGATGTCTCTTAATGAAGCCATTTTAATTGACGGTTGACGATTGTAGATTGACGGTTGACGATTTCAATTTCGCCAACCGTCAATCTACAACCGTCAATTATTTGAATTGCCCGACGAACTCTTGAGCGGCGCTTTTCAATTTGTCAGAGGTTTCATCCGACAAGGCCTTTTCTTTTTCGATGGCTGAGGGAATATCAGGATAACGCTCGGCGACAAAGGCTAAGAACTCGGTTTCAAAGCGCGCCACATCATCGGGATCAATGGTATCGAGATAACCGTTGGTCGCGGCAAAGATAATCATCACTTGCTGCTCAACCGGCATCGGCTTGAACTGCGCTTGTTTCAACAAGGCCGTTAAGCGTTGGCCGCGTGCCAATTGGGCTTGCGTGGACTTGTCCAAATCGCTGGCAAACTGCGCAAAAGCGGCCAATTCACGGTAGCGGGCTAAGGTTAATTTCAAGGGGCCAGCCACTTGGCGCATCGCTTTGATCTGCGCCGAGCCGCCAACGCGGGAAACGCTCAAACCAACCGAAATTGCGGGGCGCTGACCAGCATAAAACAAGTCCGGCTCCAAGAAGATTTGGCCGTCGGTAATCGAAATCACATTCGTCGGAATATACGCCGAAATGTCGTTGGCCTGCGTTTCGATAATCGGCAAAGCAGTCAGCGAACCGCCGCCCAAATCGCGGTGCATTTTTGCGCTGCGTTCAAGCAAGCGGCTGTGCAGGTTGAAAACATCGCCCGGATAGGCTTCGCGGCCCGGCGGACGGCGCAAAAGCAGCGACATCGAACGATAAGCCACGGCGTGCTTGGAAAGATCGTCGTAAACAATCAGCGCGTGTTCGCCATCGTCACGGAAGAATTCGCCCATCGCAGTTCCAGCGAACGGCGCGATATATTGCAAAGGCGCGGAATCGTTGGCTGAAGCGACAACAACAATGGTGTATTCCATGGCGCCCGCTTGCTCCAATTGGGCAACGAGTGCGGCGATGGTGCCTTGCTTTTGGCCGATTGCGACGTAAATGCAGAATACGTCGCCGCCGCGCTGATTGATGATGGTATCCGCCGCGATAGCAGTTTTTCCAGTTTGGCGGTCACCGATAATCAATTCGCGCTGGCCACGCCCGATGGGAATCATCGAGTCAATGGCTTTAATACCAGTTTGCAGCGGCTGCTTGACGCCTTCTCTCTGCATCACGCCGGGCGCTTTGACTTCAATTAAAGCGCGTTGGTCGGTAACAACCGGGCCTTTGCCATCAATCGGCTCACCGAGCGCGTTGACCACACGGCCTAAAAGGGCTTTGCCCACCGGAACATCTGCAATGCGGCCCGTGGTTTTGACCTGCGAGCCTTCCATAATATGGTTGTAATCGCCCGCGATAACCACGCCGACGTTGTCTTCTTCAAGGTTGAGCGCGATGCCCATCGTCGGACGATTGGTGACGGGCGACACGGGAAATTCCAACAATTCGCCGTATTTAGCGCCTTGCAAGCCATAAACGCGTGCAATACCGTCGCCGATTTCCAGCACGGTGCCGACATCAACCATTTTTAAATCTTGATCGAAACCTTCGAGTTCGCGTTGCAGAACGCTGGTAATTTCTTCGGGCCGTAAAGCCATTTTTCCTCCAAGAGTTTTGAATTATGAGTTAAGAGTTTTGAGTTGAAGCAGATAATCTTTATCAACTCAAAACTCAAAATTCAAAACTCATGACTTGAGCTTCAGCTCACTTTAACTTGTTGTAATTGTTCTTCCAAACGGCGCAGCTGCGAGACGATGCTGCCGTCAAAAAGGCGGTCGCCAACGCGCACTAACAGGCCGCCGAGCAGCGAGGCATCCACGCGCGTTTGCAGGCGCACTGTATAGCCGCTTTCGGCTTTCAAGCGCGCTTTGAGCGCTTCGATTTGAGCGCTCGTCAGCGGCACGGCAGACACGGCTTCGGCATCTATTTCGCGGCGATGTTCATCCAAAAGTGTCTTGTATTGTCCGCCAATATCAGGCAGAATTGCGGCGCGGTCATTTTCAATCAATAAAAACAGAAAATGCTCGACGACCGGCTGCACACGACCTTCAAAAATCTTGTGCAACAATTCTTTTTTGCGTTCGCGTGTGACAAGCGGGTGACGCATCACGTTCATGAATTGTGGCGAGCCTTGGGCCGCCTGTGCGATGGAATCGAGACTTTGAGCCACTTCGTCCACTTCGCCTGATCGGAGCGCCGCATTAAACAACGCCCGCGCGTAGCGCCGCGCCGCGCGATAATCGCCCGCCATTAGCGCGTGCCTCCTGAAGCCACCGTGCCATTTTGGGCGCCAATTCCTGCAATGACATCATCAATTAGGCTGGCGTGGGCGCTGGGATCAAGCGTTTGCTTGATAAGGCGACCTGCTGCCACCGCAGACAAATGCGCGATTTGATTGCGCATCTCGGCATTGGCGATTTCTTGTTCGCGCACGATTTCGCCGCGCGCCCGTTCAACAATGGCTTGCGCTTCACTGCGGGCCTTTTCCAAAAGTTCCTCGCGCGCTACTTGTGCTTGCCGGGTTGCTTCCTGAATTTTGTCGCGCGCTTCGTCTTCGATTTGGGCCAAACGCTCCTCGTATTGTTTTTGGAGCGCCACCATTTCATTGCGGCGTGCTTCGGCGTCGTCGAGGTCGCCGCGAATCTTGTCCTGACGCGCCTGCAACATCCCGAAAATCGGGCCGAAAGCGTAGTTTTTCAAGATGAAGAACAGAATCAGAAAACCGATGCTGATCGTCAGGAAAAACTTTGGCTCAATCCCGAATAATTCTAAAATCCCCATGTGTTCCTAAAAACCGACAGACTTAACCACTTCAACCGCCGGATTTTTCTGCTATTTTTCCGAATTTTTCATAATTTCCGCCTCAGCCATACCAAAAGCATAGCTGAGGCGGAATTCATGAAAGGTGATTAACCCAACAGGCCAGCCGTCTTGCCCGCAGCTTCAACTAACGGCTTTACGACGTCAATGCCCGGCAGTTTGCCCTGAAGCATGAAAAACATGACCAGGCTGTAAATGACAAGCGACTCGATAATCGCCAAACCGATAATCATACCGGTCTGGATGGTGCCGCTGGCCTCCGGTTGACGCGCCATGCCTTGCATCGCGCCATTGACGGCGATACCCTGACCAATGCCGCAACCCATCGCCGCAATCGGCAAACCCAAACCTGCCGCTAATGCTAAAAGACCCCAATAAATCATGTGCCTTTCTCCTTTCTCCAGCGCGTAGCCGGAAAGTTATATCAAAGTGTGAATTGTTGTTTTAACCCATCGTCGCTTCCGCAGGATGCGCGACCATAGCAATGGTCGCTTCCGAAGGATGCCCGACGATTTGCTCGTGACCATGCAGCCGAACGTGTTCGACATGACCATGATCGTTATGTTCGTCATGGTCATCGTGATGTGTGCTGAGAATCGAGATGTAAATTGCCACAAGCGTCGAGAACACCAAAGCCTGCAATGCGCCAAACAAAACGCCCAAACACATCATCAGCAAGTTGAACGGAATGCCAAAGGGAATGCTATACGCAGCCAGTAAACCAATGCCCAAACCGGCCAACTTCATAACTACCATCTCTTCGCCGAACACGTTGCCCAGCAAGCGCACCGATAAACTGATGGGCTTGATGAATTCGCCGATGATATGCAGCGGGAAATTCAGCGGTGCCAACCACAAAGGCTCGCCGACAAAGTGCATGATCCAACTTTTGAAACCTGCTTCTTTGAGGGCAATGATATGAACTGCGAAAAACGAAACCAGCGCCAGTCCAATCGGCACGTTAGGATTCGCCGTTGGCGACATTAAACCGGGAATCAAACCGGCGTAGTTCATGAAAAGAATGCAAAAGAAATAAGACGCAATCAGCGGCGTATATTTGTCGGCCAGTTTTGGCCCCATAATGCCGATGAGATAGTTTTTATAGCCTTCGGCAGCGGCTTCGGCGGCATTGGCAATCGAAGTGGGCTTGCCATCGGGCCGCACTTTCACTTGCTTGCCCGCTAAAACGCCTAAAACGGCCAGTAACGCCATAATGCCGAGCGCCAAAAACAAAAAGTCGTATTGAACACTTTCAGCGGGCGAAACGTGTGGGTCGCCATCGTGAATCGAAACGTGCGGTTTTTCCAAGCCGAGAATACTACGCACCAACGGGTTGAGCCATGTTCCTTGATGGGCGTTGAAAGGCCGATCTGGTTCAGCCTCGCCGCCACCATGTTCAGCGGGCGCCGTAGTTTCATGCGTTGCGCCTGCGCCATCGTGACCTGCTTCCTGCGCCAAAACGGGCAGGGCAAAGCACAGCAGAAGGGTTAAAAAGAGTAAGCGAAATGTTTTAAACATGAGGCGTGTTTTTAATTTTGTGTGGCGTGACATAAATGTCGCGCAAAGAACGTCCGGCGTCGCGATTGCCCAGCAGTCTGCCCAAAGCCATCGAGATTATCATCACCTGAACGCTGGCAACACCAATGACAAACGCGACGAAATTAATTAATTCATAACGATGTAGCAGCGCAATGCCGCCACCGATCAGAAAAAACTTTCCGATGCCAATCGCCCAGCGCGGCAACCATTTTCCTGTTCCCTCATAAGGCGCCGCATCTAAAGGCCGAACCACGCGCAAAACGAACAGTTCTTTGGCTTTAAGCACCAAAAGCGCGCTTAAAACGCCCGCTGCTCCCGATAGCAAAGCTGCCATGCTGTGCAAAATCAGTCCCAGTCCCAAACTCAACAGCGCGCCAAAGAGCAAATTGGTGCGATAAACGCGCTGCAAGAATTCGGCGTCCAGCGGAGCAAATTTTTTTTGCGGCGCCGTTGCCAAGCGATTCAATTTTTGCGCCGCGTTTGACTTTTGCTGTTCAAACGACGCAGGCGGCGGCGCGGGCACTTGGAAACTGTTCATCAATTTTTTTGGTCGTCTTCTTTTCCCATCAATTTGCGCAGCACTTCTTCGGCATTTTGTGGCTGTCGCAATTCGGATTTTTCTGGGGAGGCGCTTTCCATGAACGGCGGCGGTGGCACTTTGAACAAGCGCTGTTGAGGCGCACTTTCGGTTTGTTCGGGCAGCGTAGGCGGCGCTTTAGGCACGATTTTGTCGCGTCCCGGCGGTGGCGTGCGCTCGTATTGAGTCGGCTGTAAATTTTTCAGCAAAGCGAACGTTTCGCGAAAACCGCTGTAAACGCCCAGCAAACCCAAAATCAAAACCCAAAACTGTGTGCCAAATTTTTGATCAATCCACCAACCGATCAAAAATCCCCCGACAATCGGCCCCGCCAGCACAAAGCCAATAGCCGAGGCTTGCATTCCCTTCGGTCCGCCTTGCGTCAGGCGCACCAAGCGGGTTTGTGTCCAACTGAGGCCCTTGGGCGGGCCGTCCTGCGAGCCTTTTGAGCCATCATTCATGGCATTCCTGCTTTCGGGTCATTGCGATTCTAACTATTGATACCGGTTTCGTCAAGCAGATTAAAACTCAAAATAAAGCTGCTAAATCCAATAATTATCACGTTCAGTCAATAGGTCTTTTCATTTGTGGCATATTTCACAAGGATTTTGTGCTATTTTTCACAAATTCGCCCAATTCACTCCTTTTAAAGCTGGGCCATCATAATCTCTAACATTAGTTAAAACAATCAAAAAGAATTAAATTATTTTTGAAATGCAGGAAAAATCGCGACTTTATTTCACTTAACGGCGAACTCTAAAAAGAACTGACTGGAAAGAAATTCGTGACGCGTTTTCAATTCCCAACCGGCGGCTTTGGTTTCAGCGATGACAATCACATCCGCGACTTCGTGACCTTTAGGTGCGGGCGGGGAACCTTGGCGCGCCGCATCGAAATCAATAATTGCCAGCCTTGCCTTTGGTTTGGCGTAGCGCCTTAGCGTTTTCAAAAAGGCGACGGGATTTTCGACTTCGTGATAAGTTGTCAGCAAAACCAAGCAATCTACTTTTTGTGGTAGTTTCGGGTTGTCGAAGGTGCCTTGCACCATGCGAATATTTTTAAATTTCTTTGCGTGGCGTTGGAGAGCCGGAAAATAATCGCTTTGAATTTCTTCGGCGAAAACCGCGCCGCGCGGCCCGACGGCGCGGCTGAGATGCGGCAATAAATAGCCCGAACCGCTGCCAATATCGGCGACTACATCACCGTTTTGCAATTTCAAGGCATCCACAATTTGCTGTGGTTTTTGCCATTGAGCGCGTTTGGGGTCGTCCAAAAGTCGCCTGGCGAGTTTCGGTTCAAAAAGTGGCGCGGCGGTGCGGGGCAGCGCATAAGCGGCGCGCCCGCTGCGCGGGTCACGATAATACGCCGGTTTGTCATGTGGTTTTTGCTCTGGTTTTTGGGGCGTGCAACCGGCGAAAAGCAGCATTAGCAAAGCCAAATAGCCGCGCATTGGCCGTTTTCGTTTGACAGCGCCGCGCTCTGCGCCTAAAATTGTCTCAATTCTCACGATTCACAAATTCGATCATTTAATTGGAGTCACAAACGCATGGCGCAAGTTGAACTTCGCAATCTCACCAAAGTTTTCACCGATTCCCAGACCAAAAAAGAAGTCCGCGCAGTGGACAATTTCAATCTCACCATCGAAGATGGCGAGTTTTTGGTTTTAGTCGGGCCGTCCGGCTGCGGCAAATCTACCACGATGCGCATGGTCGCCGGTTTGGAAGAATCCACCGGCGGCGAAATTCGCATCGGTGACCGTCTTGTCAATGATGTGCCGCCGCGAGATCGTAACATTGCGATGGTGTTCCAAAACTACGCGCTTTATCCGCACATGAGCGTTTACGACAACATGGCGTTTGGCCTGCGTCTGCGCCAGTTGCCGGGCATGGCGTGGCAATTGACGCACGCCGCTGAAGCAAAAAAAATCAAAGACGATATTGACCGCAACATTCAGGAAACCGCCGAACTTTTGGGCATCCAGCATTTGCTTGACCGTAAACCCAAAGCGCTTTCTGGAGGCCAGCGTCAGCGCGTGGCTTTGGGCCGCGCCATCGTGCGCCATCCCGAAGTGTTTTTGATGGATGAACCGCTGTCCAACCTTGATGCCAAACTGCGTGTGCAAACGCGCGCCGAACTGATTAAATTGCATCGCCGCCTTGGTGTTACGACGATTTACGTCACGCACGATCAAGTGGAAGCGATGACAATGGGCCAGCGCATTGTGGTAATGAAAGACGGCCTTGTGCAGCAATGCGATACGCCGCTGAAACTTTACCATGAGCCGGTGAATATGTTCGTGGCCGGCTTTTTGGGCACGCCTTCGATGAACTTCGTTGAAGCGACGGTTTCCAAAAATGGCGGCGCGCCGATTGTAGATGCGGGCGCATTTCAAGTGCATCTGCCCGAAAGCAAAGCAGCGGCCTTGCAAAATTACATTGGCAAAACCGTGATTTTGGGCCTGCGCCCCGAAGATATTCACGACAAAACCCTGACGAATTTGACCGACACCACCAATGTCACGCGCATGAAAGTGGATGTTGTTGAGCCGATGGGCGCTAATTCGATTATTTACCTGACCGCTGGGCAGCACACGCTTCTCGCTGATGTGGACGCCGAAACCAAAGCTAAAGAAGGCGGCGAATTGGATGTCGTTTTAGACGCCAACGCTGCGCATGTCTTCGACAAGGAAACCGAACAAGCGATTGTTTAAAATACGGAATGTGAAATGCGGAGTGCGGAATTTTCCACTCCGCACTCCGCATTCCGCATTCCGCATTCCGCATTCCGCATTTTTATGCCTTCTTTTCCTTTTGGCCGCGCGGCGTTTTGGATTTTGTTGCTGTGCCTGTTTTCGGGCACAGCGCGGTTGTATTTCACGGCGCACGATGCCCGCGTGGCGGCTTCGCATAGCGAAACGAACATCAAATTTTGGACGTTTGCCAAACAGCATTACGACGCGTATCAATCGGCGTTTGACACCTTTGAAAAGAAGCATCCCGGAACGAAAATTGAAGACCAGTTAGTCAGTTGGGTGGCTGTGACGCAGCGCCTTCAAGCCGCGATGTGGAGCGGTGTGGATTTGCCGGATGTCGTCGAAATTCCGATTGACACAGCGGGCGGTTATTTTCGCGGGCCGATTGACGATGTGGGTTTTCTCGACATCACCGAGCGCGTCAAAACCGCCGGTTTGCTGGATGGCATGGTGGCTTCGCGGTTCACCTCTTACACCAGCCGGGGCCACATTTTTGGCGTGCCACACGATGTTCATCCGGTGATGCTGGCGTATAACGCGGAGATTTTTAAAAAAGAAGGCGTGGACGCCGATTCCATCAAAACGTGGGACGATTTCATTCGCGTCGGCAAAAAACTGACGATTCCCAACAAGCGTTACATGATCGAATTTGAAGAAGCGCGCTCGGCGCATTTAGAGATGTGCCTTTTTCAACGCAATAGCGCGCTTTTTGACATCAAAGGCAACGTAATTTTCGATGGCGAAACCGGCGTAAAAACGATGTTGTGGTTCGTGCCGCTCATCGCCGCGAAAGACCGCATTGCCAACAATCTGGGCGGCGGGCAGATTCTAACCAAAGCTGTTGAGGATGGGTATTTCGTGTGCCTCGTCTGCCCCGATTGGCGCTCGAAATCCATCGAAAAAGACATTCCGAGCATGAGCGGCAAAATGAAATTGATGCCGCTTCCCGCAGTTTCACCGGGCCAGCGTCGCACCAGCACTTGGGGCGGCACCATGATTGGCATAACCAAACAGTGCAAGCATCCCGACTTAGCGTGGCAACTGATTTTGCACCTTTATTTGGACAAAAAAGAGCTTGGCCAACGCTTCAACGACACCAACATCTTGCCCGCCCTGCGCGCCGCGTGGAAACAACCCGAATTCGACGAAAAACGCGAATACTGGAGCGGCCAAAAACTGGGCAATTTGTATTCGGCCTTAGCTCCCGATGTGCCCGCGCAGGTCACAAGTCCGTTTATCGCACAAGGCAAAGCCAAATTAGGCGAGGCGTTGGTGGATTGCATCACTTACTACCGCGCCAACGGCGATAAAAACTTTGAAAGCTACGCGCGCACCCGCCTCAAAAAAAGCGGCGACGAATTGCGGGCACTCATCGCGAGGAATCCTTATTGAACCAGTGATAAACGCAGATAGACGCGGATGATTTGAAAACTTCAAATCTCTAAAATTCATCTGCGTCAATCCGTGTCCATCTGTGGTTTAAAGATCATGAACAACCAGCATCGCTTACAACATAAAATGGCGCCCTATATATTCGTGGCGCCGTTTCTGGTGTTATTCGCCGCGTTTCAAGCGTGGCCGATTATTAAGAGCTTGATGTTGGCGTTTTACGTCACGGCGGGGCCGAAAAATGCGGTCTTTGTGGGCACCAAGAATTTTCAGTTTCTGCTGAACGACCCCGACTTTTTCATTGCGGTCAAAAACACCGCGACGTTTGCGTTTTGCTCGGTGCTTTTGCAACTGCCCGTGGCGCTGGGCCTTGCGATTTTGCTGTCGCAAAAATGGGTGCGCGGGCGCGATTTTTTTAGGCTCGCGTTTTTCTCGCCGCAACTTGTCGGCAGCGTTTTTGTGGGCGTATTATTTTCGGTGCTGTTCGTGCCGCAATACGGCATCATCGTGCAGTTTCTGAACTGGCTTTCGCCGGATCGCTTTCCGCTTGATACCAAATTTTTGGCCGATCAAAATCTGGTGATGCCCGCCATCATCATGACAGCACTCTGGATGTATGCCGGGCACCACATGGTTTATTTTTTGGCGGCGTTGCAGGCCGTGGACAAAGACCTTTACGAAGCCGCGCAAGTGGACGGCGCGAGCGGCGCGCAGCAGTTTCGCTCCGTCACTTTGCCCGGCATCCGCCCCGTGGTGATTTTTACTTTGCTGACCAGCACCATCGGCAGTTTTCAATTATTTGAACTGCCCTTCATCATGTTGGGGCAGGGTAGCGGCCCCAATAAATCGGGCCTCACGGTTGTGATGTATCTCTACCAAACCGGCTTTGTGACCGGCGATTTGGGCTACGCTTCCACTGTCGGCTGGAAGTTAGCCTTCTTCGTGCTGATCATCAGCCTCGCGCAGTTGAAATTGACCGGTGCGCTGAAGAATGAGTGATTAAAGACAAAGAGCATGGAGACACAAAATAAAGACATGAAGACACAGATTTGTGTCTTCATGCTCTTTGTCTTTAAAGAATCGAAATGAAACCGAAAACTTCCACCATTGCAGCGCGCGGCGCGGTTATCACGTTACTGGTTTTGGCGGCGCTGGTAACGCTGACGCCGGTGGTGTGGCTCATCGCGGCGACTACGAAAAATCCAGACGATTTTTGGAGTTATTATTTCTTTGCGCCCCGCCTATCGAATGAAAACTTCAAGGCGCTTTTTGCGGCGATTCCGTTTGGGCTTTACGTCATTAACAGTGCCTTTGTCACCAGTTCGGTAGTGATTATTCAGCTTTTCTTTTCGTCGCTGGCTGGCTTTTCGCTGGCGAAATACGACTTCAAAGGACGCAACGTTGTCACGGTTTTGATGCTGACGACGGTGATGATCCCCGGACAGGTCATCATGGCGCCGCTTTATGAACAAATTTATCGCCTTGGCCTGATGGACACGCACGCCGGACTCATCATTCCCGGCGCGGTCAGCGTATTCGGCATTTTCCTTTTCCGGCAGGCTATGACGCAGGTGCCCGACGAAATGATACACGCCGCGCGCATTGACGGCGCCAGCGAATTTCAAATTTACTGGGGCATCGTGATGCCGGTGGTGCGCCCTATGGTCGGCGCGTTTTGTCTAATCTCGTTCATGGGCGCGTGGAACAACTTTTTGTGGCCGCAAATTATTTTACACACCGGTTCCAACTTCACGCTGCCGATTGGCCTGAATAGCCTCGTCGGTTTGCAGCAACAGCAATACGGCGCGCTCATGGCAGGCACGCTGCTTTCAATTCTGCCCGTCGTTGTGCTGTTCTTGCTGCTGCAAAAAGAGTTCATCGCGGGTCTCACTTCCGGCGCAGTAAAAGGATAATTTCGGAATGCAACAGAAATTGATAGATGGCGTGGTAATTTTGCTGTTATTTGTAGCTTTGTTTATGTTTGTGATGTGGGTTGGCGTTACTTTTCCCAAGAAGGATTTTGAAGGTTCTTCCATGATTATTGGTGCAGTTGCGGCTGTTTGGGGTTACAAAACGGCTGTAAAAAAGAGGAACAAATGAATAATTGGATTTTAGGCGGCATCACCATGACTTTATTGTTCGCGCCGGATGGCGCATCGCGTAGCGCGCAGGCGCAAAATAATTTCCCGCTTGTCCCGGCGGCGCAGTTTCGTCCACGCGGCGGTATTCCGAATGTGCTGGCGAAATTGAATGCCGGAAAAGAAGTGAAAATCGCTTATTTTGGCGGCAGCATCACGGCGGCCAATGGTTGGCGTCCTAAAACACTGGATTGGTTCAAGAAAACGTGGCCGAACGCGAAAATCAGCGAAATTAACGCGGCGATTGGTGGCACCGGCTCCGATTTGGGCGTTTATCGCAATCAGCAGGACGTGCTGAATTTCAAGCCCGATTTGGTGTTTGTCGAATTCGCTGTCAACGATGGTGGCGCCTCGCCGGAAAACATTTGGCGCGGCATGGAAGGCATCGTTCGCCAAACGTGGAAGGCCGACCCGACCACCGACATCGCCTACGTTTACACCTTTCAAGGCGGGCAGGCCAACGATTTGAAAAACGGCAATTTCCCGCGCTCGGCTTCGGCGATGGAAAAATTAGCCGATTATTACAACATTCCTTCGATTAGCGTCGCTTTCAAAATGAACGAGATGCTGCAAAACGGCAAGTTATGGGTTGTGCCCGAAAAAGACGCGGACGGCAAAGATAAACCCACGCCCGAAGGCATTTTGCTCTTTTCGACGGACAGCACGCATCCGCTCGATGCCGCACATCAGGTTTACGCCGATGTCGTGGCGGACGCCGTGCAAGCGATGGCACCGCTCAACAACATCGGCGCGCACGACCTGAAAGCGCCGCTGCAAGCCGACAACTGGGAAAACGCCAAGATCGCGCCCGTGCAGCCGAATATGCTAACGCCCGGCTGGAAGAAATTGGACGCCGCGTCACAACTCTTCAAAAACTTTTCCAACCGGATGCCGGAAATGTGGGAAGCGACTTCGCCCGGCGAGAAAATTTCGTTTCGCTTCAAAGGCAGCGCCGTCAAACTCTACGACTTGCTCGGCCCGGATGGGGCTAAAGTGAAAGTCACCTTGGACGGCAAGGAATCCATCGCGCAGCGCTTCGACAGCTATTGCAGCTACCATCGTTTGGCGACGCTGTGGATTGGCGAAGGCTTGCCCGATGCCGAACACACCGTTAGCGTCGAAATTTTGCCCGAACAGCCCGACCGTTCCAGCGTGACCAATATCGAAAAAAACAAGCCCGGCTTCGATCCCAAACGCTACGACGGCACCGCCATGCGCGTCGGCGGCATTATGCTCATCGGCGATTTGCTGCCGTAGGCCGTGATGTAATCAAAGCGAATTTGTCATGATCTGCCCAAAATGTCACTATGAGATGGAATCGGCGGAGATGGAGTGTCCTAACTGCCTTGGGCAAGGCGTCGGAGCCAAATCGTTCACCATTTCCAGAATTACCATTCCTTGCCTGTTGGGACTTGTTTTATGCTTCAAACTTTGGACGCTTTCGCAACACAATAGCGTTTTGGAAGCTGTCGAGGGTTGCACCTACGATGGATGGGCCGGGCGACGACTACTTCGATAAAGTCACAGGTAAACACGGTAATGGATTAGAATTGGGGGCACCTTCATGGGCAAATCCTTTTGAAGTCCACGTTTATCATCATACGCCCGTGATGGACGAAGAATTTATCGTGTTATGGAAATACGGGGTTTGGCAGGTGAGAAGAGAGAGTAAAGGAATTGCTTAGACCTTGAAAGCAAAAAGCGACGGGCCAATTTTGGCCCGTCGCTTTTGTTTGGTGGACTACTTACAACTCATGTTAAGCGGTTGATTTGTGTTAGGAGGAAAGAGCGACTTTGTCGCTCGTCCCCTCACCCAACCTCTCCCCCATTCGCTTCGCTGGGGAGAGGAGTGCGTTGCTCATACGCTTCTGCTCATCTGAATAGGGCAAGGGCGTAGTGGTCAAGTTCTCCTCTCCCCAGCGAAGCGAATGGGGGAGAGGTTGGGTGAGGGGACGAGCGACAAAGTCGCTCTTTCCAGTGCCTACCATAGCGCACTGCGTAACATGAGTTACAACTCGCTGCGGCCAGAGAAGGGCGCGCTCTGTAGGCCATAGAGGTTGCCTAATCTGTCGGCGTATTGCACCACCACGGTGAAGCTGTGAATGCGATCTGTCGGCAGGTTGAACGGGATTTTGGCACTGGGCAGCGTCTTTTCCAGCACGGTGCCGTCGTCTAACGTGACCGTCGCTTTGACTTGCGGCTGATTTTTGCGGTCGGCATTGACTTCAATCAGGCCGTGCGGATGGTCATGCACCGAGCGCACTACGGCCTGCATTTGGTCTTTGGGCGGCGGGGGCGGTGGCACCAGCAGGCCCAATTGACTCCTATCGGCATCGGTCAGGCCGTTTTTCTCCATGCGGGCCACTAAGGCGTTGCACCAATCGAGAAAATCGGTCAGGAAAGCCGGATCGTCAAAGACCGCTTGCACATCGGGCGGAATGGAGGGCAGCGTCAGATGCGGCAGCACCACGCGCTCTGGTGTGCGGTCAATGAGAAAGTTATCGCGCCAGTGGGTGACGGCCACCGCGTAGCCCCGCAGCGCGCCAATGTAGTTTCCGGCGAAAGCCAGCACCGCAGCGCCACTTTTCCAGTGCGTGGCGTCGGCGGGCAGCACGCCCAAACTCACCGCTAACGGCGAGTCCAATTGCAGGCCAACCGCCGACAGTTGCAGCACTAATTTGGGCATTTCGCTCTCGGCCCAACTGTATTTCTGCGAAAAAGACATAAAAATCTCCTTTAAATAGAGTAAACCACTGTGTTAGATTATCAAATTGACAAGAAAAGTTCACTGTCTTAATCAAAAGAATCGTCTATCTTAACCAATGGGACGACCTGTCCTAATGGTCAGGACAGTCCGTCCTATCGAATAGGACAGCCCGTCTTAACCACAGAATGGCCCGTCCTAATGGTCAGGACAGGCCGTCCTAAGGGTTAGGACGGACCATCCTATCAAACAGGATAAGTCGTCTTATTGATTAAGATGGCTGATCCCAGCGCCTAAGAAGCGTCATTTTGCTGTATAAAAAGGAAACCATGGACGAAAACCAGACACGCATTGCCGCTTTGGAAACCGAAGTGGCGCAACTACGCGCTCAAATGACGCTGCTTACGCGCGCTTTGGGCTTGCCCGCGACGCTTTCGGAGGAGCATATTCCGGCGCGTTTGAAAGTGGACGGCATCGAATTGGTAAACGGCGATGAAGTCGTCGGGGAGTTCACGGTCACCAGCAACGGCGGCGCTTTGCAAATGAGCGACGCCAAGGGCCATGCTTTTGTGAGTTGTCACGATGCGGGCGAAGGTGGCTCTTTAATCTTTTGGGGCAGCGATGACGCGCCACGTTTGATGCTATTGACCTCAAATGACCGGGGCGCGCTGATGGTCGGAGCGCCCGATGGCCGCGTAATGGCTTCGGTGGAGGCCAGAGAAGACGGCGGCGCGTTGCAGGTCAATGGGCCGGATAACGAAGTGCGCGGTGGGCTATTTTCGGACGAGAATGGCGGACGTTGGGAAGTTTTAGATGCCAACGGCGAAAGCCTGTCATTCTTCGCTTACGCGACCGGTGGCCCGACTTTGGCTATTACCGACGAGAATCGCAGCACGCGCGCCATGTTGGGCTTGATTGATGGGCGCGGCACTTTGGTTTTTACCGATGACCAAAGGCTTCCACAAATTATGATTCAAGCGACCGACCAAGGCGGGCAGTGCATTGTAGCGTGCGATGGGGGAGAAAGCGCGGTTTATCTCAAAGCCACCAAATCGGGCGGCAAACTGGATTTAATGAGCCATCACAAGCCGGAAGTGATGCTGTATAGTGGCGGCGGTGGCAGCTTGAAAATGTATGACAACCAAGATGTTGAACACATTTCGCTTCAAGCCGAGGCCCAAAGCGGCCAGTTGGTGATGACAGGTGCCAATCGCGAGAAATTAGTGATTGGCAGTTCCGCCACTGGCTCACACGTCATTTTATGCCAGCAAGACGGCACTTCGCCGGTTTCGCTGCATTCGAAACAAGATCACGGCGCGGTTTTGCTGATGGACAAGGACGGTAAGGCGTCCTTGTTGCTGGATACGACAGACGATGGCGGACGCGTTTTTATCTGTCACGGCGAGGATGGAGTCGCCACTTTGCAGCATGGTGCCGAAGGTGGCGTGCTGTCCATCATTGATAACAAGGGCGAAGTGCAAGCCGTGCTGCGCGCGACGGAATTCGGTGCCGTGATGGACTTTTACAATGCCGAAGGCACGCGACAATTGCAAACGGGCGTAGGAGAACAGGGCGCTTTAGTCAACCTGTGCAGCGATTCGGGCGTGTCACGCGTCACTTTGACAACGCTTGAAGATTACGGTCAGGTGGCCGTATCGGGGCCGGGCAGCACCATCAACGTCGTGTTGAGTGCCAGTGAAGAAGGTGGGCAGGTCATTTTAGCCGATGGAGACGGCCAACCCATCCTGGAACTGCCCGGCGACAGGAATTGAAAGCCAATCTCTGCTAAAACGGTGACAGCCCCTTCTATTTGCTTTATCCTTGTCAGAGAACATCAAGAGACTGGAGATTAGAGGCTGAGGACTGAGTTCCCAGCCTCTAATCTCCAGTCTCCAGCCCCTTCACCATGAACATCGTTTTTATTGCGCTCGACACGCAGCGCGCTGACCATTTGGGTTGTTACGGCTACGACAAGCCGACTTCGCCGTTTATTGATTCGATTGCCGAAAAGGGCGTCGTTTTCGAGCGTTGCTATGCGCCGAATATCCCGACGCATCCTTCGTTTACGACGATGCTGACCGGCAAAGAAGCCATCACGCACAACATCATCAACATCGGCGGCGGCGTGCCGCTGGACGAAAACATCAAGATGATTCAAGAAGTGCTTCAGGAAAACGGCTGGCGCACTCACGCCGTGGATACGATGGGCCGTCATTTTCCGCGCGGCTTCGATCAATATGACACGCCAAACTGGGACAGAAGCGACCCGACAGTTTTGCGCCGCGCCGAACCCGTGACGGAAATGGCTGTGGCGGCGATTGAACAATTGCAAGCGCAGGACAAGCCCTTTTTCCTCTTTTTGCACTACTGGGATCCGCACACGCCCTATTTGCCGCCGCATGAATATCGCCCGCTCTTTTATCCGGCTGACCGCGACCCGTATGACCCGAACAATCATTCGATGGACGCCGCGTGGAACGATGAAACCTTCAAATGGTATTTTCACGAATGGATGCCCGGCATCACCGATTCGCAATACGTCAACGCGCTTTACGATGCCGAAACGCGCTACATGGACGACCAATTGCGCCTTGTTTTCGAGGCGCTAAAGCCGATTCAAAACGAAACATTAGTGGTTCTGACGGCTGATCACGGCGAAATTCTCGACGAGCAACTGGGTTTTTATGACCATCACGGCCTCTATGAAGGCGATATTCATATTCCGGCCATTTTCTACTGGCCCGGCGCCTTAAAAGCGGGCCATCGCGTGCCGGGATTCATCGAAAACCTCGATTTCGCGCCGACCTTTTTTGAATTGGCCGGTCTGCCCGATTTATTGGGCTGTGAAGGCCAAAGTTTGGTGCCCTGTTTGAAGGGCGAGCAACGCGGCAACTACGAAGAACTGTTTTTCAGCGAAGCGACATGGCAAGTCAAGCGCGCTTATCGCAACGGCCAATGGAAATTTATTCAGAGCATCGAACAAGATTATCATGGCCGCCCGATGCAGGAATTGTTCGACTTGCAAGCCGACCCCACCGAGCAAAACAACATCGCCGCCAGCCATCCTGAAATCGTGGCTGAACTCAAAGCCAAATTGGATGCTTATGTCGCGCGTCGCTTGCAAGAAAGCGGGCGCGAAATTGACCCCGCCGCCGCGCAAAGTCGCTGCGGCACGCGCATCGGCACGCCCAAAGACGAAACCGTCGGCGCAGGCGCCACGCCTTTGCACTTGCGCGTTGGCGCCGTGGCCGCCGATATTCCCAAGCCCGAAGAATTGAAAGAAGAATTGAAATCGGATGCAGTCGAAGCGCCCGACAATACCGCGCACGACGAAAACACCGGCACACCTTTGCACGGTTATGTGGAGAAGCCCAGCGAATAAATTCGCCGCAAACTATGCAACCTTTCATCGAATCCAACTTCGCCGCTCCTGCCGATCAACTGCGCGCCCAAATGCAGGAAAACGGCTACTTGTTTTTTCGCGCGCTTGTTCCTGCTGATGAAGTGTTAAAAGTGCGCCACGCCGCGCTGGAATTATGCGACCAAGCGGGTTGGCTCGACGCGGACGCGGCTTTGATGGAAGGCGTAATGCGGCCCGGAATCGCGCCAACGGGCGAAGGGAAGGCCGATTACATGGCGATGTATCGAAAGCTGCTCAAAACGCCGCTTTTTCATGCTTTTCCCGATTTGCCGCCGCTGCGCCAAGTCGCCGCAAAGATTTTGGATGTTGAATCAAGCGAGGTGCTAACGCATCCGCGTCGCATCGGGCGCGTGACATTTCCGCACAACATTGGCGCGACAACGCCCGCGCATCAAGATCACTTTTACATTCGCGGCGCCGTAGAAACTTATTCGTGTTGGATTCCGCTGGGCGAATGTCCGATAGAACTGGGGAATTTGGCCGTCTGGCGCGGTTCGCATAAGCGCGGTTTTATCGAACACAGCGAAACCATTCCCGGCGCCGTTGGCGGGCGCGGCGTGCCCGTTGACGAAAGCGCCGCCGAATGGCATTGCACCGATTTTGGCCTCGGCGATGCCTTGTTTTTTCATTCTTTTTGCATTCACAAAGCGTTGCCGAATGGAACCGAAAACTTGCTGCGCGTTTCGACGGATAATCGCTACCAAAGGCCGCACGACAAAATCGAGCCGGATGCTCTGTTGCCGCATTACAATCTAAATTGATGACTTGATTCTTTATGAAACGCGTTAAACCAAAACAAATTTTGTGGTGCGTAGTTGGTTGCCTTCTTAGCATTTTTCTGATTCTGACCTATCAGGGCCGTCGTATCTCAACGCATTTTAATGAGGCAACTTTGGATGCAAGTGAGCCTGAACCCGCTTATGGGAAGCGGTTCACATTTAAGGCGTTGCCTGAGCAGCCTGCCGTTGCTCCGAAACTTCAGTCCATTGGTAGTTTGGAAGGTTTAGCGGGCAGAATTTGTTATCTCACTACGCAACAAAACGCGAAGGCCAATAAAGCAGCGCCTATGCGCACGCCGATTTTGCAAATATTCCAAATTAGCGATGGAAAAATAATTCAAGTGCAAAATTATGAACTTCCTGCTTACGATTCAGCCTCTATTGGCCCTATGGTTAGCCCTTTATTTAGAAATCAAAGCAAGTGCTTCTTTCATGTGATGCGCGCGGGAACGGATGTTGGAGAGCATCAACTGTATGAGTTGGATTTAAAGCAGAAAACTGGTGCTTTACGAGAGGATCGCTTATTTGCAGGAAATCGTGTCTTGGAATCACCGGATGCGAATTATTATGCCTTTTGGACAGCGGAACCTTGGAACGAAGCTTATTATCGTTTGATAGTTGTTGATGAGCTGGGTAAAGGAAAGATGCTATCCGAAGACCTGCTCAGCGAAATTTTTTCATGGACGCCGGACAACACGATACTCTATTCTGCGTTTCCAAAAAACGCTGATTACACCAAGAATTATGGCTATCCTAACATCTATGAAAACGAACTGAAGGGAAAACTTACGCTGATAAAATCAGGTGGCTATCGGCCTTTGATGAGTCCTAATCGCCAACATTTAGCTGTCTTTGTGCCGTTTATTGACCCCAGCAAAAAAGAAAAGAATCTGGAAGAACTGCGTTTTGGAGGTCGCTTTGCTGTTAGAAGTGTGGCTTTGGCGGTGTATGACAGAAATACGAAGAAAAGCAAAATTGTGAAGCGAATTTACGAGCAATACCCAGATTTACTCTGGTCGAAAGATGGGCGTTTTCTCTATGTAGTTGAGAATTTTTACACCTATAGCAAGCAGACCACTTTTTGTCGTCTTTCTGTTTATGATGCAGTAGAGGATGCATTCAAATCAATATCCAGATTAGAGCAAAAAGGTCAAGCAACAAATCCAGAGGACACACGCTTAATTCCTCATTTTACTCCGATAAAAATTGCAAACGGCAAAAGCCTGCTCTTAAGTGTAGAAGTTGCTTCCACTTCCAAAGATGCTGGAATTTCGCATTTAATCAAAGTGGATTTAAATTCCGGTAAACGAGAAGATTTATTTACAACGAGTGGTTTGGATACGCCCTTTTGTGACTGGCTTGATGATTGAAATTGGATTTCACTCTTGCAACTTTGTAGAATGGCGCATAGGACTATAATGTCGTTTCAACTCTGAGGCAATCTCCAATGAACGTTGTTTTAATCGCCATTGATAGCCTGCGCGCTGACCATTTGGGCTGTTACGGCTACGATTTGCCGACTTCTCCAAATATTGATGCTTTGGCCGCAGAAAGCGTGCTTTTCGAGCGCGCTTTTGCGCCCGGCATTCCTACTACGCCTTCGTTTACCACGCTGATGACCGGTCAGCATCCGTATCGGCACGGCATTTTGGCGCACCTGACAGACCGCCGCTTGAAACCAAGTATGCTCACCCTGCCGCAAATGGCACATCGCGGTGGTTGGGCGACAGCGGGCATTGATAACTTGGCGGTGCAAGGCAATGGGCGCGGCTCGTGGATGGCGCGCGGCTTCGATTATTACTCGGCGTTTTTGTTCAAGCCATTCAGCAATCAATGTGAAGAACTCACCCATCGCGCGCTGAGTTTTATAGATGAATTGGCCGAGCAACCCTTCTTTTTGTTCGCGCATTTATGGGACCCGCACACGCCTTACGGCCCGCCGCCGCCGTTTGATGAAATGCATTATCATCCGGGGCGTCATCGCTTTTCGGTGGAAGAAATCAAAGCACCCGCACCCGCTTATTACGACAATTTTATCGCCGAGATGAAGCTAAAGCATCCAGATGATTATGACTGGATTGTAGCGCAATATGACGGCGAAATTTCGTATGTGGACACGCAAATCGCGCGTTTAGTCGAGCATTTGAAAGCGAAAAATTTGTGGGACGAGACGATTTTTGTTTTGATGAGCGATCACGGCGAAGCCTTTGGCGAAGGCGGTTTTCATTTCGATCATCACGGCCTTTACGATGCCGTCATGCGCGTGGTGCTGACAATGCGCGTGCCCGAAGTGGCGCCGCATAGCAGCAAGGCCTTAGTTTCCACAGAAGATATTTTTCCCACGCTTTGCGAATTAGCCGGTTGGCCTTTACCTAATTACGAAATGACGAGCCGCAGTTTCGTGCCCGCGTTAAATGGAGGCGCGGCGCTACAGTAAATATTTGCTGTCTAAGCGACACGTCAGGCTTCGCTGGCTTTGCGGACGGAAAAATGGAAGTTTATTCAGCCCATTTTGCAAGATAAAAACGGCGCCGCTTTGCCGGATTTTCATGGAAAAGCGCGCGAAACGGCGCCACTTTTGTTTGATTTGGAAAACGACCCGCATGAAACGCAAAATCTTGCTGAAGAAAACTTGCAAATGCGCGAGGAATTGGCGGCGCGCTTGAATGATTGGCACGAAAGCGAAGTTACGCGACGCAATGGCGATGATCCGCTTTTAGATGGCCTGACTTTGCCCGTCGAAACGTTTTTGAAGCGTATGGAAAGCCGGAAATAGCCTTAAAACTCGCCAAATAAGCTGCTTTGGTCGGCGTTGGCTAAAGCCAACTGTTCCATAATTTTGCCGGAGTTGATAAATTTCGCGTGTCCATCGGCGAAAGTGAAATTCCCGCCACCAAGATGGCCTTGGCTCACAGTGGAATTGGCGCAATCGAGGCTGCCTTCGATGCGGGCGCGTGGCTCGGAACAAATGCCGGGATTGTTAGGGTGATCGAAGATAAAACCGTTGGCCGCCCACGAACCCCAAACAGCGGCTAAATCGGCGACCTTTTTGATGTCGGACAGCTTTTTGGGGACGTATTGAGGGCCAAATTTGCCGTTGTTGCTGTTAAAATACCACGAATTCCACGCGTAGCTTTGATTCAAATAATCGGGCCGCACAGCCGTTCGGTTGACTCCGTCGCTGGGACAACGCCAAATCTGGCGATTTCGGCTGTAATTTTCCAGCCACGCGCCCAATGGAATGCCGCCGCCATTATAATAAGCGGGTGGATATGTTTCGTCGGCATCCTGCACATACATCGTTAAAGCCACACCAATTTGTTTCGTATTATTCAAACAAGACGACTTGCGCGCGTTTTCGCGCGCGCGGGCAAAAACCGGAAACAAAATGGCCGCCAGCAAAGCCACTATCGCTATGACGACAAGTAATTCGATGAGTGTGAAGGCGGTTTTTTTGGCTGTCTTTAAAAGCATTTTCGACAATAGACATTTAATTTTAACCGTATTCGGATGAAATGAAACTATCTTCCTGTTAAAACTGCTCTCATGTCCTTAATTGTTCTCGTTGTAAATTGTGGCGGCGCCACGTTTAAATACAAGTTGTATGCCATGCCCGAAGCCGAAAAGGCCACGCGCGTTTTGGCTGTCGGCCATGTTGACCGCTTAGGCGGGCAAAGTGGCTTGTGTCGCCATAAATTGCCCGAACGCGACTTAGAAATTCGCGCCGAACTGCCTTCGCCCGATTATCACAATGCCATTCATTGGATGTGCGAACAGTTGGTTTCGCCCGAACATGGCGCGTTGAAAACATTGAATGAAATCAACGTTGTCGGCCATAAAATCGCGCACGATGGTATGAAACTCGGCGATTGCTCGCTGCTCGGCGAACGAGAAATTGGCGTCATCCGAGAAATGGTGGCTTTAGCGCCTGTGCACAATCCGCCGAGTTTGACGGGTATCGAAATTTTCCAAAAAATTCTGCCCAGTGTGCCCCAAACGGCCAGCTACGAAACCGGGTTTCATCATACCGTCGCGCCTGAAGCCTACACCTACGGCCTACCTTACGAATGGCAACAGGAACTCGGCGTGCGGCGTTATGGTTTTCATTCGTGCAGCCATCGCTATGTTTCCGCGCGTTGCGCTGAACTGATGGGTGCGCCCAACAAAGGCAAAATTATTTTGTGTCACTTGGGTAGTGGCACTTCGGTAGCTTGTGTGCAAGATGGCAAAAGCCAAAATATCGCGTCCGGCCTGACGCCGCAAAGTGGAACAATGATGTCCACACGCCCCGGCGACTACGATGCAGGCGCAGTCAATTACGTCTCGCAGCGCTTGAGCCTTTCACCGCAGGAATATAATCGCATTGAAATTAAGGAATCGGGTCTTAAAGGCATCAGCGGCATCGCGTCCGGCGATATGCGCGACATTGAAGAAGCGATGAACGCGGGCCACGAGCGCGCCAAACTCGCTTTCGATGTGTTTTGTCACAAAATCCGCCATTATATCGGCGCGTATTATCTGCAAATGAACGGCGTGGACGCCATCACATTCACGGGTGGCATCGGCGAAAATTCGGTTGCCGTGCGCGCTGCTGTGTGCCGCGATTTAGGATGTTTGGGCGCGCAATTAGACGAAGCGAAAAACAATCCTGGCCCTGCTGAACGCTCAATTCATGCCGAAAATTCGCGCGTGCAAATATGGGTCATTCCCACTGACGAAGAAATCATCATCGCCCGCGACGCGGCGCGTTTGGTTGCTTGAGGTGCTCTTGGCGGTGCATTTTTGTTCACTTGCCCAGAAACAACTCGATAGCTTTTACTCCGTAACGCGGTATAGGGCCAATGTCACTGGGGAGAAAATCGACGGTGAGCGACGGTTTCCAGTCCATGACCAGCATGTCATAGCCGTCCGCCGATCCTTTGAGGATGGTGCGCGCCCGCGTCAGCGACAGGCGTAGCGGCACTGTTTCTCCGGTCGGGGTTTTTAAAAGTGCCGTGGCGCTGTAAACACCGGGGAAAATGCCGCGCTTACAGAACTGGTATGTTCCTGAATCGCCCAGGCGCAGGTCGGCTATAAAGATATGGCCTGCGGAGCCATCTACCATCGCTCCTTGTGGCGTCAGAGTGATTTGCAGCCGGGAATCAGGCGGGTAGGCGGTTCCTACCACACCGGCCAGCGGCGGCGTGAAGGTGTGGCCGCCTCCTAAAATCCGTTCGACCTGCCCACAGTCGAAATAGAGGAGGCCGCCGTAGTAGGCGTTGCGATAAACGGATTCGGTTTCCTCCGAGGCACCCGTTTTTTTGGCGGTCATTTTGAGCACGAAATCGCGCACCAAACCACGTTTCAGGTAATCCAAACCGAGGCTGTTGAAGTCATGCTTTGTTGGTGGGTTCAGCGGCTCAGCTTCAAAGTTGTAAGTGCGGCCATGATAAACGTAAGTCACGTAAGCCGAAACACGGTAAGCGCCCGGCGGCACTTTGATTGCGAAGGTTCCACCGCCGCATTTAACATCAGCGCCCACGTTTTCCATATGATTGTAGATGGGTTTGCCATCTTCAAAACCGGAATATTTAATTGTGAAATTGGGGACTGTGCCGCCCATTTCATCGATGACACGACCCACGATATGGTCTGCTTTGGGCATCAGTGGCGGCAGCGTCACTGATTTGATGGAGGCCGTAACCGGAGCAGCAAGTGTTGTGGGTGGGGCAGGATGAGCAGGCAGTGCGGGCCTGGCCACTTTGGGCTTGTCAAGCTCTTTGAGCAGGGCAGCGGCTTCTTTTTCAAAGAGTTCTGAGGCTTTGCCATAGGCCTTGGCCGCCGCGCCTTGATTTCCTTCGGCGGAGTAAGCCTTGGCTGCGGCCTCGTAGGCGTCGCCCGCTTCGTGAGTTTTGCCGGCGGCGTTCAGCGCCACGCCTTGAGCCTCTAAAACGGCGCCTTTGGGCGCAGCCAAGGCATTTGTAGAGAGGCCCAAACCGATCGCCAGCAGCACCAACACCATTCTTTTGGACATGAAATTCCTTTGCGGTCAGCATGATGTTCCTGATCGGCTCTGGTTGAGACACTGGTAGCAGGAATAGGTGGTAAAGTTTTCAGTTTAAGTATTGGGCTTGATTGAATCATCGCTGGCGAGCGCAGCCTGGATACCATTACTTTTACCGGTGGCATCGGCGAAAATTCGGTTGCCGTGCGCGCTGCCGTGTGCCATGAATTGGAATGCATCGGCGGGCAATTGGACGAAGCGAAAAATAATTCTGGCCCTGTTGAACGCTCAATTCATACCGAAAATTCGCGCGTGCAGCTTTGGGTCATTCCCACCGACGAAGAAATCATCGTCGCCCGCGACGCGGCGCGCTTGATTGGATAGTCTAAGGCCGCAATGAAATGTAAATTCGCATTTTGCGCCTTCGCAATTTTACTCGCCGCGCAAGCAAAGGCCGAAGATTGGCCGGAATTTCGCGGGCCGACAGGACAGGGCCTTTCCGCATCGAAAAATTTGCCGACAGAGTGGTCCGCCACCAAAAACGTGCGCTGGAAACAAGCCATTCCTGGCGCGGGTTGGGCATCGCCAGCAGTGAGCAAAGGGCAAATTTTTCTGACCACCAGTGTGCTGGGCAATGACGCCGGGCCATCGCTGCACGCGCTTTGTTTGGAAGCCACCACGGGCAAGATTTTGTGGGACAAAGAAGTGTTTTCATCAGCCGAAAACAAGCCCGCTTCGATTCATAGTAAAAACAGTCAGGCCAGCCCAACGCCGCTTATCGAAAACGACAAAATTTATGTGCATTTCGGGCATCATGGAACGGCTTGTTTAAATCGTGCGGGCGAAATTTTGTGGCGCAATAACAGCCTCGGTTATGAGCCGGTGCATGGCAATGGCGGTTCACCGATTATCGTAGATGACAAGCTTGTTTACAGCGCCGATGGCGCGAGCGACCCATTTATCGCGGCTCTGGATAAAACAACGGGCAAAATAATTTGGAAAGTGGCACGGCAGGCCGATGTCAATCAAAAGTTTTCGTTTTGCACGCCGCTTTTGATTAACGTCAACGGGCAACCACAAATTATCAGTCCCGGTAGCGGCGTTGTGCTATCGCTTGACCCGAAAGAAGGCCGCGAAATCTGGCGTGTGCGTTACAAAGGCGGTTATTCTGTGGTGCCGCGTCCGGTTGTTGGGCAAGGTTTGCTTTTCATTTGCACCGGCTTTAATCGCGCCGATTTGTTGGCTATTCGTCCCGATGGACAAGGCGATGTGACTGAAACGCATATTGCGTGGCGCACCACCAAAGGCGCGCCGCTGACGCCCTCGCTTTTGCTGATTGGCGAAGAGCTTTACGCCGTTGCCGATTCCGGTTTAGCCAGTTGTTGGGACGCCAGAACCGGGACGGTTCACTGGCAGGAAAAAGTGGACGGCAATTATTCGGCTTCGCCCATCGCAGCCGAAGGCAAAATCTATCTGCAAAACGAAACCGGAACGGGAACGGTGCTGGCCGTCGGCAAGGAATTCAAAAAATTAGCGACTAATTCGTTTGACGAAGAGCGCACTTTAGCGTCCTACGCTGTTGCCGATGATGCTTTATTTATTCGCACCGACAAAAATTTGTATTGTATTGCCGAGAAAAAATAATTCGCCGCAGAGGGCGATGGTGTGTGTTCGCTTTTCTCTACGCGCTGTGCGTCCTTTGCGTGAGTTATTTTTACGAAACCGGCAGCAAAGCCAGCGTGTTTGTCGCGCCGCCGCAATCGCCGAAGCGTTCGATAATGCTTTTGTCTTGCGCGGCTTGATTTAACCAATCATCGGTAATTTCTAAACGTCCACGTTGACCTGCGCGCTCTTGGTTTTCCAAGACAAAAAACACACTCGCTTCGCTTAAATTGCCCGGTTCACAAATTTCGCGGGCGGTTGTAAGGGCTTCGACGCCGCCGCAAAGCATCGCCTCGGCGTGGCCCAAACGAATGGCATCGAAAGCGGTGCGCACCGCTTCGATGCCGCTGTTTCGTCCGGCGCAAAAGGTGGCGTGATAACCTTTTAAGCCAAATTCAATCGCACATAACGAAATCGGCGAATTCATGTAAGAATGCGAAAACAGCAGTGGCTTGGCAAGGCGCACGCCCTTTGTAACTGTGTCTTCCCAAAACACCTTCATGGTATCGAGGCAGCCCAAATGCGTGCCCAAAGTCAGGCCAAATTCGTCGGCATTTTCAACAGGCCATTCGATTTCTGCATCGCGCAAAGCTAAGGCGCTTCCGGCCAACGCCAAGGCCGAGGCGCGATCCAGATAAGTCTTCGGCGACAAGGGGTAATCTTCGAGTTTGAAGTCTTCGATGCGCCTTGCGCCTTGCGCCGGCAACACCGCGCCGATGCCTGTCAGAACGACGGAATTCAACATAGCGCACCTTTTTGGCAATTGGTTTTCATCGCAAAGTTTGGAAAGCGAATTTTATCGCTTGTTGCAAATTATGCCGCGAGAACACACGAAAAAGCCCGGCCTTGAATTGCCAAGACCGGGCTTTTGAGATGGATTTTTATTCGCCGATTTCACGAAGGCCGCGTTCGGCACGTTCGGCGTCTACGGTGCCGGGCGCTAAAGCCATTGCCCATTTATAAGCGCTGCGAGCTTCGTCGTATCGGCCCAGTTTGTGATAACTCGCGCCCAACCACGTTTGCGCTCGCGCGTAGGTCGGATAAGCGTCGCTGGCTGTTTTGCTGAGTGATATGGCTTGGTTGTAATCGCCGCGACCATAGGCATCGGCGGCCTGTTTTGTCAAATCAATGGCCCGCTGGTGCGCCACAACTGAATAATAACCCGTCGGGCGCGTGGCTTTGGACGGTGGTGCTGACTTAGCCGCAACACGCGCGACAGTTTTCTTCGCCGCACTCTTCTTCGGCGCGGATTTGGCCGTGTATTTTTTGACAGATTTTTTCGCGGCGGCGGGTGCGATGTTGGCTATGGCGAACAGGGCTGTTAATGCGAGAAAGGGGACTGAAAATTTCATTTTCTCTGCTCCAAAAGATTTAATCATGGTGGCAATCCGGCTTCACCACTGGAATGAGTTGAACGGCGTGGCGCGCCACGCTTTTTGAAAACTGGTTTTGGTGTTTTGCGCCGCTTAATACGCGCCACAGGTTTGCGAACTGCTGGTTTTCTTGCACTGAGACGACGCGTCATCGGCTTTGGTATCAACTTGCGAGTTGTCAGGCGCGGCTTAGGTTTATGCAAGGGTTTTGCCGTCACGGGTTTAGCGGGCGTCGTTTCGGGCTTTACGAAAACCGGCGCGGAGACTTTCTTAGTCGGCGTCGGGTTCGTTTTTTTTGTGGGCGTTGAGGCCGGTTTTATAACTACGGGCACTACGGATATTGGAGTTGCTTCGGGCTTTATGAGCGCCGTGGCGTTTGGCGGCTGTCTCATATTCCACACGAAGAACGCCCCCAACATCACGCCGATAAAAGCGGCGATTAAAGAAACGGGGCTGGTCACGGCGCGCGCGATCTGCACTGGCAAAGGCGCGATAAAATGCGCCGTTTCATCACCGAAATTCAAAGTGCGCGCTTTGTCGCCCGACGCTAAAGTGGGCGTGCCGAATAAAGCCGCGACGGTGCGACGACGCAGCGCAGGGCCGCTTGCCAGCACAGCCGATTGTTGTTCGTCCAAGGGCGGCACGGCGGCTAAGGCTTCCAAAAATTCGGCGCACGAAGCAAAACGCTCGTCAGGATTTTTATTTAAAGTTTTGGCGACGGCTTGCGCTGCGACAGGCGGTAAATCAGGGCGACATTGGTCAAGTGGCGGCGGCGTTTCGTTGATTTGTTTCATCAACACCGACATTCGACTAACGCCATCGCCCGCCACAAAAGGCGGCTGTCCGCACAGCATTTCGTAGGCGACAATGCCAAGAGAGTAAATGTCAGTGCGACGATCTACCGGTGCGCCGCTGCCCGATTGTTCGGGCGACATATATTCCGGCGTGCCGACGATCATGCCGCTACGCGTTAGGCGCGTGCTGCCATCTTCTTCGCCTGCCCGCGAGATGCCAAAATCCACCACGCGGGCGCGTGGCCCGGTTTCGGTTTGTTCCAGCAAAATATTGGCAGGCTTGATGTCGCGGTGAATCACGCCATGTTCGTGCGCGTAATCCAAAGCGCTACCGATTTGGCGCAGAATTTCTAATGCCTGGTGAAAAGAAAGCGGCCCGTTATCAATCAGCGACGCTAAATCGTTGCCAGCCACGAATTCCATCGCAAAATAGTGCAAAATGGACTTTTCGTCGCTGACATTATGGATGGCAACGATGTTCGGATGCTGCAAACTGGCGGCGGTGCGCGCTTCGGCTAACAAACGATGCAAAAAATCGGCTTCCGGCCCGCGCGAGGCTTGATAGCGCGGGATTTTCAAGGCTTCAAAACGATGCAAGCCGGTGTGCCACACCTTGTAAACCGCCGCCATGCCGCCATCGCCGATATGTTCTCGGACTTCGTAAGGCCCGATGCGGCTGCCTTCTTCCAAAGGTGCGGCGATTTCAATTTGCCCCGCCGGACGCGGCGGCGGAGTGGGCAGGGCGCTATTAGTCGCACCAATGGACATGGTGCTGCCATCGGAGGGCGGATTTCGTTTAATCTGCGGCTCACTCATGATTTCGATTTACGAAGTTGGCGCTTCTTTCAAACGCAGCAACCTAAATCCGGGCAAAACGCCCTCGTGTTTGGTATCAATGGTGGTGGCTTCGACTTCGATTTCCTTCCAAACCCATTGATAGACCTGCGGACTGAGAACAATTTCATTGGGTTTGGCGGCGTCGCCGTAGCGCGTGGCGCGATTGACAGTATCGCCGATAACTGTGGTTTGAATTTGCTCCGCCGGGCCAATAATGCCGTGCAAAACTTCGCCGGAATGCACGCCTATGCCAATCTGACAAATAGCGCGGCCTTTGGCCGCCCGCGCGCGATTCGATTTCACCATTTCTTCCTGCATTGCTAAAGCAGCGCGCAAAGAATTTAGATGCTGTTCCGGGTCTTTTTTAGGGATGCCGAAAACGGCTAAAATTGCGTCGCCGATATATTTATCTACCATGCCGCCATGCGCGAAAATAATCGGCGTGAGGCGACTGAAATAATCGTTCAACATTTCCATCACATCAATCGGCTGCATATGCTGCGTCAACTGCGTAAAACCGCGAATATCGCACGATAAAATCGTGACTTCGCTACGTTCGCCCGACAGTTGTGGTTTGCCGTGTGTCAAAAGCTGTTCCGCCATTTGCGGTGGGAATTGACGCAAGAGATTCGCCTTGATAGCCGATTCGCGCCGTAATTCTTCCTGCAAATTCTGATTTGCCAAAGCCAACGCCAAAAAATGCGCGGCGGTCATTAGCAAGCGCAAATCATCGCTGCCAAAGCTCGCCAAGCCGGGATTATCCACGCACAAAACGCCCAGCGGCTCGCCCTGCCACATCAAAGGCGCATATAAGGCGCTTTCGATGTGAAAACGGGCAATACTGGCGCCATTATCGGCTTGGTCATCGCGCCGTTTCCAGATAAAACCGGTGCCTTTTTGCATGGCGCGGCGCGCTAATGTTTCGCTCACTACCGGCCCCTGTGCCGAGCTAAAAGCCTTGAGCAGCAAGGCGCCATCGTTTCCAGCCCCTTCGCGTCCGTTCAATAAAAGCGCGCCACGCTGGGCGTCGGGAATCATTTCCAAAAGTTGCTCAATCATTTGTTGCAGCAACTCATCAAGATGCGTGGCGGTGCCGCATTGCAAAATCAAATCGAAGAGGAAACTAAAGCGACGTATCGTTTCGGAAGGTGCGCTACTTAATAAATCGTGGGTGGCGGACATTTCTGTGCCCACTTCGCCTTGTATTTCGGCGGACGACAAAATTTGCGCGGCGCGACGGGTGGAAACAGAAGCCGGCACGGTGCTTTCGATTTGCAAAATTGTTTCCCCGATGCGGACGCGGTCATCGGGGAAAATTTGATATGGCCCGGCGCCTTTGATTTCTTCGCCATTCACTTGCGTGCCGTGTGTGCTGCCCGTGTCTTCAATGAAATATTTGCCGTTTTCGCGCCACAAACGGGCGTGGGAACGCGATACCGTGAAATCGGGATTTAAATCGAGGTCAGGCCCGTTTGTCGAGCCGGGAGGACGCCGTCCGAGGGTAACGCTTTCGACAGCGCGTTCAAAGACTTCAAATTGTTCTCCGAAGCAATACGAAATGCGCATGGTGAGCTGCCACTGAATATAGCGCGGCCCTATTCATTTTACATGGCTTTAGCGGCTTCATCTTTGAGTTTTTGTTGGCCGGGCCGCAAAAAGTAGTTGGCGTTGACGCCTGCAAGCGCGCCCTGATGCACCGCTGTAGCGACTTGCTGCGCCGGTAAATTGGTCACATCGCCCGCCGCGAAAACGCCGGGAATATTGGTGTGCATTTCGGCATTCACCTTAATGCAACCGCTTTCGCCTAATTCCACACCAAGTCCGGCAGCGAGTTGGCTATTGGGCACTTGTCCCAGCGCGCTGAACAAATAATCGAGTTCGAGGCACTCGCCATTTTCCAGATAAAGTGCCACAAATTGTCCTGCCTTGCCACGCACTTTGGCGATGCGGCTTTGATGCAAAACGATGTTATTTTCGCGCAATTGCGCTTGCTTTTCGGGCGAAATCGAAATTGCGTTTTCACAAACGAACGCGACGTGCGGCGTAAAATCGAGCAATTGCAAAGCCGTAGTTGCCGCTTCGTCGCTGTTGCCCAAAACGACGCTGCGCTTGTTGATAACGCGAAAACCATCGCAGTGCAAGCACCAAAACAGCGACTTCGCCACATAACGCTTCGCATTCGCAAAGGCGGGCCATACATCGGTGACGCCGGTGGCAAAAATCACCGTGCGGGCTTTGAGGTTTTTCCTTTCAATCGCGATTTCAAAAATATTATTTTTGTGCGTGATTTTTTGCACTTGCCCACTCTGAAATTTGACGCCAAATTTCTGCGCCTGCAAGCGCCCGCGCCGCACCAATTCGCCCGAACGAATGCCATTGGGAAAACCTAAATAATTATCGTTGCGCTGATTCCATTTGGTGCGCCCTTCCCCCGCGTCTAAAATTAGCACTGAGCGCAATGCGCGGCCCAAATAAACGCCCGCCGATAGCCCCGCCGGGCCGCCGCCAATGATAATTGAATCCAAAATTTGCGCCATCAAAAACTCCGTTAATCTATAGAAAAACGCTGTTACTTCACCATTTTTCATGCCAGAGAACAAAATTAATTATCGCTAATTCGTGGTCTTACACAACAGAAAGCAGAAACCAAATGTGGTTTCTGCTTTTTGCTTTGCAGCCGCGAATTAGCGATTGCTCAAGATGCGCATGGATTTCGCGAAAAAGCGATTGCCGTTGGTGGCGCCGAAGACGCGCACTGTGTCGCCGTAACTCAGGCCGTAAGGCTCGCCGCCTTGCACTTGCACGAAGAACTGCTGACCATTGGCGGTGCGCAAAGTGAAGGCGTTGCCGCGTCCGTCGCTGACAACTGTGCCTTCGACAGTGATGTTCTGCGCGCTGTCGCCGTAGCCGCCTTGCTTCTTTTCTTTGTCCTTGCTGCGGTCATACATATAGTAAGACCCGGCAGTGGCGATGGCGCCGATGGTGGCGACTTTGCCTTTACCCTTCAGCAAACCGTAGCCCGTCACAGCAGCGGCGCCAATGGCGACTTTTTTCCATGTGCTGGAACCGGCATGGGCCGGTTGAGAGGCCAGCGCGCCACCTAAAGTCAGAACGCTCAAAGTTCCGGCGGCAATCCAGCGATTGATGTTGATTTTCAGGGTTTTCATGCTCTTTTCTCCTTTTAGCCGCTTATCTTCAGGGCGGCCAACTGCGAGCAAAGACGGGAAACCTGCGCTATTGTTTGTAGGTTTTTGTGAAGGAAAGATAAGGGCGATTGTTGGGGATGTGGCGCTCTTTTCGGTGCTGAAGATGGCATTTCTTCATCTGAAGATGCCATTTTCTCATCTGAAGATGCCATTCCGCGATCTGAAGACGGCATTCCGCGATCTGAAGACGGCATTTTCTCATCTGAAGATGGCATTTCCCGACCTGAAGATGCCATTCCCTGACCTGAAGATGGCACTCCAGTAGTTGGAGATGCCATTTCTAAAGTCGAAAGCGGCAATTGCGCAGGGTGGCGAGCATTTTTCGCAGGGCACGGGCGCGGTGCGAGACGCCCGCTTTCACTTCGGGCGGCGCTTCGGCGATGGTTTTGCCAATCCATGCGGGCGCGGTGCCTGTGGCGGCGGTGATTTCAAAAATCGGGTCGTAGCCGAAACCATTTTGGCCGCGCGGCGCGTGATTAATGCGGCCCTCGCAGGTAGCTTCGGTTTCGAGAAGCGTGCCGTTTGGTGCGGCCACGCAAATGACGCAGCGATAGCGTGCGGTGCGCGCGTCGTCTGGCACAGACGCCAAACGCGAAAGGATGGCTAAAGTGCGGTCTTCGTCACTGCCTTCGACCCAGCGGGCACTGTAAACGCCCGGTTCGCCCTTCAAAAAGTCCACTTCGATGCCAGAATCGTCGGACAACGAGGGCAAACCTGTTTTTTCGGCGCAATAAACGGCTTTCAAACGTGCGTTTGCGGCGATAGTGGTGCCCGTTTCGTCGGGCATTTCCACATTAGGAAAATCGCGCAGGGAAACCAAAGTCACTTCGCTGCCAGTCAGCAAATCTTCGATTTCGCGGATTTTATGCGGGTTGGTGGTGGCGAGGAGAAGTTGCATCTTAGCGGCTAATTAACTCCCGATAAATATCGGCGACGGCTTGTTGTTGTAACTGCGCCAGTTCGCTGATGCCGATTTGCGCGAGCGTCAAAAGATGATCCAATTCTTCGCGCGAAAAGGTGGCGCCTTCGCCCGAAGCCTGCACTTCGATGAGATGACCTTTGGCAGTCATCACAACATTCATGTCCACACTGGCTTTTGAATCTTCGGCGTAGCGCAAATCGAGAATTTCGTTGTCGTTGACGATGCCCACCGAAACCGCCGCGACTTGGTCGGTTAAGGGCCATTGGCGCAAGGCGCCATCGCGTTTGGTTTTGGCTAAGGCCTCGCACAGCGCCACCCACGCGCCGGTAATAGCCGCTGTGCGTGTGCCGCCATCGGCTTGCAATACATCGCAATCAATAGTGACGGTGCGTTCGCCGAGCAATTTTGTGTCAATGGCAGCGCGCAGGCTGCGGCCAATTAAGCGTTGAATTTCGATGGTGCGGCCATCGTTTTTGCCTTTGGTCGCGGCGCGTTGCATTCGCGTGCCCGTCGAGCGCGGCAGCATTCCATATTCGGCGGTCACCCAACCGGTGCCGCTGCCTTTAAGAAAATGCGGCACTCCATTATCCACTGTGGCAGTGCATAAAACTTTGGTGTCGCCCACTTCGATTAGGCACGAACCTTCGGCGTGTTTAGCCCAACCGCGCGTGAGTTGCACCGGGCGTAATTCATCAGGACGGCGATTATCTGGTCTCATAGTTTTGGTGTTCAGAAGTCAATGGCAAATCGAAAACAGGGCCGCGCCGGATGTCGGGGACGGGATTTTTCATCAGTTTTTCGATCCAATCGCGCACGCCTTCGCGCAGGCCGCTGACGAAATAAACGTCTTGTGGCGCGCTGGAACTCCCGACTCCCTTAAACAAACAGGCGACTTCGTGGGCGACGGCTTCGGCAGGGTCAACGAAAGTGATTTCCGGCGCTTCGTCCTGCAAAATCGGCAGCAAAAGCGGGTAGTGTGTGCAGCCCAGAATGACGGTGCGCACTCCCGCTTCGCGTAGCGGCTTTAAGGAATAGCGACAGGCACGCCGCGCGGCGATGGATTCGCTTTGTTCATTTTCTACCAGTGGCACAAATTCGGGACAGGCGATTTGCCAGCACCTTGTGCCGGAATGTAATTTTTCGATGGTCGCCGGGTAAACCCCGCTGTCCACTGTGCTTTGTGTGGCTAAAACGCCAATATCTTCGCCTTGCGCGATTTGCAAGGCGGCTTTTGCACCAGGTTCGATCATGCCGAAAACCGGCACCGAAAATTTTTCGCGTGCGGCGCCTAAAGCGTGCGCCGAGGTCGTATTGCAAGCAAACACAATAATTTGTGCGCCTTGCTCAATCAAGAATTGCGAAATATTGAGTGCAAAATGGCGCACTTCCTGCGGTGTGCGGTCTCCGTAAGGAACGTGCGCTGTATCCGCGAAATACAACTGCGGCGCATCGGGCAGCAATTGGCGAATACAACGGGCAACGGTCAAGCCGCCAACGCCGCTGTCACGAATACCAATAAGAGGGAAAGACGCGGGCGAAACTTCAACGGTCAAGGCTTCGTCACCGGCGCCATTTTGGAAGATTTAGCAGCAAGGGCGGCTGGGTCGGACGTGTAAGGTTCGCGCATATCATACTCGCCTAAAACATCCATTTCCTGATCGTCGCGTAAAAGTTGAATATGCAGTGGGCCACTGCCGCCGGTTTGGTGATAAGCGGCTTCAATCGTGTGCACAATGGCTTGCAGAGCGGCGTCGGTGCGCGAAGTGCCCGACCAATATTCGGAATTCCAGAATTTTTCGTTCAACGAAACGCGCACTTGCGAGGGATCGGATTCGTCTTGCGACAAACTTTGCAGTTGCGTGCCCGGTGGAAAATACTCCGGCGCAGCAGGAAATAGATTTTTCAGCGCGTTCGTGCCTGCACCTACGAAGTCAGCTTTACCCGCTCCGCCGATAGTCAGAAATGTTTTGGAATCCAATTTACCGTTATCATCCGGCACGAACATAGTAAATTTGTTCGATGAGGGCAACTTGGCAATTGGTGTTGGTTGCGCTGTCGGTTTCGGTGCGGGCGTTTGGGTGTCACGCGGATGATGATAAGAGGGATGGCGCAAATCGGAATCATCGGATGGCGAAATTTGCCACGAGAAGGCCAAAGCCAGCAAGGGGAGCAGCAAAATCGCGGGCACGATAAGCGTCCAAGGCTGCCACATTTGGGACGGCATTAAAACGGGTTCAGGCTCGCGGAGATCGGGATCGTTCATAAAGTTCAAGGTTCAAAGTTCAAGGCTCAAGGTTCGCAAATAACGAATTTGAACCTTAAACTTGCCACTTTGAACTATCTTTTGGGTTTGCCGTAGCGCGCAATATAATTGGAAATGCCTTGCGCCAAACCAACAGCGACGCGTTGCCGAAAGTTGGCATCCATCAAGATTTTCTCTTCGCGCGGATTTGAAATATAACACGTTTCGGTCAACACGGACGGCATATTTGTGTTGCGTGTCACATAAAGACCGCGTTGAATAATGCCTTTGCTGTGCAATCTGGTGGCTTTAGCCAGTTCATTTTGCACTTCGCGGGCAAAAAGCTGTGAGGTCGCAGTGGTGTAATAGGTTGTGCTGCCTGTGGCGCCTGCTGTGGCGGAGTCAATGTGACAGGAAATGAAAAGGTCGGCCTGTCGGGAATTCGCGAAATCGCAGCGGCCTTGCAAGGTCACGAAATAGTCGCCGTCGCGCGTCATTAAGGCTGTCGCGCCGCGCTTATCAAGTTCATCGCGAAGACGCCGCGCAATATCCAGAGCATGATTTTTCTCGGCGCTCAGGTTGCCGCGCGCTCCGCTATCGTGTCCGCCATGCCCGGCATCCACGACAATGGTCAGTCCTTGCAGTGAAACGTTCAAATTGGTGGGCGATGCCGCTTGCACCGTTTTCGTTGGATCGAAAATCACCATCGCGAAAATGGTGCGATCCGGCATGGTTTGCAAGGTGTAACGCATCGGAGTTTTCAAATCGAGCGTTACGCGCGCTGTGTCGGGGAATTGTTGGAATAACCCGGCGCGCGCTTGCGAAATATCGCCCACGCCCGGCGCCACCACGCGCGGGGCAGGCGTGTTGATGGCATCCAAACCCAAAGCGTAACCCGGAAAATCAATATAGATGCGGTCCGGGTCGTCTATTGTGCCAATTTGCGGGCCGCCATTGAGCGGGCCACCGTCAGGAATGGGCGCCGAGGTTTTGATAGTCAAAGCGGGCACGCCTTTGACAAGGAACAATTCCACGCTTTGAATGGTGGGATTGAGATACAACGTGCCATCAGGCGCCAGACGCGGTGCAGCGCCAATCAACGGCGCCAGAGAAAGAACGGGTAGCCACAGTTTGTCTTCTTTGGTGACTTTATCTTTGATGACAAACGGCGGTGCGCTGAGTGGTTTTTCGACTTGATCTATGTAAGCCACGCGCTTGCCAACAGCCATAACAATGGGTTTGGCGTCGTCGCCGGGCAGGTTTAATTGAAAATAAACGTCTTCGGTGGGCGTTTGGGCGTTCCCCGGCACGTTTTCGATGGCCGCGCGTGTGACTGTGATGCCCAATTTTTGAAATTGCGTGGAAATCGGCGCCAAAATATCCAATTTTCCCACGGGCATCGGCGTTTCGGGCACATCGGCGCCGCTGACTTTCAAGCGGCGAATCGCGCTGACATCAATTGTTGGCGTGTTTTGCGTGGAGGTCGCTTCCTCCGTTTGACCTGCTTCTGCCGGATTGACTGGTTTGGATAATGCACCGCCCAAAATCCCGCTGGCTTGGGCAAACGTGGCGTTGGAAGCCGGAAAAGTGCTTTTTGCAGGCGCAGGCGTTGTTTCAACTGCTTTGGGAGTGGGCATAATCGGCCCTCCCAAGAGTTGATTGGCGGGTTTCGCTTGCACCGAAAACGGGGCCGCGATGAGGATTGCGCCCCATACCGGCAAAATCAGCAGGCGAGACGCAGTGGTGTGCGACAACAGTGAGGGAAACTTCAGAAACTTCATTGACGATCCTTCGCCCAAGGCTGCGATGATGCGACGACGCGGACAACAAGACCGGTGCGGCAAAAACCTGACAGGGCGCGACTGATACTAAACGAGACAACAGAAAAGCGCCCACATTGAAGGGCGCTTATAAGGATAGCTTAAAAACTGTGTCGGAGGCAAATGTGCGCTCCAAAGTCACAGGGCACTTTGAAGTTCAAAAGCCGATTGTTCCATCGCCGTCCGCGCAAACCGTCGTTGCGCTGTCATCCGCACGGATGGCGGCAAAAAATTCTCATGCGATCTCGCTGCACAACATCGCATTTGATGCCACTGGAACAACGACTTCTTTGACACCGCTTTCCAATACCAGTAGAACTATGCCTATCTTGAAATTCAAGGAGCCTCTCTTGAACGCAATCACAACGGGTTTTCGCGCTGCGTATAAACGGGCAGTTGTCTTTTTTGTCGTTGTTTCGGCTGGAATTATGGCCGAAAAGCCGTCCTGCGCTTCGATTTATGGCCCCGGCGGTTTGTTGCTCAATCCGACGGCGGAGATGCCTCAAAAGGGCGAATTGACGCCGTCTGCCTTGGCGATTCCCCAAGATGCTCCCGGTGCGCTTGGCGGCAATCGCACTTTAGCCTCGTATGGTTTGACCTATGGCGTGACAGAGAACATCGAATTGGGCATCAACCACTTGCGCCTAAATCCTACAGCGGGTGCCAAAGCCGATCCTTCAAATGGTGCTTCGCTGAAAGTGCGTCTCTTGCGCGGCAAAGTAGATGGGCGTCCCGACGTGATAATTGGCGGCAATTTTCTCAGTGGCGGCGATCTTGATGGTGAAACCGGCTTTATCGCCGCGCGCTTTGCCACGGCGTTAAACCAAAGCGCCAGCAAAACGGCGAATCTGCATTTGGGTTTGATGTATGCCAACAATTTGTGGGGCATTCAACGCCGCGAGTTGGTGCCTTATGTCGGGCTGGACATGGAGTTGTTGAAGAATCTGCGCGCTTTTGCTGAAGTGCGCCAGCGGATGGGCGTGGACGGCCCAATTGGTGGCCTCAATGTGCCCGATGTGCGCGCTCCGCACGCTTTGGGCGTTGTCTGGCAGCCAAAGGGCAGCCTGAAAATCTTTTTAGGCATCGCTAATAACGGCCAAAGTCGTTCCACGCGTCCTTCGATTGGCATTGGCTACACTGTCGGCGTGCGTGGCTCCTCGCGCCGCACTACAGAAGAGAGTCCTGTTGGTGTTGGTTACACTGTCGGCGTGCGTGGCTCCTCGCGCTAAATCAAAAATAGAAAAACTCCGCCTCAACATTCCATTGGGCGGAGTTTTTGTTCGCGGGATTGTGGAAGTTTTTCGAGTTCAAGCGGAATCAAGTATGATATTCTGCAAGCCAGAAAACTGTCTCCAAAGGAAAGAACATTTTGAGTGGTCAGAGCGAAGTTTTAAAAGCAAGTCAGACTGTTGACCCCGGCTGTTTGCCTGCGTGGGATGTCGGCGAACTTCCCGAATCGGAGCCGCTCAAAGCGCGCAAGATGTTGGCGCTTATTGGCCCCGGTTTGGTTTTGGCGGGTGGCTCTATCGGCACCGGCGAATGGGTGATGGGGCCGAAAACAGCGGCGCAATATCATGGCGCGCTGATGTGGGTCGTGCTGCTTTCCATCGCCGCGCAAGTGGTGCTTAATACCGAAGTGATGCGCTACACGCTTTGCACCGGCGAGCCGATTATGACGGGCTTTATGCGCACCAAACCCGGCCCGAAATTTTGGTCGGTGATTTATCTGTTGCTGGATGTCGGCAGTTGGTGGCCCGCGCAGGCCGGCCTTGCCGCGCAGATTATCGTGGTGGCAATCCATAAATTAGGCCCCGCCGATGTGATTTCCGAAGATGCCGTGCGCCAATGGAGCTACGTCATTTTTATATTGTGCGGCTTGCTGCCCCTTTTCGGCGGCAAGATTTACAACACCTTGCAAATTGTCATGGGCGGAAAGTTCCTCGCCACGCTGTTTTTCATGATATTCGTCAATGTGTTTTACGTTTCGGCGGTGACTTGGGGCGAAATTTGGGGCGGTCTTTTCGATTTTACGCGTCTCCCGCTGGATGCACAGGGCAACGCTACGGTAGATTGGAGCCTGATCGCGGCTTTAGCGGGTTATTCAGGCGTCGGCGGCTTGGGTAACATCATGGCGAGCAACTTTGTGCGCGAAAAAGGCTGGGGCATGGGCAGTAAGGTGGGCGCCATTCCTTCGGCCATTGGTGGGCATGATATTCAGTTGTCACATATCGGCATGATGTGCAAAGTGGACAAAGAAACCAAAGGACGTTTTCGCGGTTGGTTGCGTTATTTGCTGATTGACCAATATTTGGTTTGGGCGGCGGGTTCGCTAATTGCCATGATGCTGCCTTGCACTTTGGGCGCGCAGTATTTGCAAGCCAAAGATTTAGGCGACAACTGGAAATGGGCCGCCGCAATGGCGCAAGGTTTTGGCGCCGTGCATGGCGAGCTTTTTCGCAATCTGACTTTGCTGATGGGCCTCATTATTATGATTCCCGGCCAGTTTTACGCGGTAGATGTCACCGCGCGCCGTTGGACGGATGTGGTTTGGAGTAGTAGCCGTCGCGTGCGCTTGATGGACAAGCATCATGTGAAATTCATCTATTATGGCTTTGCCGGACTGTTTATCATCTTTGGCGTAGCGGCTTTTACGTTTTTCCCCGGCCTTTCGGCCACCGACATGATGAAAATCGCGGGCAATATGGCGAATTTAGCCATCGCCGCCACGATTTTTCACACACTTTATGTGAATTTGCGCTTTCTGCCCGCTGAATTGCGTCCTTCGCGCGCCAAGCAATGTGGTCTTGTGCTGTCCGGCTTATTTTTCGTGGTAATGTTTGGCTTGGTTGTCAATCAGAAGATACTGCCCATCATTTTTGGCAAGCAATAGACTTAAGTAACGGTTTTTTTGGCTGAGAAGCCATTTTTCCGTTGAAATATGGCTTCTCAGCCTGAAATATGGCTTCTCAGCCTGAAATATGGCTTCTCAGCCTGAAATATGGCTTCTCAGCCTGAAATATGGCTTCTCAGCCTGAAATATGGCTTCTCAGTCTGAAATATGCATCCTCACGATTGAAATATGGCTTCTCAGCTTGAAAATCACGCACTTACGCTGAAAACTGGCTTCTCGGCTTGAAAAGTGGCGGTTCAGGGTTAAAAACGGGAAAAAATTGTTGTAACTTCTAACAATTCGGCCACTGGCATCAAAGTGACATCTTCGGCATCCTGAAACGCATTTAGCAGATAGTGAATATCCAATTGCGTGTCATGCAAACGTCGCCGTGCATTAAAACGAAATTGATTATTAAGATTGATTTCATCCAGTGGAATTTGCATTTCGATGTTGTAAAAATCGCGCGTAGCATGAGCGGCGAATTTCCATTTGCTGCCTTCGATGCGAAAATGTCCTTCTCGTGTATGTTTCTCGATGATGCCTTTGCCGCTTGGCGTGACGATAAAACGTAAGCGCTCCTTGTTATTTGTCGCCAAATCAATGGCGAACCAATCGCCTTTCACTTCGGTTTTCAAAGAGCGCGGCATGAGCGAACAGCGCGCGGCAATTAATAGATTTTTATCATGATGACTTATCCAAACTTTCGTTGAGACGGGCGCCGTTTCTTGCGGCAATCTTTGTAAATCGTGCTTTAACAGCGTGGTTTTATTCCACGAAGCATCATTCAAACGGCCATTAATTTTTGGCAAAGAGCCGCTGTAAATCGCAAGACGCGCTCTGGAATCTTTACAATTGGGCGTATCGAATAAAAAATTGTATGCATAGTCCTTTTTGGCGGGCTGGCGCCTCAGTTCGTAATCTTCAATGGCGTCACGCAAAAGCATTAGACGAATGCTGGGTAGCGGATAAAGATTTTGAGAAGCCAATAAAACCGCAGGATAAAGTAAGGTGCCGTCGCCGTTGGTTTCACCGAAAGATTGCAAGTTTTCAAACGGATTCGGCCCCCAACCGTGTGCCATCGAGTAAACGAAACCTGTAATATTATTCTGCGCCCACAGCCAACCATAACTTCGCATGGAGATGGCATCATCATCGAGTAGCCACGTCGGATAGGGATGACGTGGCCATGCCATCGTATAAAGCCAGATTTCAGCGCCCGTTTTTCGTTCAGCCGCTAATGAAGCGAAATCGAGATGCTTCAGTCCAAAAAAATCGCCGATATTCGGGCACCAAATGTCAACATCATTTTTCAGCGATTTGTTGGGAAACGTCGTCACGCAATGCGCAATGCCGAGTTCTCGCAGTTTTTTTGTAGCGCTTTTCACGGCGTCGTATTGTTCTGGCGCGGGTTCATCAATCCAATAATAATAGGCTTTTTTGAGTGCATCCGCTTTTTTGAAAGCGGCGAGAGCCTCAGCGAAATCAGGGCGATCTAAAGGCGGCGTTCGCACCGACAAAACGCGCGGGTCGCGCAGATATTGTTGCGCTGCGTCGCTTTTCCACTCAACCGGCAAATCGTAGGCGTTGATGCGATATTCGAGCAAAAAATCGTAGTAATTTTTTTTGAGTTGTGCAAATTCTTCGTCGGAAAGTGGGCGGGCGTTTTTTGTATACCAATCTCGCAAAACATCATAATAAACCGCGACATTGGCGCGAAATGTCGGCGCGGGCAGGGTGTCAAGGCCGGTTTTTTTATCGCGTCCGACGCTCACGGCAAACGGCACGCTTTTTGTTTCGTTATCAGCGCGGATTTGAATGTGGCCTTGATAATATCCAAGTGGCGTATTTTGCGGCACGCGCACATTGATCCACAAAACACGCGCATGGTTTGGCGCAATCGAAGTATCTTTTTGTAAATTGGGAGGAATTAGCGCGTCCGGCCACCACAATTTTTCGAGGCGCCGGTTGCCGCTGGGATGTGGCACATAAACGTAGTTTTCCCAATAAAAATGAATATTTTCGGTGCCAATCGTAGCGCCGTTGGGACTTTGTAATCCCGAAATCGAAACGTCAATTTCAGAAAGCGCAGTTTCGTCGGCACGAACGACAATTTGAAAGTTTTCCCATTCGCCGCGCACGGCGCGCAAAACAACGGGTTCGCTTTTGTAGGTTTCCAGCACGCCGGGCGCGAGAGCGGTTATTTTTTGAAGCGAGTCAACTGTTTGCGCCTGCCAATCGGCGAGGCAGGGAAACACAAAGGCCACAAAGAATACACAGAGAACACAAAAAGGGGAGAATAATGGCTGTCTCTTCGCCTTTTCTTTGTGTATCTTTGTGTATTCTTTGTGGCCTTTGTGTTGAAACAAATTTTTCATTCAAAAGCCGCGTGCGAAGGCGGCTAAAGCGGCGACCAACAACAGAATGCCCATCACGATCCCGGCACAGCCGGGGCCGCATCCCGATTGAGACATAAAAATCACCTCTTGAGTAACGGCAAAATGTGTTCGTCAACATCGGCGTCGCTGCGAGGCGACGGCACGCCAGAAAAAAGCTGCCACGTTTCAATATGTTCGACGCATTCGCCCGGTTCGACGCGCGTTAAGGGGCCGAGTGTTTCGACCTCTAAAATGGCTTCATTGGTAAAGGTTTCAAAATTACAACCCATGTCGGCGTAGGTCGCTTTTGCATCGTAAGCGAAATTCGTCACGAATAAATTGCCAGCGTTGGCATAAGCCGCCCAACCGGAGGTGTTTTTCATGCCGACTTTTTGCGGGCGCGCGTTGTCCACATCTTGCCGCAGCAAAATATATTTTTCGCCCCATGTCCAGCGGGGGTCGTTCATGGCGGTGAATGACCACAGTGTCAAAGTGTTGGCGGGCAGCAAATTTTCGGGATGCGTGCCGCGCGGCGGCAATGGCGTGATGCCGACTCCGCCGGCATCCATGACTGACAAAGCCCACGGCGCAAATTCGGCGGCCCATTCGTGATGATTATAAATGCGATGCACAACTTTCACCTCGGCTTTGTCGGGCGACAAAATAATATCCATCTCTTTTTGCAAGCGCGTGGTTGGTTCGGCTTCTTGAACCGTGCGCACGAAATCGCCGTGGTCTTCGATGTTGACCGGAACGTTATCCGGCCAGTAAGTGCGAGGTTCGGATTCAGGCGCGTGCCACAAGCGATGGCCTCCGTAAATTCGCCATTCTTCGCCCCCAGTTTTCCCCATCATGCCATCAAATTCCTTGAAGACATTGGCGCCGTCCACGAAACCAAAACGAATAATGCGCGGGCCGACATCGCCTGTAATGATTAAATCCACTAACTTGTTGGAAAGTCGGAAACAATTGTCCCAACCGCCGTAAGAAACTTTTTCCATGTAATCTGCTGGCTCCTTGAACTCTCTTATGTCGAAACGGCGGCTGTTGTTGCCGAAGGCAACGACAAATAAATCGGATTGGTTCGCTTTTCGTAAGCGACAGTTGTGGTCGGCCCATGCCCCGGCAAAATACGCGTGGTTTCTGGCAGTGACAGCAGGCGATGCAGAGATTTACCTAATTTTTCTGCCGAGCAACCCGGCAAATCGGTGCGTCCGGCGCTGCCTTTGAAAAGGACATCACCCGATAGGCAAACATCTTGTTCAACAAGGTAAAACGAAACTGACCCCGGTGAATGGCCCGGCGTGTAAAGCACATGAACCTTTTGGCTGCCGACAGTCAGAATTTGCCCTTCTTGAAAATAGGCATCGGGAGGAATTTCTTCCGGCGCGGAGAAACCAAACCAGAGCGCTTGCTCTTTAAGGCGCTCAACGAAAAACAAATCACCTTGATGCATCAAAAGTGGCACATCAAAGGCGCTTTTCCACAAATGATTGTCCAAAATGTGATCGAAATGCCCGTGAGT
>JANMKN010000125.1:0-7189 GCA_031372065.1 Abditibacteriaceae bacterium | reverse complement strand
CGCCGCGTCGTTGTGGCGCAACGCTAAAGTGAAGAGCATCCGCACCGTTTCGCGCGCCGGGTCATCGTGCAATTTCCAGCCTTTGGGGTCGGCGTCTTTGTTGTAAAGCGCCAGCAGGTTTTCTTCGGCGTTTTTGAGATCGGTTTCACTGGGCGTTTTGCCCTCGGCGATGGCTTTTTGCGCTTCATCGAAATGCGCTTTGCCCAAGTAAAAAAGCTCGTCCGGCGTGAGGCGATATGTGTCGTTGGTTTTCTCGCCGCGCGGTAAAATTTTCAAATTTTTAAAAGTGCCGTAAGCGTATAAATTGGGGCGCTCGAAGGCCCAGATTTTGGTGGGCAAAACCCGATATTGGCCTTCGCGCACGCCATAAAGGTCGTAAGTTACGCCGGGGTCGCGCAGGCTGTAAAAGTAAAACGTAATGGCGCCTTCGCCGATTTCGTAGCGCTCGTAATCGCCGCTGATAGAACTTTCATCCACGCGGCCACCAGCGGGCAAAGGTTCGCGCACCACGATGTAATTTCCCATTCGTTCGCCCAAATCGGTATCATTGGGCGTCCACCATGCCAGATGCACTTGCACGCGCTGGCCGATGTTCACTTCGTTGGCTTTGTTGTCCCACGTTTCGGTTGTCGAAACCGTTTCAAAACCGCGCGGCACCGGCTTGCCATTGAAAAGCTGCGGCGCTTGCGTGTAATCGCGCTCGATGACAATTGGCCCACTGGAGGGTCCGCGCCATTCTTTGCCTTCTTTTCCCAATTTTTCGCGGGTGGCATCGTCCACCAGACCTTCGGCAGTAAAGCCGGTCAGTTCGGCGGAATAGGTATAAATTCCCTTTCCTGCGAAATTGAAATCCACTTTCGCTGAGGGGCCGTTTAACAACGCAGCGGGCGCTTCCATGCTGAAAGTTGTGGCGTTGCCATCCACTTTTAAAGTTTTGATTTCCTTGCCGTTGACAGCGATGCCCAAGGTGTAATTTTCGGGCACGCGCTTTTGCGCGGCGGCGCTTTGCGAAAGCGCCATAACAGCATAAGCCGTGGCGCGCGGCGTGGTCCAACCGCGCCCGGCGCGATGCGCCCACAGCCATTCCGACAATTCTTTCAAGCGCGCACTTTTGGGCGTCACGCGCGCGATGGCAAGTGTTGCTAAAGCCACATCGTCGGTGTTTTGAATTTTCAAAAAGTTGTCTTCGGTTTTGGCCGTGGGAAGACCGGTTAAAGCCGGAATACGCTCTTCCAAAAGCCGCGCGATTTCTTGCGCTTCGGGCGCGCGATCCGCATTTTGCAAGGCGAGTGCGAGATAAGCGAGGCTGCGCGCATCAAGCGAATTGCGCAAGCGATGAAGACGATTGAGCGGCGCGAAATCTACGATTTTCGCCGCGCTTTGCGCATACAAAATCGGCGCTTTTTCGTTGTTGCCGGCTTCGCCAAGCGCGCTGTATTTCGCTTGCAAAAACGTGTTGGCTTTATTGGTAATATCGGGCGCAACGGCGAAACCTAATTGTTTGGCTTGCGCCAAAGCGACAACGGCATCCACGGTGGTTTGCACGTCGCTTTCGGTGCTTTTGTTGCGCATGGAGATGGCCCAACTCCAGCCGCCATCGGCGTTTTGCGCTTTAATCAGGCGCGCTAAATTCGCTTCTAAATCGCTGGACAAGCGGGCGTGAAGCGGATCGTTATTTCTGCCTTGCGCGCGCAACAATGCAAGGCTTTGCGCCAACGTGAGAATGCGATGTGCGGCGCCCGAAAGCAGCGCCGCGCGTCCTGTTTCGCCGCCGTTGGAGGCAATATCCAGCAAAGTTCCGGGCGCATCCGGCCCGACGGTGACTTTTAAGCGATACGCGTCATATTTGGCGGGCGGCAGTTTGATTTCCACATTGCGCGTGCCTTCGGCCATGCCGCCGCTGGTCGCCAAATGCTCGATGCCCCACGGACGCACGGCGACGGTTTGCTCGGTGGCATCGCTGCCATTGCCCGCTTTAATGTTCGCCGCGATTTTGCCTTCGCGCACATCGGGCACCAACAAATCAAGAGAAATTTCCTGCGTGCCGTTGCCTTCGATGGTGACGTTTTTCGGCACCGATTTTTCGCTCGTGCCAAAGCGCGCCGTCAAAGTCATCTGGCCTTTGATGGGCGCCTCGGAATTGTTGTGAACAATGGCGCTAATTGTGGCTTTGTCGCCTTGCTGCAACAGCGAAGGCGCTTTGATTTCGACGGATAAAAGTTTTGTGGAGACAATTTCGGCTTTGCCTTGCCCGGCCAAGGTATCGCGCGTGACACCGGCGGCCAACAAACGCCATTCGGTTAGCGAATCGGGCAAAGTAAATTCGGCGCTGGCGTTGCCTTTTTCGTCGGTCAGAATGTGTGCGTCCCAAAAGGCCGTTTCGGCAAAAGCGCGGCGCAAAGTATTGATAAATTGTTCGCGCTGTTCGGCGGGCAATTCGCCCAGTTGCTTGGCGAGTTCTTCTTCGCCCGCTGTGCCCCGCACTAAAAGCGCATTTTGCGCATCGGTGGCGACTAATCCTGAAAAATCAGCGCCAATGCCAAAGTGCGTTTTAACATCGTTGTCGTAAAGCAAACCTTGCGCGACATTGGATTGAGGAATTTGTGATTGGCGACCCATTGCTCCTTGCGCGCCACGTTCGCCTTGTAATCCTTGCGGCCCATATACGCCTTGCCTCCCATCTGCATTCACCGCTACATTGCTGCCGGTGCGATAAAGCAATCCCATACTTGAAGTGAATTTGGGCGGCGGGATTTTGCGATTTTCAAGTGACGTCACTCGCGCATCCAGATCGGTCACACGCACACCCAAACGTTCCAATTCAGGGCTAAATTCGGTGCGCAATACAGAGATCAAATCGTTGCTTTCTCCTCTTTTTATGTAGTCTTTAATATCGCCAGACCTTACCAAATCGGGCATACCACCACTATTCGCCATATTATTGGCGCGTTGGCGTCCGAGATTAGTGGAAAGTTGATTGATAGTTGGATCTGCCAACATACGCGCCACCGCAACGGCAAATTCGTAGCGCGTCATGGCTTTGTTGCCCATGTAAGTGCCGTCCGGTTGGCCTTCCACAACACCCGCTTGCGACAATTTATTCAAGGCTTCATAGGCCCAATGGCCGCGCGGCAAATCGGCGTATTCGCCGACGCCCGATAGCATAATTCGCGTCAGACTTTCCGATTCTTTGGCGTCAATGCCGATTAATTTCGCTTCGTCGGTATAGTGAAAAGTCGCCGAGGTTAGGGTTTGAATGGCCTCGTCGCGCGCGGTGCGGGCTTGCAAAAGCGCATTAACCGGCACGTCGCCGCCTTTGGCGGCCAAAAGCAGCGCTTGATCTACCACGGCAAGGCTGAGTTCCGCCGCAACGGGCTGGCCGTTTTGATCGGTGACCGAGATTTCCGCTTTCACCCGTTCGCCGGGTCGATATTTCGTTTGCGCGGTTTTGATTTGCACTTTCAATTGGCGCTCGACACTGAGCCATTTGGTCGCTTCGTGAAATTGCTGGCCGTCCATTAAGGCAATCGAAACGCGAAAAACCGGCGCGAGCGGCATCGTTAGCGGCACCGAAATTTGGTTGTCGTCGGACTTTTGCAAAGTCACCAATTGATAGCCGTAAATGCGGTCGCCTTCGTAGGTGACAAGCGCCAATTTCGGCGCCACCGCATCGGGCGGCAGTTCTTTGTCTTTGGGTTTTTCTGGCCCGCGCCACAGCACGCGCAATTTCGCGGTTTCGCCGACTTTATAACTGTCGCTATCGGCCAAAATGCGCAGGCGCACGGCATCTTCGTCGCCGACGATTTGCGTGGCTAAATCAATTGAAATCGGATTTTTGTTGCCGTCTTCGCCGCTCAATCGCAAAATATATTCGCCCGCTTCTTTGAGCGAAAGTGACACTTTAGTTTTGCCATCCGCGCCGGTTTTGACGGCCACATTTTGCACTTCGCGCTCGGCCAAACGGCCCGCATCGTCTTTTTCCAGTTTCAACGCGGCTAAAGTAAAATCACCGGCGAAGGCTTTATCGGCTAAGTCTTTGGTTTCAATCGAAACATCGAAGTTTTCGCCAACCAAATGCACATCGCGCAGCATCGAAAGCGTGGGACGCACGCCGACTGTCGCCACATAAGCGGCGCGCTGCGTTGCGATGTTTTCTTCTTCGAGGCGCACCCAAATCATCACGGTTTGTTCTTCTTCAAAAGGCCGCGTCGGAATGGTAAATTCAAATTCGCCTTTGGCGTCGGTTTCGCGTTCGACGCCGATTTCGTTGTTCCAGCCAAAGCGCACTTTGCGCTTGGCAAGTGGCTCGCCGTGCAGATATTTCGCGGAAACTTTGCCCTTGATTTCTTCGCCGCGCAGATAAACCGTTTTGGGCAGTTCAATAGTCACGCGCACTTTTTCCAATTGATAAGCCGCGACTTGAAAGGTGCCTGTTGCGCTGAAATTTTGCTGATTGAGCGCCAAAGTGACGGGCCGCACAGCCGCTTCATCGGCAACCGGCAAAATGCGCGGCGCGTTATCGGCAGCTTTGGGTTTGGGGCGCGTGACGTAAATCGTATAAGCGCCGGGCAAGGCTTCGCTGCCCAATGTGAGGCTGTCGCCTAACGTGCCGAAATCGCCGAGCGCGAGTTTTTTGGAAAACAAAATCGCGCCGCCCGGATCGGTCACTTGCACCAGATATTCGTCGCCTTTTTTGTAAGAATACTGGCCGTTTTCGACTTGGCGCACAATGGCGCGAAAAAAGACCGGCTGACCGGCGCGATAAAGTGGCCTATCGCTATAAACCACGCCGCGCGGCGCAAGACCGGCCACGCGCGCCACGCCGCTTAAATTATTTTCCGTCGAAGCGAAATGCCCGTTTTCTTGCGCCAAAACGCGCACATCATTTTGCAGCGGCGCGATGGAAACTTTGGCGGTTTTGGCTTCCGCTTGGTTTTTCCACTGAAAAATTCCATCCGCGTTGGTTTTGCCGCTGGCGACAATGCGATGACCATCGCTGAGAACGATTTCCGCATTCGGCCACGGCGCTTTAGTGCGCAAGTTTTCGGCAAAAACCAGCACATCGTTGTGCGTGACTTTGCTAACGATGCCCATGTCGGAAATCAGCACGATATTGGTAGCTTCCAGCGATTTTTCTGTGTTGTCGGCGTCTTTTTCGGTCTTTTCCTGCGGCGCGTTGCAAACCACAGCATAAACGCCGGGCGCTTTGAAAGGCAGTGGCGCGGCGGTTTCGCTTTGTTGGTAATCCTGATAATTGGGCACATCCAAATTCCAGCGCCAATCGGGTTCAATGAGGGCCAAATCGAGATTTTCCACGCCGAGAATGGTGTTCTGCTTGCGGAAATAATCGTTCATGTCCACTTTGTAGGCGCGCAGTTGCAAGGTTTTCACGTTGCGCGTCACTACTTTCAAAGCCGGTTCATCGGCTGTTGAAAAAGTGCGCTCGGTATAGACCAACATTTTGCGATTTTTCAGTTCGTTTAAGCGCGCCTGCGCCGCGCTTTGCCATTTTCCGCTCACGGCGCGATGCGCGATAAAGGCGTCTTCAAAACGGCCCAGCGTCTCGTAAGTCAGGGCGATCATAAACTGCGCGCGCGAGGCCGCTTCGGTTGAGGGATATTTGCTGCTGACTTTTTTCCACTGCTCAATCGCCGCGTCGTATTGCTTGGCATCCGAGAGCATATTGCCCAAGCGAAACATGATGTCGGCGTTGCGCACATCGAGCGGGTATTTGTCTTGAAACGCCTTCCACGCAACGCGCGCCGCCGCATAATCTTTTTTGGCATACGCTTCATCGCCGATGGCATATTGCGCATCAATCACTTGGCGCTGCACGGTTTGCCAGAGCGCATGGTCGGGATGTTCGCGCAGCAATGTTTCCCACGCGCCAATGGCCGCGTCGTATTTTTTCTGACGCAGCAAAGCGAGGCCGAGATAGTTTTTCGCCTGCACCACGAAATCGCTGTCGGCGCGGCCATATTGCGCGATAAAACTACCAAATTCCTTGACGGCATCTTCGTAGCGCGACAAATTGAACAGTGACAAACCGATATAATAATTGGCTTTGAGCGCCAGTTCGTGATTGGGAAATTCTTTTATCAAATCGCGCAGCGCTTGAATGCCAAACTGCAATTCTTTGCTGCCCTGCGGACTGGGCACATGATAGGTTTCGGCAAGCGCATAAGCCACGTCCACGCGGCGTTTTGAAGCGACGTAATCGCGCAAAAAATCGCGAAAGATTTTGCGCGCTTCGCGGTCATTGCCCGCGCGCAAATAGGACAGCCCCAAATAATATTTGGCGTCTTCGATTTGCGCGCCTTGCGGATATTTCGTCAATAAATCGCGCAAAGTTTCAATCGCGGCGCTATAATTGGAGGCGCGAAAATCACTCAGCGCGATGCGCAGCAGAACTTCTTCGGTTTTCTTGTTGGTCAGGCCAATTTCCAGCGACTTTTGAAAAAGCGTTTTGGCTTTGGCGTAATTGGGCGCGGGTGTTTCGCCATTGTTTTTTTGGAGCGGCTCAAAGTATTGATTGGCGTATTTCAGATAAATTTCGGCGACTTGTTCTTTGCGGTCATCGGAAACGATGTAATCCAGTTCCGGCTCGTAAAGCGCGGCGGCTTTATCCCATTGCTTTTGCGCGATATAAGCGTCGGCCTTTTTGAAAAGCGCTTTTTTGCGCCATGTGGAATTGGGAAAATTTGCCAGCAATTTATCGTAGGCATTGAGCGCCGCCTCATATTTTTTAGCGCCAAGCAACGCCTGACCCAGCAAAAGTTGCGCTTCGTCGGCTTTTTCCTGATTGGGCGCGGCAGCCTGTTCAAAAAGGCGCGCCGCGTCATCGTAGCGGCGGTCTGTCAAGGCTTCGCGGCCTTGCTGCAAAAGCGAATTTTGGGCATAGACAGGCACGGCCAACAAAACGGCCAGCAACAAAGAGTGTGGTTTCATAAGCGTTCAATCTCTGACTAAATTGCGGGTTTCGACAAAAGCCAAGAGTGGATTGTTCCGCAATTACACGAGGACAAATATCGCAGAGTTCATATCGTGATTTTTTTTGGAAGGTCATTTTCTTTGCCAAATAATAGCATCCTCGCCTTGATAAACGATTTTCCAGTGTGGGTTGCGGCGCATATATTGGTAAAACCTCTCGATTTTCCCCTCGCGCATTTGATAATTGATGAAAACGTGC
>JANMKN010000399.1:0-3519 GCA_031372065.1 Abditibacteriaceae bacterium | reverse complement strand
ACCGGGAAACTGAAAGCGACGGGGCTTGGGGGCCGGAAGGAGCGGTTCAAACATAGCCCATAATTCATCAGTGACTAACTTCGACATGATTTACACCTCGCGGGACACTCTGCAAATCAAAGTCCTTTTATTTAGGAACTCTAAGGCAATTGCCGAAACGGTGTAGCCGCACGCCGCGAAATAGCGGCGCATTTTTTCGAGGGCACGGGCCAGCCGACCTTCAGCGGTTTTTTCGCTGATGCCGAGCACTTCGCCGACTTCGCGCACGCTTTTGCCTTCAAAAAAGCGTAGAAAAACCACATTACGCTGATTGTTGTTCAAATGCGATAGCGCATCGTGCAAAAGCTCTTCGATGCGCGTCCAATCGGCGCTTGACAACGAATTTTCGACCTCGGCCATGATGTCCTGCGTTATAACTTCATCCAAGACATTTTGCTCGTATTGTTGGCGATTACGTTCCTGTTTCATGGCGTTTTTGCAAGCGAAACGCGAGGTTTGGTAAAGCCAGCCCGAAAGCGTGCCTGTTTCACGCAGTCCGGCGGCTTTGCGCGCTAAAATCAGGAAGACAACTTGCGTGACATCTTCGGCTAAAGCGGCGTCGCGCACTTCGCGTAGGCAAGTGGAATACACGAAATTGACATGACGCTCAACCAGCGTGGCAAACGCCGATTGTGAACCGCGCTCAACGTAATCCTTTAGCAATTGCCAATCGCTTTTGTGCTGTTCCATAACCTGCCCATTTTGCCCCTTCACTATTATTATGTCTTTGAAAAAGCGGTTTCCCATGTTTTGGACAAAAAAATTGCCGCTGATGGGCAAACAAAAAAAACGCGCGTTGAATCACACTTTTCTCGGTGTGATTCAAACGCGCGCTTTTAAAATCGCTTCGTGAAAGCCTCAATTGAGAATTGGCTCAATTAAAATGTCGTCCACATCGAAAAGGCCGCTGCTGCGCGAAAGAGATGGCATTAATTTGATACTGACGGCGCCGGGCGGAATGGCGGCTTGCGTTTGCAAATCGAGCCAGTCGGAATCTTTTTTCAATTCCAGCGGCGCGGGAATCGCGGCCAGTGGATTATCGTTGGCATCGATGAAAAGAAGGCGCAGTCGGGCGCCGTCAAGCGGATTGGCGCCTTTTTTGAGGTTGGCGCCGCGCATTCGGGCACGCACGCGCAGGCTTTTCCATTCGGTCTTGAGTTTCCACTGGCCCGATACGAAAATCGTGTCGCGCGTGTTTTCACCGGTCAGGCGCAGAAACTTGTTGCCGTCTTCTTGCAGAATTTGCGCGCGATTATCCATCGTCCAATGCAGCGGCGCGCCGTTTTCGTCTTGATTTTCAAAAGTGCCTTCGGGAAACGCGCGCGTCCATTCGTAAATCGGCGCGATGTTGACAGTCGGCACTGCTTTTTCCATTTTCAAATCGTCCACATCGAAGGTGCCCGCCGCGCCATTGAGCAGCACGGCGATTTCAATATAAACCGCATCGCGCGGGATGTCGGAATTCACTTCAAGTTCTTTCCAATCGGAATCGCTATGCAGTTCCAGCGATTGCTGAAAACCACCGGCTTGTGCGCCTTGCGCATTTTGATAAAGAAAGCCCACGCGCGCTGTTTCCCAACCTTGCGCGCCCGGTTTTTGCTGGAGGTTTTTCGCGCGCAGACGGCCCTTAATTCTCAAGCCTCGCCAATCGGGTGGCAACTTGAAACGGCCTTTGGCCGCCGCATAAATAAAGTCAGGGCTGCTCAAACGCAAAAAGTGATTGCCGTTTTCTTCGGAAGTTTGAAAAACTTCTGGCTTGCCCACTTCTTTAATCCAGCCTTTGGGCCAACCTTTTTCGTCTAAATCTTCAAACTGTCCACCCGGCAAATCGGGCGTAATGTCGAGGTGCGGCAAGTCTTCATTGGTGGCGTCGGTGATTTCAATATCATCCACATCCAAAACACCAATGGAACCCATGATTTGCGGTTGCACGCGCAGAATTTTGGCACCTGCGGGAATGCCGTTGATCGCTTCAATGGTTTTCCAATCATCGCTTGGCGTTGCTTCAGGCGATTTCAGATATTCGCCAATCTGTTTGCCGTTTTCGTCTTCTGCGCCGATGTTAATTTTCGCGGTGTCCCAAGCTTCTTTGCCGGGCGTATAATTTTTCAGGCGAATACGCGCCGCGACGCGCACGCGTTTCCATTCTGGTGGCAAGGTAAAACGGCCATCCAGAGCGTTGGAGCCGCCCGGCGGCTTGCTAATAATGCGCGCGAAATGGTTTCCTTTTTCTTCGAGAATTTGCACGTTTTCCGGTGTCCACGGTTCAAAACCTTCGGACCAACCAGAGCCTTCGATGTTTTCAAAAGTGCCTTCAGGAAAACCGTCTCGAATCGGGCGCGCTTCAATGGGGACATTGGCTTCGATGCGAATGTTATCGAGCAGTAATTCGCCGGTTGCCGTAAACAATCCCGGTTCGAGCGTTAATTTGGTCGCGCCTGCGGGCACTTCCATCGAAACTTGAAGTGTTGTCCAATCGTGGTTTTCCCAAAGGTTTAAACCGCGCCCGAAGCGCAGCACATTGTTTTTTGCATCACAAAAATTGAAATCCAAACGCGATGTTGTCCACCACGAAGGGCCACGCTTGAGGTTTTTTACTTTCAACTGCGCCGAAACACGCACACGCTTCCAATCGGCGGCAATCGGCACTTCATAAGACATAGTGCCCCAATTCTTGGCCGTGCTGTTGGTAATCGCCAACCATTTTTTGCCGTTTTTTTCCTGCACGCGCACCTTGGTGTTGGGTTTTGGCGCCCAGCCGGGCGGAATTCTTCCCGCCGTGCCGGTTTGGAAATCGCCTTGCGGAAATTGGTTTACATAAGGCCGCTTTTCGGCGTTCGGCGGAACATCGGCGTCTTCTGCCGTTTCGATGATGGGCGCCTGCGTTGCGCTTTGCGTTGCATTTTGCGGCGCGATGTTCCAAACCGCAATATCGCGCGCTGGCAACGCTTCGCCGGTGCCTTTATCAGTGCCGACTACGCGCATTAGCACGCCCGGCCTGAGCAAAAAGATGTTCACCGGCGTGGCAGCGCCGCGCAGATGCATGATAGTTTTCTGCTCCAGCAGAATCGCTTTGGGTTTGCGCGGGTTCACCGCGCTCTTTTTACCGTTGGGCAGCGTGTAAGCGGTCACATCAATGATGAAACGCCCGCTACTCATGGCAATAAGCGGCCCTTCGACGGCAATTTCGCCCTTCTGTGGCATCACGTCGGCGATTTTCGGCTGCGACTTTTCGGGTTTTGTTTCTTCAACAGGCTTTTCAGCGGGTTTTTCGGGTTTGGGTTCGACTGGTTTTTCTTCGGGTTTGATAACCGGCAACGTCGGTTGCGCGAGGAGAAGGCGCGATGGCTTGGCACCGAACCCCATCCCCAGCCCTTCCCCTTGATACGGCAAAGGGGAAGGGTGTCTTAGCGCTTTTGCTCCGAATGGAGTGGCACTTTTCAGAACGTAAGAGTTTAATTCTCCCTTCCCCTTTGCCGT
>JANMKN010000387.1:0-2168 GCA_031372065.1 Abditibacteriaceae bacterium | reverse complement strand
ACCCATAACACCTTCCAAAAAGCGGCAGATTCATTTTGAATCTGCCGCTTTTTGTTTTTCGCGTTTTCGCAGCCGCGCTTTGACAACGCGGCCCGCTAATTTCGCATACGATTTTACAGTTTTCAATCGTGCGGGCTTTTTTTTAGCGAGGCGCGCGCGGCATCAATCGAAACGGTTTGGCGCTGGCGATTCAAGAAGAAACTAATTTCTTCGTAGCCGGCACGTTGCAAAATATCCATTGCTTTTTCGTAGCGGTCAGCGGCGCGTTCGGGCACATGGGCGTCGGCGCCGATGACAACGGGAATGCCGCGCTGGTGCATTGCTTTTAAAATAATCGGGCCGGGATTCATTTCAGCGATGGCTTTCATTTCGCCGGAGGTGTTTAATTCCATCGCGATGCCAGTGGCGGCGATGCGGTCAAGATTCTTTTCGATAAAAGGCATGGCGCGTTCGATGTTCCAATCGTGCGGGTAAACATTCTTCACCAAATCGGGATGCGCCAGCGTATCGAAAATTCCGGTTTCGGCGGCATCGCCTAAATGCGTGAAATAGGTTTCCTGATATTTCAGCGGGTCGCCGGTGTCGTAGCGTTTGCGATATTCCTTGATCTGACAATGCACCGAGCCGAGAACATGATTGAATTCGGCGGATGCCATTTGCTCTTGGAGAAAATCTTCGAGGCCGGGCAGATAATCGGCTTCTAAACCGAGACGCACATCAAGGCGGCCTTGCCATGCATCGTGAGCGCGCTGCACAAGCGCAAGGTATTCGGGAAACTGGTCGGGATTCATGCGCACGCCGGACGCGATGCCATGTGGCAGCGGATTATGACACGTCACGATGATGCCTTTTAAACCGCGTTCAAAGGCGCGGGCGGCGTATTCTTCGGGCTGTCCAACGGCGTGTTTGCACAGCGGCGTGTGCATATGCGATTCATATAAAATGGGTGCGGTGGAAAATTCATTCACGCCTTACATTTTACAAATATGGCTAAACTGCGCCGGACAATCCCTCATTTACGGAGAAAAAATTTATGGCGAAAGAACTGGCAATTGGTGTCATCACCGGCTTTCAAAACGGCGCGCAGGCGGCGCTTTCAGTCGTGCAGGACTTAGGAATTCCCACCGTGCAAATCGGCTATCCGGCGGCGCTGGATAACGAAGACGGCGTGCGCGAAATCGAAGCAGCGCTGGCTGCAACCGGCATCGAAATCACCACGGTTTTTTGCGGCTTCGCGGGCGAAAGCTACGCTGATATTCCCACCGTGCAGCAAACCGTTGGCCTTGTGCCCGAAGCGACACGCGCCCAGCGTGTCGAGCAAACTTTAAAAATCGCCGCATTCGCCCACAAAATCGGCGTATCGCGCGTGGCGGCGCACATTGGTTTTGTGCCGGAGGACCATTCCGACCCGCGTTATCCCGAATTAGTCGAAGTGACGCGGCGCATTTGCAACGATCTCCAAACGCGCGGCCAAGTTTTCGCGCTCGAAACCGGACAGGAAACCGCGCACGGCCTGAAACACTTTATCGAAGACGTAAAAGTGGACAACTTGCGTGTCAACTTCGACCCGGCGAACATGATTCTTTACGGCAACGACCAACCGATTCCGGCGCTGGATGTTTTGATGCCGTGGATTGATGGAGTTCACGCCAAAGACGGCAAATGGCCCACAGAAGAAGGTCAAAAAACCGGACAACTCGGTGAAGAAACCCCGCTCGGCGAAGGCGATGTGGACATGGCCGCGTGGATCAAAAAACTGCTTGATTTAGGCTATCGCGGCCCGATTACTATCGAACGAGAAATCAGCGGCGACAAACAAAAAGAAGACATCCGCCAAGGCAAAAAACTGCTCGAAGATTTGCTGCGCGAAAACGGGTTTTGACCCATTCAAACGCAAATTAGAAGAACTGCGTCGAACACGCTGTTCCTAATTTCTTAAGTTTAAAATTCCCTGCCGCAGTGCGCTTACCATTGAACGCGAAAGTTGCTACCTACACTCTCTGCGAATTCATTTATAGGGAATGTAGGTAGTGGGTCATCCGGGATGCGCGTAGCCATTTCCTGTAAGGAGGGGGATACTCATCCTCAGTCGCGAAGAGAGATTTTCGGAGCACTGATTCTGGGGAGGTCTTGATGTCCCGTCGTCAGAAAGAGCCGCTGCGTGCGCT
>JANMKN010000369.1:0-24293 GCA_031372065.1 Abditibacteriaceae bacterium | reverse complement strand
CGCCAATCCCGTCAGCCTTTGGCACGAAAAATATACGCGCGTTGTTGCGGTTGATACGTTTGTAGATTAGCCGCCAAGCTACGCTGCGCAAAAATAGAGAAAAAACGACGCAATTTTCGAAAAATCGCGTCGTTTTTCACTTTTTTGCGTATCGGAGATTAGCGGCTAATTAACTTCATCATCACCGGATTTTTAGGCCGCAAAGTAATCAGCGGCTTCAATTGCAGCGGCTTCGTGTCAATTTTACACGCGCGCCATTTTTGTGCGAGTGTGGCAATTAACAGTGCGCCTTCCATCCATGCGAAGGCTTCGCCGATGCAGGTGCGCGGGCCGCTGCCGAAGGGAAAATAAGCGAACTTGGGCCGCGCGGCTTTGGCTTCTTCGGTAAAACGTTCGGGGTCGAATTTTAACGGGTCGGGCCAAAAGCGCGCGTCGCGGTGCATTGTCCATTGGCTGACTAAAACCAAAGAATCTTTGGGAACATGATAGCCCATAATTTCGCAATCTTCTAACGAACGGCGGCCCAAAGCCCACGCGGGCGGATACAAGCGCATTGCTTCGGCGAACACCATCTGCGTGTAGATTAAATTCGGCACATCATCCATTGTGGCGGCGCGGCCTTCCAAAACTTCGTCCACTTCGCGCTGCATTTTCGCTTCTATTTCGGGATGCCCGGCCAGCAAATACCATGTATAAGTCAGCGCGTTGGCCGTTGTTTCGTGGCCCGCTAAGAAAATGGTTAATGCCTCATCTCGCACTTGACTGTCGCTCATCGGCTGATTTTCTTCATCGCGCGCCATGAGTAGCATCGAAACTAAATCGCCGACATCGCCGGAGTTTTTGTGTTCTTTGATGATGCGAAAAATGGTTTCATCCAAGGCCGCGCCCGCTTGGTCGAAGCGTTTGTTGGCGGGCAATGGCAGGCGATTTAAAAGTTCGGCCCACGGCAAAAACGAGCGCGTAAAAAGCGGCATAATCGCTTGCATGGCGTCTTCGACGCGCTGCGTTTCTTCGCCGACTTCGGTGTTGAACAGCGTTTTGCCCACGACGGCTAACGTGAGCGCCATCATTTCGTGGTGCATATCTACCACGCGGTTTGCTTGCCACGTGTCGCTCATTTGCAGCGCGTAATGCGTCATGTCATCGGCGTATTTTTTGACGCGTTTGTGATGAAACGCCGGTTGCATCAAAATGCGCTGACGGCGATGCAGCGGGTCTTCGCTGGTCAGCAAACCTTCGCCCAAAAGCCGCTTCGCCATCACCAGCGCGCGGCTTTTGACGAAGTTTTGCGATTGCACTTGCAACACTTCGCGGATGGCGTCGGGATGGTTGAAAAAATATAAGCGTCCGGCCAGCGTTTCGACAAAAGCCGCGTCGCCAAAATCGCGCGCGAGGCCCGATAAAACTGCCAGCATATCGCGCCGCGAACGCAGCATAAACTCGCCCGGATAACGCGCTTTTGGCCCCGGCGGGCGCAAGATTATTTCGGGCAGGGAAGTAGGTTGAGACATTGGATTTTACAAAGCATCGCCGCACGAATCGCAGCCGCAAGAGTGGCCGCGCAAGGCGCCGATGCCTTCTTTGAGAATAATCGGCACCATAATCAGCGCGGCAAGCGGGTCGGCCCACCACCAGCCGAAAAGCGCGTTTAAAACCAGCCCGCCGAGCAGAATCGCCGATAAATAAGCGCACAAATCGGTTTGTTTGGAATCGGCTTGCAGAGCGCGACTTTGCAATTGCGCGGCGACGTTTCGTTTGGCCCGCGCCAAAATCGGCATCACGAGGAGCGACAGCAGCGCGATAGCGATGCCGAGGTAGCTTTCCTGTGGCGTTTCGCGTTTTATCAGGGCGTGCAACGCTTCGTAGGACACATAAAGCGCCAGCAAAACAAAGCTCGCGCCGACCCATTTGAGCGCGGTTTTTTCGATTTCGTCGCGCCGCGCCGACCCTTCGTGACGCAAGCGCCACAGCAACGCGACGCCCGCCATAATTTCGACCAACGAATCGAAACCGAAACCCACCAAAGCGATGCTGCCCGCCAACAATCCGGCGCTGATACTAAGCAGGGCTTCGAGACTGTTCCAAACAATGGTCAACACTTCGAGCCATTGCCCGCGCCGCGCCGCGCGATGACGCGATTCGTCGCTGATGTCGCCCAAAATCGAAAGGTTTTCCATAACGATAAGAGTGTAAGCCCAAAAGCAACAGCGCGCGGAGCAATTCCGCGCGCTGTTGAAAAATGCCACTTGCCAAAATCCAATTACGGCTTTTTGGGTGCCATTTTATGATCCATCTTGCCGCCCATTTTGTGCATCATTTTGCCGTCCATTTTGTGCATCATTTTCGGTGCCATTTTGGAATCGCCCGTCATCATGACTTTGGTGACGGTGCCGTTGGTCATCATAAAGACGACTTTTTGGCCCATTTTGAGGTCTGACAACTTCATCATGTGGCTGCCCATCATGATTTTGGCGGACGCGGGCACCATAACTGTAGTCGCCACAGCTTTTTTGCCGGCGGCAGTGGGCATAACCGTCAGTTTATGGCCTGCCATTTTGCTGATGGTAGCCGTCATCTGCGTCATTTTGGCTTTGGGCGCCATTTTCGGTGCCATCTTGGGCGTCATTTTGCCGTCCATTTTTTTGTCGCTGCCTGCGGCCAACGCGACGCCAAGCAAACTCGTGATCAACAAACCGGTGCCCATCTGTAAAGCGAACTTCTTCATTGTCGTTCTCCTTTGATTTTTGCCTGTCGCCGCGCCAGCGAAATGAATCTTTCAAATTGATACGGCGAACATGGGAATCAAAACGGATTTTAGCAAGAAAAAAATGAAAATTTTGCACGAAATGGTCACAATCGCAGTGATTTTTTCGTGAAATTAGCATATTTTGTCGTTTTCTGCATGGAGCGCCCGCGCTCCACTTACATTTACGGCGCGATTTTGCTGACGGGATTGCTCCACGGGCCTTGTCCGGCGGCGTTGACGGCGCAGACGCGCAGCCAATAACGCGTGCCCGACACCAGACCCGTAATTTCGATTTTCGATTTCGTTACGGTTTTATCGCTGCCCCACGCGCCGCTGGGGTTTTCTCCCGCCAAAATCTGCACGACGTAAGCGGTTTTACCCTTGACACCATCCCAATGAAAATCGAGTTCGCCGTCATTATCGCCTTCGGTGACGGCGGGGTCTTGCGGTTGCGCGGGCAAATCGGAGGGATGCGCTGCATCGCGCACGCCCATCGCGGAAGAAAGAATTTTTGTGGCGTCGCCGCCCGACGCCGATTGCACGTAAGAGGCTTCCTGTGTGAACGCCGTCTCCCACAGCTTGTCGGACGCATTTTGCACATCAACCGCCGTAGCCCATTGCAATTTTTTGAGTTGCGCCGCGTTGAAAACGGTTTCGAGTTGGTCGGTTACGGCGGTCAGCGCCGCCAAAGTCGGGTTGGGCGTGACGAAGTTGGAATTTCCCGTCATGGCGGTTATCACCTGCCGTCCCATCTGAATTTTTTCCGGCACCGTCAAATCTTTCAAATTCAGCTTTACTTGAGCCATTTTTGGCCTCCATCCAAGAAATTTCCCGCGCTTCAGGCAACACACAATCGTTGCCCGCGCAGGCTATTTTTATTATGGCGGATTTTTAAGTTGAATGTGCGCCGCCCGCCCGTTTTGCCAAAAAAACGACTTGATTTCGTGAAAACCTCCCTCGGAAACGGGAAAACCCCACTCGGAAATGCAAAAACCGGCCTCGGAAATGGGAAAAACCCACTCGGAAATGGGAAATCCGAGTGGGTTTTTCCCGTTTCCGAGGCCGGTTTTCCCATTTCCGAGGCCGGTTTTGCGCAAAGAAAGCAGTAAAATCAGGGATGTGCGAAGTAAAAAAGCGAAAAAGCGGCGCCAAATAGCCATTTCAGGCGGGATTATCTTGATTTTGGTTCGCCTTGGCTCTTTGCGGGCGTTGCATTGGGGTTTGCCCTCCAACGATCAGGCGAATGACATCGCCATCGGCGGCTGTCTAATCGTGGCGATATTTGCTCTTTTTGTCGTGCGGGCCAATATCGAAAGGGAAATTATGTCATTTCAAGCGTATTTGGACAACATCAAGACCAAAACCGGCAAAGGGCCGGACGATTTTCGGCGCATGGCTGAGGAAAAAGGCTTCACCGAGGGCGGCAAAATCAAAAGCGGCATCAAAGCGGGCGCAATCGTGCAATGGCTCAAAGACGATTTTGATTTAGGTCACGGCCACGCCATGGCGATTTACGCCCTGCTCAAAGGCGGGAAATCGGATGAGAGTGCGTAATAAAGATTCGGACAGGCTGTAGCGTGTCCGATGGCGTAAAATTACGCCAAAATCTCGTTCACCACTTCGCCATGCACATCGGTGAGGCGCGTTCATCGTTTGACTGGAGACACTACTTTCGAGTAATCAATTTCCAATTCTGTGAATTTGTTGGCTTCAACTTTTATCAGTTCCAAGGGAATTCTTGAAGGCGTTCGGCTTTGCACATCCAGAATCATACGATAAGTGCCGGGCATCAGAGGAGCGTGAAAATGCCATGTCGTGTTTTCGGTTATTTGAGTGCCGCGAGCTTGCAAACCGGGTTGATATGGCTCAGGTTCAAACCATACCATTGCATTTACAGACCTCTCATCCATTGGATTTTTCTCTGCAATATAATTCTGAAACTTACCACGCACTCCCTGTTTTTCCAGTTCCTCGCGTCGCTGACTTTGTTTGATTTCATCAATTATCCGGCGCATTATCATTTCTAATGCCCAAAGCTCTGGCGGGACGGCAGCACAATCAGCGGCAATGACTTTTTTCTGGCCGCCACGAACGATTGTGAAAGTTTGGTTGCATTCTGTAGTGTGATCTTGAAAAAAATACTTGTCTTTGAGGTCAAAAATATGTTGTGTTTCAAGCCAGCGGGAGACCAAACCAAGATAGGGAGCAGTTAAAGGAGAATCTGCTTTAAGGGTAATATCTACCCAATCCGAGCATAGGCAGGCTTGGCGAAAAGAAACTTCTGTGATTTGTTCGTTAGTCTCTGCTTTTGGCGGGTCAGCGAAAGCGATTTGACTACAAATGAAAGCTGCGCTCAATAACAATGCGACGATGAATTTTTTCATGCTTGTTCGTTCTTTGTGCTTTTAAAAATGTTCCTTCACGCCAAAATTTCGTTCACCACTTCGCCATGCACATCGGTGAGGCGGAAGTCGCGGCCTTGGAAGCGGTAGGTGAGGCGGGTGTGGTCGAAGCCGAGTTGATGCAAAAGCGTGGCGTGCAAATCGTGGACGTGTTTGGCGCCATCGGTGGCGCCGAAACCGAGTTCGTCGGTGGCGCCGTGGATGAAGCCGGGTTTGAAGCCGCCACCGGCCACCCACATGGTAAAAGCGTCAATGTGATGGTCGCGGCCCACTGTGGCGCGCACTTCGCCCATCGGCGTGCGGCCAAATTCGCCGCCCCAAATCACAATCGTATCCTCCAATAAACCGCGCTGTTTTAAATCTTTGACTAAAGCGGCGCTGGCTTGGTCAACTTCGCGGCAGCGCGTTTCGATGGAATCGCTGAGGTTGTTGGTTTTGTCGCCGTGATGATCCCAATCGGTGTGATACAACTGCACAAAACGCACGCCGCGTTCGATGAGGCGCCGCGCCAAAAGGCAGTTGTTGGCAAAACTCGGTTTGCCCGCTTCGACACCGTATAAAGCCAACGTTTCGGGCGTTTCTTTGCTCATGTCCATCAGTTCCGGCGCGCTGGTTTGCATCTTGAAGGCGGTTTCATACGAGTTGATGCGCGTCAGAATTTCCGGGTCGCCGGTTTCGTCGTGGCGCAGTTGATTCAAGGCTTCGACGGCATCATAAAAGTCGTGTTCCTGCTCGCGCGACAGGCCTTCGGGCGAGCGCAAATTCAAGATCGCGTCGCCGCCGCTGCGAAACGGCACGCCTTGAAAGGCCGTCGGCAAAAAGCCGCTGCTCCATAACGTGCTGCCACCACGAGGCCCGCGCGGGCCACTTTGCAGAACCACAAAACCGGGCAAATCTCGGCTTTCGCTGCCGAGTCCATAAGTCAGCCAACTGCCGAAACTGGGTCGTCCCGGCGCTTGAAAACCGCTGTTCATAAACAATTTGGCCGGGCCGTGATTGAAAACATCGGTGCTCATGCCGCGCAGCCAGCACACTTCGTCGGCGATTTTTTTGGTGTGCGGCAAAAGTTCGCTGATGGTCATGCCGCATTGCCCGACTTGCTCGAACTTGCGCCCCGTGCCGAGCAGCGTTTCGTTGCCTTTCAAAAACGCGAAACGCTTGCCTTCCATCAAACTGGGCGGCGGTTTTTGGCCCGATAGTTCGCGGAGTTTCGGCTTGTCATCGAATAAATCGAGTTGGCTCGGCGCGCCCGCCATGAACAGATAAATCACGCGCTTGGCTTTGGCCGGTGCGGGCGCAGGGCGCGGCGCCAGCGGATTCGCCATGTCAATTTCGCCCGGCGTGAGGGCGTGCAGCGGCCCGCCACCTTGCGAGACACCATCGGTGGCCCAGCCATCTTTTTGCAGCATCAAGTTGAGCGCAAACGCGCCCAAACCCACGCCGCACTTTTCAAAAAAATGCCGCCGCGTAATGGCGCGTGATAATCGTTTGTCGAAGTCATTCATGGTTTTTATTCGCGCGTGATAAACGCGTCGGTGTTTAAAACGGCGCGGGCGGCGCTAACCAAAGCGGCGTTTTGCGCTATGTTTCCGTTTTTTAATTCGGGCAAGAGCGCGCCTTGCAAGAATTGGTTTGCAGATTTTTCGTCTTTTGAAAAAGCCGCTTTTTGCTTGTCGAAAAACGTTTGCAAAACGCTTAGTTCTTTGGCCGAAGGCTCGCGCGACAGGCACAGCCAAAACATCTGCTTCAAACGCGCGGTGTCGTCTGGCGCTTCACGCAAAACGCGCGCGGCGAGGCCTTGGGCGAGTTCTAAAAACGACGCGTCGTTGGCTAACGTTAGCGCTTGCAGCGGCGTATTGGAACGCGTGCGGCGCGTGCAAACGGTCTGGAAATCGGGCGAATCGAAAGTCGTCAAAAGCGGGTAGGGCGCGCTGCGATAAAAGAGCGTGTAAAGCGCGCGGCGATAGCGGTCGGCGCCGGTGTTGGCCGTCCATTTTTTGCCGACTTGCGTGAAGGCATAAACGCCTTCGGGCTGCGGCGGGCGCACACTGGGGCCACCGATGGTGCCCGTTAAAAGTCCGCTGGCCGAAAGCGCCGCGTCGCGCACAATTTCGGCTTCAACGCGCTGGCGATTTTGCCGCGCGAGCAGCAAATTGAGCGCGTCTTTTTCCACCAAATCGGGCCGTGCTTTGGAGCTTTGTTGATACGTCGCCGAGGTGACAATCAAGCGGTGCATGGCTTTTTGCGACCACTTGTTTTTGATGAATTCGCGTGCCAGCCAATCGAGCAATTCGGGATGCGTGGGCGCCGAACCTTGCGAGCCGAAATCTTCTTCGGTTTCGACTAAGCCGCGTCCGAAATAACGCATCCAAATGCGGTTCATCGTCACGCGCGGCGTCAGCGGATTTTCGTTTGAGACAAGCCATTTCGCCAAATCCAATCGCGTGGCGCGGCCTTCATGTTTAAGCGGTGGCAAAACGCCCAACGTGCCGGGTTCGAGCGCGCCGAGTTTTTGATCGGGCCGCAAAAAGTCGCCGCGCTGCAATAGAAAAGTTGGGCGCAATTGAGCGCGCTCTTTCATTACCATTAAATCAACGGTGTTTGGCTTGGGGCGCGACGGCTCGAAGGCGATTTCAATGACTTTCTTTTTCTCGTCGCTGCGCTTGGCCCGTTCTGTTTGCAGCGCCACTAATAATTTTTCATCGGCGTCGGATAATGCAACTGTTGGCGGCGTGGCGATGAAATCGAGAGCAAAGTGGCCAATGAGATAGCGGTCGTTTAATTCGTGTTTGAGTCGAATTTGCAGCGGCTTGCCGTTGGTGGCAACCGGCTTTTGGAAGAAGAAAACCGCTTCGTGCGGCGCGTTCATTTTGGCTTTGGAATCGGCGCCAGCGTTGATGGCCCAGCCGGATTTTGGGTCGTTATCGAGCGCGCCGCTGATGGCATAATTGGCTTGTTCGTGGTCGGCCCGCGCTGAGGCAATTTTCAAAGGCGTGCCGTCGAGGGTTGCTTCAATTTGCGTCAAAACAAAGTTGCCGTTGCCCGCTGTGCCGGGGCCGTTTTTGGGCAGCGATTCGTGCGGCAAAACGCGCAAGCGAAACGCGGCGATTTGCGGCAAGTCGGTTTTGCTGACGATGCGATATGTGTCGTTCGGCCCGGCTTTACCATCGGAAAGCAGCGAATTATCCGGCAACAATTGAAAGCCGCCGTTGTTTTCCGTGTCGTAATCCACATAATGCGCGTTTGTCCAAACGGCGGGCGTATTTGTTGTGCTTTGTGGCGCCAAACGCGCGACTTCTTTTTTCTCCCACGCGTCTTGGGCTTTGCTAACATCGGCGGCGCTAACGGCCTGCGTTTGGCCGAAGACTTCGCCCTGCGCCACAGGCACTGTCGCACCTTTATTATTTACGTCTTCGTTGTTGTTGAAAAACGCGAACATTTGATAGTATTCGCGGTGCGTAATCGGGTCGAATTTATGGGTGTGACATTGCGCGCAACCCATCGTCAGGCCGAGCCATACTGTCGCCGTGGTGTTGGTGCGGTCAACCGTCGCTTCGTTGCGAAACTGTTCCGGGTCACTGCCGCCTTCTTCGTTGATGCCCGTGTTACGATGATAGGCCGTAGCTATGATTTGCGATTTTGTGGCATTGGGCAATAAGTCACCCGCGAGTTGTTCGATGGTGAACTCGTCGAACGGCATATCATCGTTGAAGGCTTTAATCACCCAATCGCGATACGGCCACATCGGACGTTCGTTATCGAAAGTGTAGCCGTTGGAATCGGCATAACGCGCTTGGTCGAGCCAATGACGGCCCCAGCGTTCGCCATAATGCGGCGACGCCAAAAGTTTGTCCACGGCTTTTTCGTAACCATCCGGCGCTTTGTCGTTTTGAAAAGCGCGCACTTCATCGGGCGTTGGCAGAAGGCCGGTTAAATCTAAACTCACGCGGCGCAAAAGCGTGGCTTTGTCTGCGGGCGGCGACGGCTGAATATTTTCGCTTTCGAGCCGCGCCAAGATGAAATTGTCAATGGGGTTTTTGGGCCACGTTTTGTTTTTGTTCGCAGGCGGCGCAACTTCCAAAAGCGGCGCGAAAGCCCAATGCGGCTCGTATTCGGCGCCTTCGGCAATCCATTGGCGCAGTGTGGCGATTTGCCTGTCTGTTAAACGCGGCTTGATGCTGTCAGGCGGCGGCATTTGGTCGTCGCCGTGCGCCATGACGCGTTTTAAAATCTCACTTTCGTCCGGCTTACCCGGCACAATGGCGCCTTTGGCAACGGCCACATCGCGCATATCGAGACGCAAACCCGCCGAGCGCTTTTTCTCGTCCGGGCCGTGACACAAAAAGCACGAGTTGGAAAGAATCGGGCGGATGTCTTTGTTAAAGCGCAACTTCGCTTTTGGTGCGTCGGCTAAGGCGACATATTGTTGTTGCGCGCCACTGTTGCCGAGCAAAAACGCCGCGAGACCAAGCAAAAGCAAGCCGCGAAAAATGAGCCAGGTGAGATTTCTCATGAACAATCTTTAGAGTTATGAAAGCCGCAAGCGGTTGTTATATTTCCTGTCCGCGTCTTTACACAATCTGAGCCTTGAAAAAGGCGCGCAATCTTCGATTTAAGATGTTCTGAAAACCTTATTTGAACAGAAAATTGGCTAATGGTAAAATTTTTGTAACTTGCACGGTGCGGTTACGTCAAAGCCGCCACTTAAAGCATTGAAGTCTCATCGCAGCCGATGTCGCAAGACATTAAACGCAACATAATCAAGGCCAACCTTCCGCAAGACTTCGTAAACCTCGCAGTCCGGGGAATTGTTAGGCATCGAACCTATTTTTGTTCTTCGTTGTTCCTCAACGTAACGCAGTAACGCGCGCCACGAAATTCTTTCCTGACGCCTCCGAAATATCGTGCCACAAAAGGGCAAAAGCCGACAGGCTGAAGCTATGGGTGGCGCGCTGTTTTCGCTTTCTCTTCGTCGGTTTTCGCCTTTTCTAAAGGAGGCGTTTATGTCGCAATCCATTTTAGCTTCGCTGTCGCAGGCGCAAGATAAAGACCATTATCGCGCGCTCACATGGGATGGCACTTTTTCACAATATCTTGATCTCGTGCGCGAAAATCCTCACCTCGTGCAGACAGCTTTTCAACGCATTTATCAGATGATTCTGGCGCATGGCAGCGAGGATTATCAAGAAAACAAAGAGCGCATCACGCGCTACTATTTTTTCAGCGACCCCTTCGATGAAGGCCGCGACGCCGTTTATGGCCTTGATAAAGCGCTGATGCATCTTGTGCAAATTTTCAAAAGCGCGGCGCGTGGTTATGGCACCGAAAAGCGCGTTTTGCTGCTTCATGGCCCGGTTGGAAGCGCCAAAAGCACCATTGTGCGGCTTTTAAAAAAAGGTCTTGAAGCCTATTCCAAAACCGAAGACGGCGCGCTCTATTCCTTCGAGTGGCTCAATGATGACGGCACTTCAACGTTATGCCCGATGAACGAAGAACCGTTGCATCTTGTGCCGCACGAAATGCGCGCCAAATTGGAGCATTTGCTCAATGATGGCCTTGATGAAAAGTGGCATATTCACATCAAAGGCGAATTATGCCCGCTGTGCCGTTTTATGTTCCGCGAGGAATTGAAAAAGGCCGACGGCGATTGGACACGCGTTTTGGAGAAAGTGCGCGTGCGCCGCATCGTGCTTTCAGAGCAAGACCGCGTTGGCATCGGCACCTTTCAACCGAAAGACGAAAAGAATCAGGATTCCACCGAATTGACCGGTGACATCAACTATCGCAAAATTGCCGAATACGGCAGTGAAAGCGATCCGCGCGCCTTTAATTTCGACGGTGAGTTCAACATCGCCAATCGTGGCCTGATTGAGTTCGTCGAAGTATTGAAGTTAGACGTGGCGTTTCTTTACGATTTGCTGGGCGCTTCGCAGGAACATAAAATCAAGCCGAAGCGTTTTCCGCAGACCGATATTGATGAAGTGATTATCGGCCACACCAACTCGCCGGAATACAAAAAACTGCAAAACAACGAGTTCATGGAAGCCTTGCGTGACCGCACCGTGAAAGTGGATATTCCGTATAACACGCGGCTTTCCGACGAAATTCGCATCTATCAACGCGATTACAACCCCGCTGTGATTAAAGGCAAACACATCGCGCCGCATACCGTTGAAATTGCGGCCATGTGGGGCGTTTTAACGCGATTGGAAGCGCCATCGAAGCCGGATTTGTCGTTGTTGCAAAAGCTGAAGTTGTATGACGGCAAAACGCTGCCCGGTTATACCGAAGACAACATCCGCGAACTGCGCGCCGCCTCGAAAAACGAAGGCATGGAAGGCATTTCGCCGCGTTATATTCAGGACAAAATTTCCAATGCTTTAGTCGGCGAAGAAGCCGCCAGTTGCATCAATCCGTTCATGGTAATGAACGAATTAGAGCGCGGTTTGGCGCATCATTCGTTGATTAACAACGAGGAAACCAAAAAACGTTATCGGGAACTGTTGTCGGTTGTGAAAAGCGAATACGAAGACATCGCCAAAAGCGAAGTGCAACGCGCGATTTCCGCTGATGAAGAAGCGTTGAAGCGGCTCAATTCCAACTACATTGACAACGTGAACGCCTACGTTTCTCACGAAAAAGTGAAGAACCGTTTCACCGGTGCCGACGAAAACCCTGATGAGCGTTTGATGCGCTCCATCGAAGACAAAATTGATATTCCCGAAAGCCGAAAAGACGATTTTCGGCGCGAAATCATGAACTACATTGGCAGTTTGGCCTTGCAGGGCAAAACTTTCGGCTACGATTCCAATCCGCGTCTGCACAAGGCGCTGGAATTGAAATTGTTTGAAGACCAAAAGGATTCGATCAAGCTGACCAGTATCGTTTCCAACGTGGTGGACAAAGACACGCAGGAGAAAATCGAGGTCGTGAAAACGCGCCTCATCACTCAATACGGCTACTGCGAAATCTGCGCGAACGACGTGCTGCAATATGTGGCGAGCATCTTCGCGCGGGGCGATGTTCGGAAATGAAAGTGTGGCAGACAGTGAGAACTGTAAAGAGGGTAGCACTGATTGCTCTACCTTTCAGTTTGTTGCTGCCCCTACGATATGCCTTACGGCATCGCAATGACGTTGCCCTATTCGACGAAGCGTGGAAGGGCCAACCTAATCTTGTTGAGATGCAACATTTAATTAACGAAGGTGCAAATGTTAATTACAGAGATAGGTCTGGACTTACACCTTTACAGGGAGCGCAAAATGTAAAAGCCTGTAAGTTCTTGATAGACAACGGCGCAAAAGTTAATGTTGCAGATTGGGTAGACGGCCAGACACCCCTAATGATCGCGGCTTGGGATGGCAACGAGTCTGTTGTGCGATTGCTTTTGAGCAAGGGCGCGAAGGTAAGTCAAAAAGATAAAGGCGGGCGAACAGCCTTGTCTTTTACGTTGACCAATACGAAGTTCTCACTGAATCACCCAATGGTTAGTCCCCCAACTGGATTTCGGAAGAGGAATTACACAAGCGTAATCAAATTGCTCAAAATAGCGGATGCAAAAGAACGAAGGCAGGTGAAACAAAATGGCAATGAGGATTGAAGAAGACAACGCACGGTTTCGACAAATCGTGCGCGGAAAAATCAAAGGGCAACTGAAGCAATACATTTCCAATGGCGAACTTATTGGCAAAAAAGGACGCGACTTGGTTTCGATTCCCTTGCCGCAAATCACGCTGCCACAGTTTCGCTACGGCCACAAAAACACCGGCGGCGTCGGGCAGGGGCCGGGCGATGTCGGCGACCCGCTCGGCGGCGATGGCACTGACAAAGGCCAAGCCGGGCAAGGCGCGGGCGAACATATTCTTGAAGTGGATGTGCCATTGGAAGAATTAGCGGCCATGCTCGGCGAAGAATTGGAACTGCCCCATATAGAGCCGCGCGGCAAGAAAAACATCACGCGCGAGGCCGATAAATATACCAGAATTTCCAATGTCGGCCCCGAATCGCTGCGCCACTTCAAGCGCACTTATAAACAGGCGTTGCGCCGTCAGGTTTTATCGGGCGATTACAACGCGCAGAATCCGAAAATTGTGCCGATCAAAGAAGACACACGCTATCGCAGTTGGAATCCGGTTTTGCTGCCCGAAGCCAACGCCGTGATTATCTACGCGATGGACGTTTCCGGTTCGATGGGCGACGAGCAAAAAGAACTGGTGCGCATCACGGCGTTCTGGATTGATACATGGCTGCGTTCGCAATACAAAAGCGTCTCGCAAGCCTATGTCATTCACGATGCCGATGCGCGCGAAGTGGACGAACACACTTTTTATCACACCCGCGAAGGCGGCGGCACCAAAATCAGTTCGGCTTATGCCGCCATGAATCGCATCATTGACGAACGCTTTCCGCCGAGCGATTGGAACATCTACGCTTTTCATTTTTCCGACGGCGATAACTGGGAAGAAGACAACCATCGCTGCAACGACTTGCTGGAAAATCAGCTTTTGCCGAAGGTGAATCAGTTTTGCTACGGCCAAGTGACAAGTTACTGGGGTAGCGGCCAGTATTTGGCGGATATTTACGACAAATTTGAAGACGAAGACAAAGTTGTCACCGCCGAAATCAACGACCGCGACGACATTTTAAGCGCGATTAAAGCGTTTTTGGGAAAGGGACGATGATGTTTAGCCCGTCCGTAAACGAGCGGGCTGACGCAAAAAAAACCGTGAACGGGGCTGAAAGGCAGGGTGCAATGGCATCGCATAGTTTTCATCAATTGTGTTTTCATTTTGTGTGGGCCACGAAAGAGCGATTGCCGCTCATTGAAGAAGGCACCAAACGACAAGTGATTGACGCTGTTGGCGAAGCCTGTCGAAAACGCGGCGTGAATCCGATAGCGTGCAACGCGATGCCCGATCATATGCATTTGCTGGTGCGATTAAAACCCACGATTGCACCGGCAGAATTCATTGGTGAAATCAAAGGCGCTACTTCGTATGAACACAATCATCGTTTCGGTGCGCGAAACTTTTTGAAATGGCAAGAAGGCTATGGCGTGGTTTCTTTGCGTGCCGACGAAACCGAAAAAGTTGTGCGCTATATCGAAGAACAAGAAGAACGCCACGCTGCAAAACGCCTTTCGCGGTTGTTGGAGACAATCGAAAGCGAAAACGAATAGCAACCGCGAATTGTCCCGCCCGTAAACGAGCGGGCTGAATTATAAAGCCCCGTGAACGGGGCTGTCACATCGCACAATACATGGTTAGCAGCCCGGTTTACCGGGCTTTCCCCATCAGCCCGCTCGTTTACGGGCGGGGCAATTGAAGTTTGGGCAAAGGGGAGCCAGCGATTAAGGCGTTTTTGGGAAAGGGACGATGATTTATGCGTGCAATGATGAAGACGATTTTTGCTGCTTCGATGTTGACGTTGTTTCTGGCCTTTGTGGTTTCTGCAAAGGATTCAGAAACCACAAAGGCTATGGCCTACTGCGATGAAGTTTTTAGGTATACCGCCATGCGTGTAAGCATGGTGCGTATGGTTGCTGATTTGTCGAAAGGAAAAGGCAAAGAAGATTGGAAAGAATTAAAGAGACAAAGCGCATTGAAAAACCCAAAGAATTGGGAAACCTATCAAAAGCGCGCAATGGTTTGGCTGAAAAATGAGAGAATCGTGTCCGTTGAAAGAGTTGACCAGACGCTCCTAAATTCGGAAAAGCAAGTTAGCTATTCCTATTACGAAACGGGAAATTTGGCGAGAGTGATTTGGCAGGATTTAAGGCAATCACCTGCAAAACAGGGAAAAGGACTTGTGACTTTTATTCAGTATTTCGATGGTAAAGGTGCTGTCTTGCATAATGTGGCTGGTTATTACGATCCGAAAACGAAGAAACATATGAAGTGGCAGGGTAAGATTGGCTCTGCGCCAACAGTGAATTATCGAAGGACTAACGAATTGCCGTTTTATGGTCTATTTCAGAAAAAGCCATGATTACCAAAACCGAACTCTTGTCAGTGCAGCGCGAGATTGAAGATCACGCGCGGGCGATGGGCTTCGACTTTTATCCGGTGTTCTACGAAATGGTGGATTACCTGACGATGAGCGAAGTCGCGGCTTATGGCGGCTTTCCCACGCGCTATCCGCATTGGAGTTTCGGGATGGAATACGAGCGCCTCTCGAAATCGTATGGTTTTGGCCTCTCGAAAATTTACGAGATGGTCATCAACACCAATCCGGTTTATGCCTATCTTTTGGATTCCAATCCGTTGGTTGACCAAAAACTGGTTATCGCGCACGTTTGCGGGCACGCGCATTTTTTCAAGCACAATTATATGTTCGCGCCGACGAATCGCAAAATGCTCGATGCAATGGCGAATCACGGCCAGCGCGTGCGGCAATACATGGCAACGTTCGGCGTCGAGGAAGTGGAAAATTTCATTGACTGCTGCCTGACCATCGAAGATTTAATTGATATGCACGCGCCGTTTATCAAGCGCCGCGAAGAGCAAAGTGCGGCGCCAAGCGAAGACGAAAACGCGCCTCTACATAAGCTCAAAGCGTCGGGTTATATGGAAGATTACATCAACCCTCCGGCGTTTTTGGAGGAGCAACGCCAAAAGAAAATTGCCGACGCCAAAGCCGAACAGCATTTCCCGGCGCGGCCCGAAAAAGATGTGCTGGAATTTCTCATGCACTACGCGCCGTTGCAAGCGTGGCAGCGCGATATTTTAAACATCGTGCGCGAAGAAGCCTATTATTTCGCGCCGCAGGGCCAGACCAAAATCATGAACGAAGGTTGCGCGTGCTGGGCGCACACACGCCTGATGACGCAAAAGATTTTGCAGCCCGACGAAGCCATAGATTACGCCGAACACCATTCCGGCACCGTCGCCGCGCATCCCGGACGCATCAACCCCTATCGCCTTGGTTTGGCTTTGCTCAACGATATCGAACGTCGCTGGAACAAAGGTCAATTCGGGCGCGAATGGGAGGAATGCTACGACATGAAAAAGAAGCGCCACTGGGACACTGGCGCGAATCTCGGCAAAGAAAAAATCTTCGAAGTGTGGCAGCATTTCAATGACGTGTCGTTCATTGACGAATTTCTGACGCCCGAATTTGTCGCCGAGCATATGCTCTTTGGCTACGAGTGGAACGATGACATTGAAGCCTATGAAATCGCCACGCGCGACTTTGCAGCCATCAAACAAAAGCTGCTTTTTGGCCTCACCAACCACGGACGGCCTTTCATTTATGTGACGGATGGCAATTACCAAAACCGGGGCGAGTTGTATTTGCAGCATCGCTTTGAAGGCACCGAACTCAAAACCGACGAAGCACAGGACACGCTGAAGAATCTGTTCGCCATCTGGAAACGTCCTGTGCATCTCGAAACCGTCGAAAGCAAATTGAAAACGATTTTAAGTTTCGACGGCAAAGACCACGAGCAAACGATTATAGGATAGTTAAGAGTTTTGAGTTGAGAGGGATTTAACTCAAAATTCTTAACTCATAATTCTTAACTTCCTCCGTAGGAGGAGATATGTCACTCGGAATTAAATTAGTGCAGGCGGTGCAAAAAGAAGCGGCTATGAAACGGCCTTTTCCGATAAATGCCGAAGCGCAGGAAACCATCAAAAGCGGGCGCAAAGAGCGCAGAGTTTCGGCGCAAGTGCGCGTGTGCGATCATGACCGCTTGAGTCATCTGGCCGAAAAAGTTGTCGTTCATGCCGAAGGCGCAAAGCGCGACCCGGAAACCGTTGCGCGCCGCTTCGCCGAAAAAGCGACGTATCTGTCCGAAGCCTTGCAATTTGTCGAATGCGATGCCAAAGGCGCCGCCATTGTGCGCTCGACGCCCGAAACCATGCGCGCCCCGCGCAGCGAGTATTTCGAGGCCAAAGTCAGCGGCAGCGAAATCACTCTGCGCCGTTTTCAGCCCCACGCCAAACAATCGGGTTGCGAAGCCGTGCCGTTTTGCGTCACCGATGAAACGCTCACGCGCCTCGCCGATGACGCCGCCGAGGTGCTGACCGGCAACTTCAAGAAGTAAGCGCCCTATCCGTCAAAAGCGCCGTCCCAAACAGGAGCGGCGCTTTCGTTTTATAGGCTGGGCTGCGTAGGTTCTGATAAAGATGGGATACTATCGGCGATGAACGACATGAACACGATGGAAAAAACACGGGAGCAGTTGAACGCGCTGGCTTTTCGCTTTGGCGAGCAGCGCGACGCTCTTTTGCAACGCTGGCGCTCGGAAACCGAGAATGCCTCCGGATTGACCATCGCTTCCTCGCTGACACGCCTCCAATTTAATGATCACATTCCCGGCGTTTTAGATGCCTTCGCCCGCAAACTGCGAGCATGGCCGGATACGGAAAGTGTTCAGGATCAGCAGGACGAAAAAGAACAGGTCACAGAACACGGCTTGCTGCGATGGCAGCAAGGTTACCAGTTGGGCGAGTTGACCCGTGAATGGGGTTACTTGCAAATGTGTTTGATGGAGGAATTGGAAGACTATGCGGTTGCTCACCCCAACTTGGAACCGCAAGTCATGCCAACGGCACGGCGGGCGTTGGCGCACTTGTGCTGGGATGGCATCAGTGAAAGCACCACGCAATACTGGCGTTTGCATCAGGCCGAGGCGGCTGGCCACGTTCGTGATTTGGAGCAAGCCCTGTCCACCTTGAACGAACTCGATCAAGCGCGCGCCGAAGCATGGCGCGAGGCCGCCCACGATTTGCGCGGCAGCGTGACAGTCGTGAAAGGCGCGGCTGATATGCTGCAACGCGACGAGGTGCCAGATCGGATGCGTCTTCAGTTTTTCGATATGTTGCAAAGAGGCGTGTCCTCATTGCACGAAATGCTCAACGACTTGATGAGCCTGGCCCGGCTGGAAGCTGGACAAGATCAGCGCCACGTCGCGCCCTTCGACGCTGCTGTTTTGCTGGCGGATTTTTGCAAGACTTCACTACCTCTGGCTGCGCAGCGCGGCTTGTTTTTGAAGATGGAAGGGCCGGAGTCGCTGCCCGTCGAAGGCGACCGCGCCAAAGTCCTCCGTATTTTGCAGAACTTGTTGCTCAACGCTCTCAAATACACGCAGCGCGGCGGGGTAACGGTTATCTGGAGCGCCCTCGAAAACCACGATAACAAAAGTTGGATGTTTTGTATTCAAGATACCGGCCCCGGCCTGAATGCCGGCCCCGGCGCTCCCTTAGCACACCAACTTTACGAAGCGACTCAAACTTCACATGAGGTGAATGAAACTCAGCAGCAAGTCGGGAGTGCAGGCTCCTTAGCCAATGCTCCGACCTTGCCTGCTCAATCGCAAACTCTCCCAGCCAGTCAACAGCCGGGCGAAGGGGTCGGTCTTTCCATCGTGAAGCGGTTGTGCGAATTGTTGAATGCCAGTTTGGAACTGGAAACCAGTCCCGGCCAAGGCTCCACATTTCGTGTTGTTCTTCCGCGCTGCTACGATAATCGCGTCAAAATTGCGGATTAACGAAGAACGCGCCTGACAGCAGTGGGAAGAAGAGTTTCGCGGGTTGCTTTTAAGCCTTTGCCGCCTCTGCCGGGGGCGCGACAAGCGGAATGGCGAAGCAAAATGTGCTGCCCTGGCTAGGCTCGCTTTCAACCGCAATGTGACTGCCATGCGCTTCGACGGTGAGTTTGCAAAAAGTCAGGCCCAGGCCCGTGCTCATGATGCGCCCGCCCTGACGCGATTCCACCTGGCCGAATTTCTCGAAAATACGCCCGAACGCTTCGGGCGGGATGCCCTCGCCCGTATCGCTGACGGAAAACACAACTGTTTGCTCTTCTGTGCCTTGGCGCGCCGCGACCGTCACCGTTCCGCCCGAAGGCGTGAATTTGATGGCATTTCCTATCAGGTTAACCAAAGTGCGGCGCAGCTTGTTTTCATCGCCCCACAGCGGCGGCACCTCAGCGGCAAGCTGACAAACAATCGTCAACCGTTCGCTTTCTGCAAGCTGTGCAACTTGGCCAACGGCGCTGGCGATAAGCTCTTCTGCGGACAGCAAAGCATAATCAAGCTGCATCGAGCCGGACTCCAGTTTCTCCACGTCCAGCAAGTCGTTAATCATTCCCAGCAAAATTTCCCCGCCGATGATGGCGATGCCCATCATTTCCTGCTGATCCTCGTTCAATTCGCCGACCACTTCCAACGTCTGCATTCCGGCAATGACCGAGGTCAGCGGCGTCCGCAAGTCGTGGATAATCATGTGGGTCAGGTCGTCGCGCAGCTTTTCCAATTCTTGCAAGCGGCGATAGCTTTCTTGCAACTCGGCGTTGAAATGAAGTTCCATGTCACGCACGCGTCGCCGCTCGGTGACATCTTCCAAAGCCAGCACCAGCAATTCCGTATGATTGCCGGCGCGCAATTCGCGCGCATTGAGCAACATTACACGGCGCCCGATAGAGGGAAAGTCGTGTTCCAGTTCATAGTCGTTGAAGACTGCGCTTTGCGGAATGATGTCTTCAAGCAGTGTTCGAAGCGCGGGAATATCCCACTGGCCATTGCCCAACTCATAGATGAGGCGATTTTCCGTTTCTTCGGGTGAAACCTGAAAAGTTTGGTAGAAAGCACGATTGGCCGAGCGCACGCGCAACGCGGCGTCAAGCATCAACAACGGTTCCCGAACTGTGTCCACAATGTTTTGAGCGTAGGTTTCGATTTCCGCGAGAAGTCGCTCGGCACGCCGCCGCTCGGTTACATCTTCCATCGCCAAAACCAACAATTCCGTGTCAATGCCGGCCCGCAGTTGGCGCGCATTGAGCAGCATCACGCGCCGCCCGATGGCTGGAAATGTGTGTTCCAGTTCAAAATCATTGAAAACTGAACTCTTAGGGATAATTTCTTCGAGTAGCGTGCGCAACGCGGGAATATCCCATTGGCCGTTGCCCAACTCATAGATGAGGCGATTTTCCGTTTCTTCGGGTGAAACCTGAAAAGTTTGATAAAAAGCGCGGTTGGCACTGCGCACGCGCAAGGTGCTATCGAGCATTAGCAGCGGCTCGCGCACGGTGCCCACGATGTTTTGAGCGTAGGTTTCAATCTCGGCAAGCAGACGTTCAGCACGGCGCCGCTCGGTTACATCTTCCATCGCCAAAACCAAAAACTCGGTATGATCACCCGGACGCAGCTTACGCGCGTTGAGCAGCATTACCTTGCGGCCAATGGTCGGGAAATCGTGTTCAAGCTCAAAATCGTTGAAAACTGAACTTTGTGGCACGATGTCTTCGAGCAGTGTTCTTAAAGCGGGAATATCCCATTGGCCATTGCCCAACTCGTAAATCAGGCGGTCTTCGGTTTCTTGGGGAGAGACTTGAAAAGCCTGATAAAAAGCGCGGTTGGCCGAACGCACCCGCAACGCGGCGTCAAGAATCAACAGCGGCTCGCGCACTGTATCCACGATGTTCTGGGCAAAGTTCTGAATGTCTTCAACCAGTGGTTTTGGTTGTGTCATAAATACTTTTGTAGTTCATCATTAGACTCTTGCGAAGTTGATTCCGTTCCGGTGTTTGCGGCATTCATAGGGCGCCGCTCCCCGCATCCGCCTTGCAAAGCGGGCAGGCCACTTTTTCTGTTTTTGAGTCGGCGAGTTTTGGGCACTATGTTCAGCTCCTCGGAAAATAGCCGTGCTTGTTTCTCACTTGGGCGGCGGATTCAAACCATTGGTTGAGGCGTGCGCCGTCGCTGTCGCGCAGCATATCGCGGAATTCTTCGAGTTGTTCGATCATGTCTTCGACGCTGCGTGCCACGGCGGGCGCGTTGGCTAAACAAATGTCCCGCCACATTTCGGCGCTGCCGGCGGCCACGCGCGTCGAATCGCGCCAACCACCGGCAATTAATTGACTGGCGAAATCGGTTTCGTTTTGCGCTTGCATGAAAATATGCACAAGCGCGGCAGCGGTAATATGCGGCAAGTGGCTGGTGATGGCGAGCAATTTATCATGCAACGCCGCATCAATAATCAAAGGCACCGCGCCAAGGGCTTCGATGAGTTCCACCATGCGATTAACGGCGACTTCAGGCGTGTCGGAAGTTGGCGTAAGAATCCACACGGCTTTTTCAAAAAGGTTGGCTTTGGCCTGCTCGACGCCAGTGCGTTCGCTGCCTGCCATCGGATGACCGCCGACGAACATCGCTTTCTGGCCGAGTAGGGCTTCGCCATCGCGCACCACGCCCGCTTTAGTGGAACCGGCATCGGTGATAATCACGCCGCCGTGAACCAAGGGCGCTAATTGTTCGCAGAGTGGCTTGATTTGTCCGACGGGCGGCGCGAGGAGAATCAATTCCGCGCCGCGCACCGCTTCGGCTAAGTTTGTGGTGGCGGCATCCACTGCACCCATTTGCAGCGCGGCTTGGCAGGTTTCTTCGCGGCGCGCCAAACCAACAACGCGTTCGGCCAAACCGCGTTCGCGCAAGGCAAGGCCAAAACTGCCGCCAATTAAACCAACTCCGGCGATGCAAACAGAGTTAAAAAGCATTTTTAGGGGCTGGAGGCTGGAAATTAGGGCATGGAAGCAAGCCTCCATGCCTAACCTTAACCTCCAGCTTCTTTAGATTGTTCTTCCTACCGCCGTTGCGATGGGCTTTAATTCTTCCATTAATTTGGCGAATTGCGCGGTGTCGAGTGTTTGCTGGCCGTCGCTCAGAGCGTCTTCGGGATGCGGATGCACTTCGATAATTAAACCATCGGCGCCGGCGGCGACGGCGGCTTTGCTCATGGCGGCCACCATATCGCGGCGTCCGGTGCCTTGCGAAGGGTCAATGATAATCGGCAAATGCGAGGCGCGTTTAATGGCGGGAATCGCCGATAAATCTAAGGTGAAACGCGTGCTGGGTTCGTAGGTGCGAATGCCGCGTTCGCAAAACATGACGTTCAAATTGCCGCCCGCCAAAATGTATTCCGCCGCTTTGAGCCACTCTTCAATTGTCGCCGAAAGGCCGCGCTTTAGCATAACCGGCGTGCGGGCGCGTCCGGCTTCGCGCAGCAAATCGTAGTTCTGCATATTGCGCGCTCCGATTTGCAAAATGTCGGCGTATTCGCAGACTTTTTCCACCAAATGTGGCGTCATCACTTCGGTGATAATCGGCAAGCCGGTTTCTTCGCGCGCATTTGCCAGCATTTGCAAGCCTTCTTCGCCCAGTCCCTGAAAATCATACGGACTGGTGCGCGGCTTGTAGGCGCCGCCGCGCAAAATTTGCGCGCCCGCTGTTTTCACGGCGCGCGCGGTGGTCAGCAAAGAATCACCTTTTTCCACGCTGCACGGCCCGGCCATCATCACGATATTCGAGCCGCCGATTTCGACCGACCCAGAGGGTGCCCCGCGCACGTCGAAAACCGTATCATGTGGATGCCCATCGCGCGACACCAATTTATACGGCTTGGAAACGAGCAAAACGCGATCAACCGCGTCCAACGCTTGCAATTGCGGCGCGACAATGGCTTTTTCAGTCATATCCGGCGAGCCGACTGCCGCGATAATGGTTTCCTCGGTGCCGCGTGTCACGCTCGGCATATAGCCGTGTTCTTCCAGTTTTTCCGACACGGCAGCGATGGCTTCTTCGCCCGAACCGTGTTTCAAAATGATAATCACAAAATCCTCTTCAAAACCAAATAGAACGCGAATTTCGCAAATACTCGCGAATTTACGCAAATTTTCTTTCAAAAAGATGAGCGTAAATTTCCGAAAATTTGCGAAATTCGCGTTCTATTGAAATAAAACAGCGCGTAGCGCCGAAATAAATCGCTCGTTCATCTCGTGGGTGCCGATGGTCACGCGAATCCATGTCGGCAGCGCGTGCGGCGCGAATGTGCGCACGATAACGCCGTGGCGCAAAAGTTCGGTCATCAGGGCTTTGGTGTCGCGCCCGCAATCTACCAAAATAAAATTCGCTTCGGTGGGAATATACGGCAAGTTCATTTGCTCGAAAGCCGCGTAAAGTTGCGCTTTGCCGTTGTTGTTATTTTTCAGCGCTTTGGGCACTTGCTCTTCGTCGCGCAGACTGGCAATGGCGGCGGATTGCGCCAGCATATTGACGTTGAACGGGCCACGCACTTGCTGTAAATAACCAATCAGTTCGGGCCGCGCGATGCCATAACCAACGCGCAAACCGGCCAGCGCATAGGCTTTGGAAAAGGTGTGTAAAACCACGACATTGTGATCGTGAATATAATCCAAACCGTCCGGCGAATCGGCGTTTTCGACGTATTCATAATACGCCTGATCCAGCACCACCACAACGTGAGGCGGCAGGCCATCAAGCAGTTCGTCGAGTTCGGTTTTTGTTACAACGGTGCCGGTTGGGTTATTCGGATTAGCGATGAAAATCAGCTTGGTATTTTCGTTGACCGCCGCTTTCATGGCGGGCAAATCGTGGCGGTAATCGTCGGTTAAGGGAATCGCATGATACGCGCAATCGGCGGACATCGCGGCGCTTTTGTATTGCACGAAACTGGGGTCGGCGAAAATCACTTCGTCGCCTTCGTCCAAGAGCGCGAGAGCTAAAAAATGAATGATCTCATCGCTGCCGTTGCCGATGATGAAATGATCGGGCGAAACGTCCCAAAAACGGGCCAGTTCGCCTTTTAAATCGAAACAAGTGTCGTCGGGATACAGCCACACATCGGGCGCGACGCGCGCCATCGCTTCGACGGCTTTGGGCGAGGGGCCAAGCACATTTTCGTTGGAGGCGAGCTTGTAAATGATGAAATCTTCGGGCAAACCCAGTTCGCGCTTCACTTCGTCAATCGGCTTGCCGGGCACATAAGGCCGCAAGTGCGTGACGCTTTCTTTCACAAGGCGCGCGTTGCTTGGTTTTTCAGGTGCTTCCAGAGCGGCGGTTGACATAGTTCAAAGACCAACTTATTCCGACTTTCAGTCGGCCTCACAGTCTAACGCGCCAGCGAAGAACGGGGCAATTCTAAAATTATGAGAATTGAGCGAAAAAGACTTTTCAAACAGATTCTAAAAAGAAAAATAAGCCTCATTTTGGCCTTTTCCCTATAAAGAAGGTCGAATTAACGGCGAAAATTGGCTTTTTCGGGTCGAAAAGTGGCTGGAGAAGCGGAAAATTGGCTTTTCTCACAGGAGAAAGTGCTTTCCTTGTGGGAAAAGCACTTTCCGCAGTG